>CADBBB010000073.1:4051-14378 GCA_902792795.1 uncultured Spirochaetaceae bacterium | reverse complement strand
GGAATGACTCACTCAGCCGCCATGGCCAGCGAAATCTTGATTGGCAAGACTTTGCTCGAAGCCTTGAACACAGACTTGGTTTGCGACGCGATCAACACCGCCATGCGCGAACTTTTCATGCAGATCGTTTACGGCCGCACCCAGTCAGCCTACTCTAAGGACGGACTCAAGGTCGGAGCCTCTTTGGAAGACCTCGGAAAGAACTTGCGCTCTCAGGTTGGAACTATGTTCGCCACTCGCAAGACTGGCCCCCGCTACTTGGAAATGACAGAAGGCTACGTTGAGACTTGCGCCGTTGACAAGGACAACCAGATCATCGGCTACAACTGCATCAACTTTGGAAAATTGATGGACGCCCTCAAGGCCGGAAAGCCCGCTCAGGAAGCCATCGAAGGCGCCCGCACTCACTACGGACGCGTAACAGCCGACCAGGGCATGGTCAAGCTCATTGACCCCCGCAAAGAGTAATCAGGAGGAATAGACTATGGCATTGTTTGAAGATTTTGAAGGCCGAATTCCTCAGGTGAACAAGGCTCTTAAAGAATACGGATTTAAAGAAGGCGAAGCCGGCTTGAACGAGGCCCGCGAACTTTGCAAGGCCCGCGGCTTTGACCCCTACGAAATCTGCCAGTCAACGCAGCAGATTTGTTTTGAAGACGCCAAATGGGCTTACGTTTTGGGAAGCGCCATCGCGATCAAGGAAGCCGAAAAGTCCGGCGACAAGACTGGTTCCACAGCCGCCGCCAACATCGGAAAGGGCTTGCAGGCTTTCTGCTTGCCCGGATCTGTTGCCGACGACCGCAAGGTTGGACTTGGCCACGGAAACTTGGGCGCCCGCTTGCTCAGCGAAGAGACACAGTGCTTTGCCTTCTTGGCCGGACACGAGTCTTTCGCCGCCGCCGAAGGAGCGATTAAAATCGCCGCCAACGCCAACAAGGTTCGCAAGAACAAGCTTCGCGTAATCTTGAACGGCCTTGGAAAGGACGCCGCCCAGATCATCAGCCGCATCAACGGCTTTACTTACGTTCAGACTGAATTTGACTACTTTAACGGACAGGGAACCGACAAGGCTCTCAAAGTCGTTAAGGAAGTTCCCTATGGCTCAAACCCCGACCGCCTCATCGTTAAGTGCTACGGCGCCGACGACGTTCGCGAGGGCGTCGCCATCATGTGGCACGAGGACGTTGACGTTTCCATCACAGGAAACTCCACCAACCCGACCCGCTTCCAGCACCCGGTTGCCGGAACATACAAGAAAGAGCGCTTGCTCGCCGGAAAGAAGTACTTCTCTGTAGCTTCTGGCGGCGGAACGGGACGCACTTTGCACCCGGACAACATGGCCGCCGGCCCTGCCTCTTACGGCTTTACCGACACGCTCGGAAGAATGCACTCCGACGCGCAGTTCGCAGGAAGCTCTTCTGTTCCCGCCCACGTAGAAATGATGGGCTTTATGGGAATGGGCAACAACCCGATGGTAGGCTGCACTGTGGCTTGCGCGGTTGCGGTCGCTGGTTCTTTCTAAGGTTTTTGTAAACCGAAAAGGCCTTGTCACTACGACAAGGCCTTTTTTTTGCGCAAGCCACAGCAAGCTGTGGCCGTCGCTCGCTAGTCTCGCTCCGAGGCGTTCTATCGATGAACCTAAAAAATCGCGCTGCCGCGCGATTTTTCTTAACGGTTCTTCGATTTTAGCCATGCGCCGTTGCGGTCGCTGGTTCGTTCTAACGCGATTTTGCAATTGAACGGGTCCCGCTCTTTTTGGGCGGGACTTTTTTTATGGCGGTCGCCGGTTCGTTCTAAGTTAATCTTTAATTGGACATTGCGGATTGAAAATTTCATTTCAATCCGCAAAACGGCTGAGTCAAGGCTTTAAGCGCAAGCGTGCCTTGACCAGACGTAAAAGGCCGTCCGAAAGGACGGCCTTTTTTGTTTGCGGAATTTTTCGCTATTTTAGCCTTGCGGATTACTTTATGTTGAGGATTTCCTTAAAGCCAGTGACTTCAAATATTTCCATCACAGAATCGTTGGGGTTGGCGATGGTCAAGCCGCCCTTTTTGGAATAGGCCTTGTGCGCGCTCAAAAGAACTCTGAGGCCGGCCGACGAAATGTATTCCAAATCCTTTAGGTCTATCGTAAGGCTTTCCGCGCCTTCCAAGGCTTGGATTTCGCTTTCAAGCTGCGGGGCGGTCATAGTGTCAACGCGGCCCTGAACCAAAAGCGTCACTGAATTTCCGTCTTGTGTTTTTGAAACGTTCATACAATCTCCTGTTCGCGCAATGAAGCGTGATGGCATACATTATAGCGCGCTTTTCGCTCTTTTGCTAGTGGAATTTTACAAAATTATAAGCAAGACAAAACGCTCCCGGGAGAATCGAACGGCCGGCGACTTACAAAAAGACGATTCCAAAAAGAGCGCCCGCCAAGACTATCGCTATCGGGTGGACTTTTGTAAAGAACAAGGCCAAGACGGCGGCGGCGTAAAAGGCGACGCTCTTCCATTTTATTAGGGCCGCGAGCGCGTCAAGGCTAAAATCGGCCGCCGAAGAAAAGGCGTTTAAGTTTAGGAGCGCGATTGTAAAAACTTGGGCGCAGGCCACCAAAACGATTCCGCTTGTGGCGGGCCGCAAAGTCTTGAAGGCCGCCTTTACTACAGGCTTTTCCTGAAAGCGCGAAAAGAATTTGGCGATTAAAATTATGCAAATGTATGACGGTAGAACCTCTCCCAGCGTGGCGACGATTCCGCCAAAAGTTCCGTGGAACTCGTAGCCTATGTAGGTTGCCATGTTGACGCCGATCGGGCCCGGCGTGCTTTCCGAGATGGCGACCATGTTGAAAAATTTTTCGCTTGTAATCCAGCCGCGGCCCACGACAATTTGCTGCATGCTGGTGATGGCCACCAAGCCGCCGCCGATTGTGAAAAGGCCTATGCAAAAGAAAATGCAAAAAAGCTCGATTAAGGAAGGCGCGCTCATTCCTTGCCCTCCCCCGCGGCGGAATTGTCAGCAATCCGTTCCCCAATCAAATGCATCGCGACGCCCAAAAAGGCTGACGAAAAAATCACAAGGACGACATTGACCTTAAAAAAATAAACCAGCGCGAAGGCCGCGGCAAACAGCAAAAAAGAAAAGAGCGACGCGACGGTCTTTCCCGAAAGCTTGATTATCGAATAGGACAAGTTGGCCGCGACCGCGACGTTTATTCCCATAAGCGCTTTTTTTATGACAGGAATTTGTTCCACCGTGTTGATGCAGGAAGCCAAAAGGCTGATTACGATTATGGACGGAGTCACGACCGCGATTGTGGCCGCCGCCGCGCCCAGCGAGCCTTTAAGCTTGTGGCCGCAAAAGGTGGCCACGTTGACGGCGATTATTCCCGGAGTGGCCTGGCTTATCGCGTAGTAGTCAATCAGCTCGTCCTGGGTGAGCCAAAGCTTTTTTTGGCAAAGCTCGCGGTCGATTATCGGAAGCATGGAAATGCCGCCGCCAAAAGTCACCGCGCCGATTTTAAAGAAAGTCCAAAAAAGCTCAAAAAGTATTTTCACGCCAGCCATCGCCACAAGTATAAAGATAAAGCGGAATTTGAACAAGTATATAAAAAAAACGCTCCCAGCGTCTGTCCGCCCCGCAAAACCGCTAGATATCGTCGCTCCACCCATTTTGCCCCTTGAAACTATTTACGTCTGCCGCTGGCGCGGCAGGGGCAAAATGAGTGTTTTTGCGGGTCTGCCCTCCGCTTCGCGCGTTTTTATTTGCCTACAAAAACAGTCCGCTTTTTTTTGTTCGATTTTCGCCAAAATCGCTTGATTTTTTTCGCAAAACTGATAAAATATGTTCAAAATTCACTTTTTTGGACGCATTATGAGAATCGAACTTTCGCCAAGCCAAGAAAAAAAGTTTTGCTACGTGGACGGCTATGAAAATTACATGACGCTGGCCGCCGACTGCCCGCAAAACGGCGAAGGACTGGTTTACAAAAACCAAGTTTTGTTGAACGACATTTGCGTTTTTGAAAACGGCGACGGCTACAAAAAACTTTTGACCCGCTTTGACGGAGCGGCCACAAGCGTAGAGCCGGCTTTTTTTAAGGTGGAATTTTTGGGCGGCCGCAACGTGGTCTGCTCGCTTTTTGAAAACGCGCTATATTTTGACTGCCTTGACTTTGACAAAAGCGCGGCCGCTCTTGTTTTGCTTCCTTCAATCGATTTGGCAAAAAAATTGGACAAGGGCCAGGCCTTCGCGGCCAGCTTTCCTGTGGAAATTTCAAAGCCGCTCGCCTCGGAACTTTTGCAGCTGACAAAAATTTTTGGAAAAAAGGCGGCGCAAGCGCGCGTCGTTAGTTTTGAAAAGCCCGGCGAAATTTACATTTCTTTGGAACACTCCCCCAGCGCCTCCACAAAGGCCGCCGCGCGCTTTTTAAAAGAAAAGGCTTTCGCGCGGCATTGCAAAGAAATCCAAGAAACGCTGGAAAAGTCCAGCTTTAACGCCGCCTTGGTCGGCGCCAAAGACGGCGGCCTTTATGACCGCGCGCTTGAATGGACAAAATTTTCCGCGCTGCAATTTTTGAACAAGAACAGGACGCGCGCGCTTTGGGCGGGCCTTCCCTGGTTCCGCGACTATTGGGGCCGCGACATATTTTTGTCTGTTCCCGGAGCGCTGCTTTTTAGCGGAAACGCGCAAAGCGCAAAAACTCTTTATGAAAATTTCACGGCCTTTCAGGACACCAATCCCCGCAGCGTGACGTACGGAAGGCTTCCCAACATTTACAGGGGAAGCGGCGACGCGATTTACAACACGGCGGACGCGACGCTTTGGTTTGTCAGGGAAGCCTGGGAAACCGCGCGCTTTTTGGGCGACAAAAAATTTTTGGAAAAAATGTGGCCCGCCGTCCAGCTGGCCTTGGAATGCGACAGAACTCTTAGAACAGACTCGGCGGGCTTTTTATTGCACGGCGACGCGGACACATGGATGGACGCGCGCATTTTTGGCGAAAAATCTTTTTGTCCGCGCGGAAACCGGGCCAACGACATTCAGGCCTTGTGGTTCACGGCGCTTTTGTGCGGCGCCCGGATGGCCAGCCTTTTGGGCAAGGAAGAAGAGCGCGCGCTTTGGGAAAACACGGCGGCCAAGCTAAAGAATTCATTTTTGGGAAAATTTTACGACGGACAAAAAATGGCCGACTGCGTTTTGCGCGACGAGGCCGCCGACTTCCGCGTCCGCCCAAACCAGCTGGCGCTTGTGACAGTTCCCAAAATCACGGGCCAAAATTTCATTCCCAAAGAAGTTGAGGAAAAAATAACGCGGGCGGCGGTATCGGAACTTTTGTTCCCCCACGGACTTTGCTCGCTTTCGCAAAACGACAAATACTTCCATCCCTGCCACCAAACTTGGGAATGGCACCACGAAGACGCGGCCTACCACAACGGCGCCGTTTGGACATGGACTTCCAGCCTTGCGGCGGAAGCTCTTTGCGCTGTCGGAGAGCAAGACTTTGCGTGGCGGCTTTGCAAAAACGTCGCCGCCCAAACCTTTGACGGCCCATGCGCCGGAACGCTTGCGTCAAACCTTTGGGCCTATCCCGACACGGACGGCCGCTTGCGCTATTCGGGAGCGTATTCAAGCCTAAGAAGCGACGCGGAATTTTTGCGCGCGGCGTGGCAAGGCTTTTTGGGAATGGAAGTGGACTTGTTTGAAAATAAAATTTATTTTTGTCCGCGCGTTCCCTCGGAATGGAAGGCCGGAAGCGCGGAAATTTCTTTTGGCCCAAAAAACGCCGCGCGCCTATCTATATCTTGGTCGCAAGAAAGCCAAGGAGAGCGCGAGTTTAAAATCTCGGCGCGCGGCCTTGAAGGCTTTAAAGGCCTTGAAGCTGTCTTTGACTTTGCTGACGGACAAAAGCGCGTCCAGCTTTTGGAAGCCGCCGCCTCTTGCGCGGGAAAGATTTACAAAGACGCGCGCGGCTTGGACTTTGCAAAGCCCCGCTCTCTTGATCCGGACTGGAAAAAGCCTGAATGTCTTTTGCAAAAAAACTATTTGGCCGAAATCGCGCTGCGCCAAGAATTCAACCCCGGGCATCCGTCTTCTTTAACAGCGATTCGCAATTAAGCGCGGGGCGAGTATTCGTTTTCGTGGATTTCCGGCGGCGGCTGGATTTCGTCTGCGAGACGCAGGTCAAAGCTCCGGTACTTGTGCGGAGTCATTCCCTTGTAGCGCTTGAAGGTTTTGATGAAGTAGCTGAAGTCGTTGAAGCCGCAGTTGTAGGCCACATCTATGAGGCTTTCTTTTCCCGCGCGCAATTGGTTGCAGGCTTGGTCGACGCGAAAGGCGTTCAAGTATTCCACCGGAGTGCGATGTGTCATCTCGCGGAAGACGCGGCAAAAATACTTGGGCGACATTCCGGCGCTCGCGGCCATGTCGTCCAGCGAAATGACAGAGCCGTAATTTTGCTTTATCAAGTTGAACACCGCCTTGAGCTGGTCGCTGCGCAGGCGCGAACGGTCCAAAACCCTTTCGTCCTCGATAAAAAAATTATTGTTCTTTATGTAGCCCAAAATGAACAAAATGCGCGCCACGGTCAAAAGCTCGTAGCCGACGGGCTCGCGCCGCATGGCGAGGAACATGTTTTCAACCTCGGTCGCGGCTTCCTTGATTTTTAGCGGAATTATTTTGTTGAGAACGACCTTGCGGGAAGAAATGTCTTCCAAAAAGGCGTCGTGCGCGTAGTTTTTGTTGCGAATCAAGTTGAAGTCAAAGACCACCGACTCGTAGCGGCAAGTCGTTTTGTTGGCGCCGTCGCCGTGCAAGATTCCGTCTTGGATTACGCCGAGCTCGTTTTTTTTAAGGACAATTTCCTCTCCGTCGACAAAAAACACGTGCTCGCCGTCAAGAATGTGAATCAACTCAAATTCGTTGTGCCAGTGGACGGGCAGATTGTAGAGGGGGCTTGCCGTGTTGGAACAGTAGTACTGAATCGGAAAAAAGGCCGTTCCGCGCTGAAGCATTTCTTTTTTCTTTATGTCAATCGCCATTTTTCCTCCAGAGTGAAAATATTTCTATTTTTTGATACTATATCACAAGATTTGCAAAAAAATCAATACTATAATTTCATTTATCACAAAGAACACGAGGCGCGTCATGGTCAAAAAATTCACGTTCGGAAAGCCCTTCGACACGGAGGCGGTTGTTTTGCAAGTCAAGGCTTCAAAGGGAAAGCTCCCTTTTGGAAGCGCGCGCAAAAAGGACGGCGGCCTTTGCTGGACCTGCCCCCTCTTTGACGGAGACAAGATTTTTGGACTTGGCGAAACCATGCGCGGCATTGACAAGCGGGGCTACGCCTTTGACAGCTTCAACACCGACCAGCCCAACCAAACCGAAACGACTCAAAGCCTTTACGGTTCCCACAATTTCATCATCGTCTTTGGAAAGAAAACGTTCGGCCTTTTTGTGGACTACCCAGGCCGCGTAAAATTTGACTTGGGCTTTTCCAAGAGTTCGGAGCTTTGCGTCCAGACCGAGCGCGCGGCCGCTGACCTTTACTTTTTCATTCCGCAAAAAAAAGCAGGAGTCCTAAAAGAAATCGCGCGCGAGTTCCGCGAGCTTACAGGAAAAAGCTACATTCCGCCAAAATGGGCCTTTGGCTTTTGCCAAAGCCGCTGGGGCTACGCTTGCGCCGCCGACATAGAAAAGGTTTGGAAAACATACAGGAAGCTCGGCATTCCATTGGATTCCATTTGCATGGACATCGACTACATGGAAGATTACAAGGACTTTACGGTTGACAAAAAGAAATTCCCGGACTTCAAGAACTTCGCGGCGCGGCTAAAGAAGGACGGCGTACGCCTTGTTCCGATAATCGACGCGGGCGTAAAAAAACAAAAGGGCTACAAGATTTACGAAGAAATGCTTTCCAAAAAATTGGCCTGCGTCCAAAAAGACGGCTCGACTTTTGAGGCCGGCGTTTGGCCTGGCGACAGCGTCTTCGCGGATTTTTTGAACCCCGCCGCCCGCGACTGGTTTGGCGGCCAGTACAAGGCGCTTCTTGACCTTGGCATAGAAGGCTTTTGGAACGACATGAACGAGCCCGCGCTTTTTTACACAAAAGAAAATTTAAAGAAAGTTTTCGCGCGCTTGGAAAAATTCAAGACGCGGCCGCTCGACGTCACAGGCCTTTTTGAATTTATGTCCATAGCCAATTCAGTTTGCAACAACGCCGACGACTACAAGCGCTTTTTCCACAAGGTCAGCCAAAAGCGCGCGGGCGTCTTTGCCGCCACTAAGCCCGACAAGGACAAAAACGTTTTGGTTTGCCATAGCGACGTCCACAATTTGTACGGCTACAACATGACGCGCGGCGCTATGGAAGCGATGGACGCGTTGCTGGCGGACGGCGCGGACGAAAGTCAAAAAACGCGCGGCCAAAAATCCCGCGAGGCATTCCAAGCCAAAAAAGCGGGCCGCCCCCTGCTCTATTCCCGCTCGTCATACATAGGCGCGCACCGCTACGGCGGCGTTTGGACCGGCGACAACCATTCCTACTGGGGCGACATTCTTTTGAGCTTGCAGCAAGTCGTTTCGCTAAACCTAGCGGGCTTTTTGTACACAGGAAGCGACATCGGAGGCTTTAACGGCGACACAAGCCGAGACTTGCTTTTGCGTTGGACGGCCTTCGCGCTGTTCACGCCGCTGTTCAGAAACCACTCGGCGCTGGGAACGCGCGAGCAGGAGTACTGGCAGTTTGAAAGGCCGGAAGCTTTTAAGAGCATGGTGGAATTGCGCTACGCGCTCGTTCCCTACCTTTACAGCGAATTTTTAAAGGCGGCCCAAGGCGACGGCCTTTACGCTCGCGCGCTCGCCTTTGACTTTGAAGGAGATTCGCGCGCCTGTTCAGTTCACGACCAAATGCTGGTCGGAAACGAAATTATGGTCGCGCCGGTTTACGTCCAAAACGCCCTTGGCCGCCACGTTTATTTGCCCGAACCTATGACAATGGTTGAATGGAAGGGCGGAAAAATCGCGGCGCAAAAAAAACTTTCCAAGGGCGACCACTTTGTCGAAGTTCCCTTGGAAAGCGTTGTATTCTTTGTCCGAAACAAAAAGAAGGTTCCCCTAGCCCGTCCCGCGCAATGCGTGGAAAAAATTGACTGGAAGCGCCTTTCGTTCGCGGGCGACCAAAGCGCCGCCTACGAGCTTGTTGACTGCGACTAGCTACAAAATGTAGCGCGACAAGTCCTCGCTTGAGGAAATGTCCTTGAGTTTTTCGTCCACAAAGGCCGCGTCAATCGTAATTGTCTGACCCTTGTGTTCGTCCGCCTCAAAGGAAATGTCTTCCAAAACCTTTTCCATAATCGTGTGCAGGCGGCGCGCTCCGATGTTCTCGGCCTTGGCGTTCACATCTTCGGCGATTGTGGTCATGCGGTCAATCGCGTCGTCGCCAAATTCCACGTTCACGCCTTCCGTCTCCAAAAGCGCCTTGTACTGCTTTACGAGCGCGTTCTTGGGCTCAAGCAAAATGCGCTTGAAATCTTCTTTATGAAGGGAATCCAATTCCACTCGCAAGGGAAAGCGGCCCTGCAATTCAGGAATCAAGTCGCTTGGCTTTGAAAGGCTAAAGGCGCCTGCCGCGATGAACAAAATATGCTTTGTGTCCACAACACCAAAGCGTGTGTTTACATGGCTTCCTTCGACAATCGGAAGAATGTCGCGCTGGACGCCCTCGCGCGAAACCGACTGGCCGTGGGTCTCTCCGTGAACGGCGATTTTGTCAATCTCGTCGATGAACACAATTCCGCTTTGCTCGACGCGCTCCTTGGCGATTTCGGCGCACTTGTCCGCGTCAAGCATATTGTCCAAAATTTCTTCGGTAAGAATGTTTCTGGCTTCTGCAATCGTAACGGTCTTTTGCTTTTTTTTGTTTCCGGCCATCATTTGCTGAATGCTTTGCATCGCGCTTTCGATGTCGTCCATGTTTCCGCCGCTAAAAATGCCGATTCCGCTGGCGGCTTTGGGGCCAGTCGTAACGGTAAGCTCCACCTCGCGGCTTTCAAGCTTTCCTTCGCGGAGCATTTGGCGGAACTTTTCGCGCGTTTCCTTCATGTCTTGAGGCCCGGCGGAGTTTTTGGACGCCTCGTTTTGCGCGCCTTGGCTTTGGTCAGGCAAGAGAATCACTTCGCCGTTTTCGTTTTTTTGTTGAACGATTTTGCGGCCAAAAATGCTTCCGAGGATCCCGCCCGCCGCGGCGTCAGGAGTTGCCGCTTTTGGTCCGCTTCCCGGCAAGAGAAGGTCCAAAAGGCGCTCCTCGACTTTTTCCTTGGCCTGGCCGCGCATGGCTTCTTCCA
>CADBBB010000073.1:0-4043 GCA_902792795.1 uncultured Spirochaetaceae bacterium | reverse complement strand
TATCCAACGGCCATCAAGTCGCGGATCATCGACTCGACATCGCGGCCGACGTATCCGATTTCCGAATACTTTGTGGCCTCAACCTTGATGAAAGGGGCGCCGCACAATTTTGCGAGGCGGCGGGCGATTTCGGTCTTGCCTACGCCGGTGGGTCCTATCATCAAAATATTTTTGGGAGCCACTTCGTCGCGCATGTCTTCCGACAATTTAAGGCGGCGGCTCCTGTTCCTAAGAGCGATGGCCACGCTGCGCTTTGCGTTCTTTTGTCCGATTATGTAATTGTCAAGGCGCTCGACAATTTGCTTTGGGGTCAAGTCAACGGCGTCCACTTAGAGTTCCTCCACGGTGATATGGTCGTTTGTATAAATGCAGATTTTTCCGGCTATGCCCAGCGACTTTTGCGCGATTTCCTTGGCGCTGTAGTCGGAAGACTCCATGTAAGCGAGCGCCGCGGAAAAGGCGTAGTTTCCGCCGCTTCCAATCGCCATGACGTCGTCCTCCGGCTCAATGACGTTTCCGTCGCCGGAAATCAAAAGAATTTTATTTTTGTCGGCCACCAAAAGCTGGGCCTCCAATTTTTGCAGCATTTTTTCGGTGCGCCACATTTTGGCAAGTTCCACCGAGGCGCGCAAAATGTCGCCGTTGGCTTCCTTGAGGCGTTCCTCAAATTTGTCAAGCAGGGTAAAGGCGTCGGCCACAGAGCCGGCGAATCCTGTCAAAACTTTTCCGTCATAAATCTTTCGTACTTTGCGGGCGTTTCCCTTGGCGACCGTGGCGCCCGCCGTGACCTGGCCGTCTCCCGCCATCGCCACGCTTCCGTTCCTTTTTACGGCAATTACCGTAGTGCTTCGTATCTTCATAGTTATAATATAATGAATTTTCGCGCGGTCGGCAACATTAGAAGAATAAAACGCGGCTTTATGGGCGGGTCCCAGCGACGAAAAAAATACTTGGAGCCTCCCGTCCTTCGCTCTCGGCTTTATGCCTGCGGCCAAGCCGTTCGCTGACGGGGCCTCCCAAGTCTTTTTTTCTGCGTCCCGCCTCTTTTGCCGCGCTTTATTCTTTTACAGAGAACGAAATGGAAATTATAAATTATTTCTCCCCGTGCGGGTGGGCGCGCTTGTAAACATCGATAAGCTGCTGGGTGGTTACGTGGGTGTAGCGCTGGGTGGTGGAAATGCTCGCGTGGCCAAGCATTTCTTGGACTACGCGGACGTCGGCGCCGCCGGAAAGCATGGCGGTGGCGAATGTGTGCCTAAAGGCGTGGGGAGACACATGGCGCTTGGTTCCTTCTACGCCGGAATATCGGTTTACAATCCAGCGGAGGCCGCGCGTAGTCAGCTCGCCGCCCTTTTCGTTCACAAAGAGCGCCTTTTGCCCCGGCAATTTTAACCGCGCCAAAAGAGCCTTGCGCTCGGGCAAATATTCCGACAAGGCCTTGAGCGCGTCCGCCTCAAAGTAAACGATTCTGTCCTTTTTGCCTTTGCCCTTGACCACGGCGCTTTTTCCGCCCGAAGAAAAATCCCCCAGCTTTAGCGAAGCCAGTTCCGCCACGCGGCAGCCGCTAGAATAGAGCATTTCAAAAATAGCCTTGTCGCGGCTGGCCCACAAAAGCTCGTTTTTTTGGGGAGCGGAACAGAGAGCGTCCACTTCGCTCGGCGTCATGAAATTTGGCAAATGCTTGGGAGCCTTGAGGCTTTTTAACTGGAGGGCTGGGTTCACTTGCAGGCGGCCGAATTTTTGGCTGTAGGAAAAAAGCGCGCGGACGCTCGCGATAAAGCGGTTTATAGAGGCCGTGGAATATTTTTGCGCGCTCAAAGAGCCCACGCAAAAGCGCAAGTCTTGCAAGGAAACTTTGTCGATTTGCGACTCTACCCCCAAAAACTCGCGGAGCTTTTTGTAGTCTTCGGAATAGGCGGTTATCGTGTTGTCCGTCATTCCGCGAACGGAGGAAAGGTAGACTAAAAATTCCTCGCAAGAATCTTTTACCGTCATTTGTCCTTGCCGCTTTCTTCGTCGTCGGCTGAGTGCAAGTAGTCGCAGTCGGGATTTATGCAGCTCTTGTAGGCGCCGTTCTTTTTGTCGTACTTTTCGACAAGGAACCAGCCGCACTTGGGACAGTAGGAATCAATCGGCTTAAAGTGGCTGATGAAGGTGCACTTGGGATAGTTGGTGCAGCCGTAAAAGGCCTTTCCCCTGCCCTTTGTCTTTCGCTCGACAATCTCGCCGCCGCAACCGGGAACCGGGCACTTGGCGAGCGGAACCGACTTTGTGTTGTGGCACTCCGGGAAGCCCGAGCACGCCAAGAAAAAGCCGAAGCGGCCCAACTTCTTGATCATCGGCTTTCCGCAAAGCTCGCAAACCTTGTCGGTCTTTTCGTCCAAAAAGCCCTTTACGCTTTCTGTCGCGTCCATAACTTGCGCGACGCGGTCTTTGAATGGGGAATAGAATTGGCCGATCATGTCGGTCCAAACCAATCCGTCCTGCTCCACCTTGTCCAAGTCGTTCTCGACTTGCGCGGTAAATTCTTCGTCGATGATTTCGGGGAAGGACTCAACCAAAATTTTGCTGATCATTTTTCCGAGCAGCGTGGGAACAAGCTGTTTGTTGGCGCGCGTCACGTAGTAGCGGTCAAGCAAAACGCTGATGATAGGAGCGTATGTCGAAGGGCGGCCGATTCCGCGCTCTTCCAAAGTTTTTACGATGGAAGCGTCGGTGTAGCGCGCCGGGCCCTGGGTAAAGTGCTGCTCGGGATAGAATTTTCCGCTGGCCAAAACTTCTTCCTCTTTAAGAGAAGGAAGGGAGCCGGTCGCGTCCTCTTTTGAAGAAAGCAAGTGGATGACGTGGTAAAAGCCCTTCTCCACAATCTTGCTCGCGCTGGCCCTAAAGACCGCGTCGCCGGCGGTAATCTCCGCGCTGGTGGTGCGGGTCTTGGCGTTGTTCATTTGGCTGGAAACAAGGCGCTCCCAAATAATTGTGTAAAGGCGCAATTGGTCGCGGGTAAGATATTCCTTCACGCTGTCGGGCGTGTAAGATACGTAAGTGGGACGGATGCCTTCGTGCGCGTCCTGCGCGCCTTTTCCAACGGCGTATTCAATCGGCTCGGGCGGAAGGTCGTCGGGATAATTCTTTTGTATCCATTCGCGGATTTCCGTCAGAGCGGTTTGCGAAATGCGCACGCTGTCCGTTCTCATGTATGTTATGAGACCCACGCGGGTGGAACCGATGTTGACGCCTTCATAAAGCTGCTGCGCGATTTGCATTGTCTTTCTAGAAGTGAAGCCCAAGCGGTTGGCCGCGGCCTGCTGCAGTTTTGACGTGGTGAACGGAGGCTTGGGGCGAACAACTTTGTCGGTGGCCTTGATGCCGCTAACCTTGCATTCGGCGTTCTTTATTTGCTCGATGATTTCGTTTACTTGCGCCTCGTTTTTGAGCGCGGGCTTTTCTCCCTTGTAGGAAACAAGCTGCGCGGTGAACGCCGACTTTCCTTTTGCAAAGTCCGCGTCAAGGCTCCAATATTCTTCGGGAATGAAATCCTCGACTTCCTTTTCGCGCTCGCAAATCAAGCGCAAGGCTACGGACTGAACGCGGCCCGCGCTGAGTCCGTTCTTAACTTTTGCCCACAAGAGGGGGCTTAGGTTGTAGCCCACCAAACGGTCCAAAATGCGGCGGGCCTTTTGCGCGTTGACCTTGGCTTCCACAATCTCGCCCGGATGCTTCACCGCTTCCTTGATGGCGATTGGCGTGATTTCGTTGAAGACAATTCTTTGAATCGGAGCGTCGGTCTTTTCCTTTAGCGCGTTGTTCAAGTGCCAGGCGATGGCCTCTCCCTCGCGGTCGTTATCCGAAGCGAGCAGGACGAGAGTTGATTTTTTGGCGTCCTTTTGGAGTTCCTTTAAAAGCTTGGCCTTGCCGCGGACAGTGATGTATTCGGGGGCAAAGTTGTGTTCAGTGTCAATCGCCATTCTAGACTTTGGAAGATCAATAAGGTGTCCCATAGAAGCTTTTACCGTATAACCCGCACCTAGATATTTTTCAATTGT
>CADBBB010000072.1 GCA_902792795.1 uncultured Spirochaetaceae bacterium | reverse complement strand
CTTTATGTCGACCAAGGGCTTTATGCGCTCAACGGTCAGCTGAATCATCGTGCGGCCGTCGTCAGTGAGGCTCAAAAACTGTTTGGGAAGGTTTTTCCTGCTCTTGGGCCAAAAGCGCTCTCCGCGCCCGCCCGCCATAATCAATGCCGTAGTTTTCATTCCTATATTTTAGCGCAAAATCGGCGTAACTTCAAGAAAAAATTTGCGTTTTCCCAATTCCTATGTTAGAATAGAAGAATGAGCATACACATCAACGCGCCCGACGGCGCCATCGCTCCGGCCATTTTGCTGCCGGGAGACCCCTTGCGGGCTAAATTCATAGCGGAAAACTTTTTGGAAAACGCCAAATGCTACAACGAGGTTCGCGGAATGCTGGGCTTTACCGGAACTTACAAGGGCGTTCCTGTGAGCGTGCAGGGCACCGGCATGGGCCAGCCTTCGCTTTCTATATATGTGAACGAGCTTTTTGAGTCTTACGGCGTCCAAAAGGCCATCCGCGTGGGAACTTGCGGCGGAATCCACAAGGACATCAAGGTTCGCGACACAATCATCGCAAACGCGGCCTGCTCCGAGTCGGCCATGCAAACGTCGCGCTTCGGCCACTTGCATTACGCGCCCGCCGCCGACTTTGGCTTGCTTAAAGGCGCCTACGACGCCGCCCAAAAATTGCAAATTCCGGTCCATGTAGGCCCCTGCGCCTCCAGCGACGCCTTTTACGACGAAAACGATTATTGGAAGCTTTGGGCAAAATACGGCGTTTTGGGCTTGGAAATGGAGGCGGCGGAACTCTATACTCTGGCCGCCAAATTTGGCCGCAAGGCCCTGGCGATTCTGACCGTGAGCGACCACCTCATAACCCACGAGCTTACCACCGCCGAAGAGCGCCAAAACACCTTCACCAACATGATGAAAATAGCGCTTGACGCGATTGTTAGCGACAATAAATGATAGAAAGAAAACAATTGCGGTAAAGAAAAAAAACGCGCGAAGGAGAAACGACTGGCCGCTCGCTCTGAGGCTGCCAATTTCGCAAAGCGAAATTGATGTAAAGGTACACCTTTCCTAGCAGCCTCAGTCGCGAGAAAGGCCGGGCGTTTCGACTGGGAGCGTTTTTTTAGTTTTGCGTTTTTTGCTTTTTTTTTGACGAATTTCAATTTTTTGTCAAAAAAAGCCTTGACAAAAGGATTTTTTTTGTGTAGTATATTGACACTATAGGTGGATTTGCGGTATATTTGACCGATACACTATAAAATACATTAAGAGAGGTTGAATATATGGCAGTACCCAGAGCGAAAACGTCAAAAGCGGTGACCAGAAGGCGCAGAAGCATCAATATGAAGCTTGACGCTCCCCAGCTTGTTGCTTGCAACAACTGCGGAAACCTTGTCCGCCCGCACCACGTTTGCCCCAAATGCGGTTTTTATCGCGGCCGTCAGGTGATTTCGCCCGAGACGAAAGCGTAAGAATAATTTATTAGGAGAATAACATGGACGAATTGTTTGAGAAAATCAAGAAGCTTATCGCTGACAAGCTCGAAATTGACGAAAGCAAAATTCAGCTTTCTTCATCTTTCCGCGGCGACCTCGGAGCGGACAGCCTTGACACTTATGAGTTGGTTTACGCCATCGAAGAAGAGTTGGGCGTTTCAATTCCCGACGAAAAGGCCAACGAATTCGAAACAGTTCAGGACGCCTACGACTTCATCAAGTCTGAGCAGTCTAAGTAAGAATTTTCAAAGGCTTTGCTTTTGAAAATGGCTTAGAAAAGGGCGCGGCGCTTGCCGCGCTTTTTTTGTTTGGCAAAAATGCGCAATTTTAAGGAAATATTCCGGGGCACAAAAAAAATCTCATCCGAGCGCAAGGCCGCGCTTTTGGCCTTTTGCAAGCCGCTGGGCCTAAAATTCCGCGACTTGGAGCTCTTGGACTTGGCCTTTCACCACCGTTCCTTCTCAAACGAAAGCCGCCAATACAAGCGCTGCAACAACGAGCGCCTTGAATTTTTGGGCGACAGCGTGCTGGGCTTGGCCGCCGCCGCCTTCTTGTACGAGGACATGGCGCAAAACCCCGAAGGCGACTTGGCCAAAATCAAGGCCGCCGTCGTTAGCGAAAAGGCGCTCGCTCCTGTGGCGCTGGAATACGGCGTGGACAAAATGCTTGTTATGGGAAAGGGCGAGGAAATGAGCGGAGGCCGTTCAAAGCCCGCGATTTTGGCCGACTGCATGGAAGCGATTATCGGCGCCTATTACTTGGATTCCGGCTACGAGGCCGCCGAAAAATACATCCTGCGCTTCATCATTCCCGCAGTCCGCGCGGTGCAAGAACACAAGGCTGGCCGCGACTACAAGAGCCTCTTGCAAGAAGCCTTCCAAAAAAAATGTAAGGACATTCCCCGCTACGAGCTTGTAAAGGCGGAGGGCCCCGACCACGAGCGTGTTTTTTACGTCTCCGTCCACTTGGGCCAAAAGACCTACGGCCCCGCCCGCGGAAAGAACAAAAAGGAAGCCGAGCAAGAAGCGGCCAAGTTGGCGCTTGAGCAAATAAAATAACGCCCTTGCTTGCAACAAAGCGGCGTTTTCATTAAAATGGAAAAATCATGGAAAATCAAATCATTCAGCCGCGCGTGCTAAAGGGCTTTAGAGACGCGCTTCCGCAAGAGCAGATTTTTCGCTCTGGATTGATCGAAAAAATTACCGGCGTTTACCGCTCCTACGGCTTTGTGCCGATTGACACGCCGGTTTTGGAATACACAGAAATTTTGTTGCGAAAGTCCAACGGCGAGACAGAAAAGCAAGTCTTCCGCTTTGAGGACAAGGGAGGGAGAGATGTTTCAATGCGCTTTGACCTTACCGTTCCATTCGCGCGCTTTACCGCCGAGCACAAAGCCGAGCTTGCCTTTCCCTTTAAGCGCTACCACATCGCAAAAGTTTGGCGCGGAGAAAAGCCCCAGGCCGGCCGCTACCGGGAATTTGTCCAGTGCGACATCGACACGGTTGGAAGCGATTCCGCCGTTTGCGACGCGGAAATCCTTTGCGCGATGAAGGCCGCCCTTGGCGCGATTGGAATCGAAAAGCTTAAGATTCACATAAACCACCGCGGCGCCTTCAACCGCTTTTTGGCCGCGCTTGGCGTTCAGGAAAAAAGCGAAGACATTTTGCGCTCGGTTGACAAGCTGGCCAAGGTTGGAAAGGATACAGTTCTTGCAGAACTTGTGGAGGCGACCAAAAGCGGCGACGCCGCGCAAAAAATCTTGGACTACATCGAGCCTTCCGCCAATTTTGAGGAAGCCATTTCTAAAATGGAAAGGCTTTGCGGCGGAGCGGGGGACGACACCGAGCGCGTTAAGACGGTTTGGAGAATGCTTTGCGCGGCTGGAATCGAATCTTCGTTTGTCCTTGACCCCAGCATAACGCGCGGCCTTGACTACTACACGGGCTTGGTTTACGAAACTTTTTTGGACGACCTTCCTTCAATCGGCTCGGTTTGCTCCGGCGGCCGCTACGACAATTTGGCCGGCCTTTACACAAAGGAACGGATCCCCGGCGTCGGCGGCTCGATTGGCCTTGACCGTTTGATGGCGGCCATGGAGCAGCTGGGAATCGCCGGTAAAAAAGGCTCCTACCTTGACGCTGAAATCTTTTGCCAGGACGAAAGCCTTTTGATAGAGGCCCAAAAAGCCGCCGCCGCCTTGCGCTCTCTTGGCGTAAAGGTAGAGGTCTTCCCCGAAGCGAAGAAGATGAACCAGCAGTACGCTCTGGCCGAAGCCAAAAGCGTTTTGTGGGGAATCTTTGTCGCCGCCGACGGAAAGCTGACCCTAAAGAACCTCAAGACCCGCGAACAAACCGAGGGCCTGGCCCCCGAAGCCGCCGCAAAAATAATCTTGCAAAAGTCTTGACAAAAAAAAACATTTTTGCTATTATTTAGGAACATTTGCGGCAGTCATATAACGGCTCATTATCTCAGCCTTCCAAGCTGATGACGAGGGTTCGACTCCCTTCTGCCGCTTAGAAAAGGACTTTCTTACAGGAAGTCCTTTTTTGTTTTAAAAGAAGTCTATGTAGAATGAATTAGGGAGTCGAAGCGGAGCTGCCGCGGCGGCAGCCGAAAAGGCGGCCATGAAAGTTGCCTAAAAATAACAGAAAGTTTTTGAAAATTTTGTCAAATCGCGCTATAATTATAAAATTATGGAAGTAGATTTAACCGTATTCAGCCACATTGCGACTTCTTTGGCAAAGCGTTTTGACTGCCTTTATTATGTCGACATTGAGACCAACGATTATATAGAATTCATACACCCAAAAATTCTTGCCAGCGTCAACATTCCCAAAGAGGGAAAAGACTTTTTTGTGACCGCGACCAAAAACGCGCATAACTACGTTCACCCTGACGACCTTGAGGAAATGCTCAAAATCCACGACAAGGCCAATGTCTTAAAGAACCTTGCAAAGGGAAAATCCTATTCGGTGAGCGGCCGCGTGGTCCGCGACGGAAAAATGGTTTACATCCGCTATGTCGTCGTCATGTGCGAGGACCAAAAGCATTTGCTGTGCGGCATGGAAAACATTGACGACGAAGTGCGCGAGAAGGAGGAGCAGGCCAAAAACCTTTTGTCGGCGGAACGGATGGCAAGGCGCGACGAGCTTACCGGCATAAAAAACAAGAACGCCTTCGCCGAGCATTCCCAAGTCCTTGACGGAAAGATAAGGTCGGGCGCGCATGACTTTAATTTTGCCGTCTTGATGTGCGACTTGAACGACCTAAAAATGCTCAACGACACCCGCGGCCACGCTTTTGGAGACGAAGCCTTGCAGCGCGCCAGTGGGATGATTTGCGACGTATTTAAGCACAGTCCTGTCTTTAGAATCGGAGGCGACGAGTTTGTCGCGGTCTTGACTGACTACGACTACGACAGGCGCGAGCAGTTTGTAAAGGAGCTTAGGGAAAGGTCCGAAAAAAACGGCCGCTTCAAGTCTGGCCCGGAATTGGCCGTGGGCTTGGCAGTTTACGACCCCTATAAGGACAACTCTTTTTCGGATGTTTTTGAGCGCGCCGACCGCGACATGTACGAGAACAAGAATCTTGTAAAATCGCGCAAAGGCGTGGGAAAGATTAAGAGCCAGTATGGAGACGACGTTGAAATTCCAGAAGAACGAAAGCGCATGCTTGACAGCTTGTTCGGCGCCTTGCTCACGGTCGCCGGCGGCGGCTACATTTACCTTTGCGACTTGCGCTACGACTATTCAAGGTGGGCCCTTTCTATTATTGACGACTTTGGACTGAAGTCTGAATATATGTACCACGCCGACAAGATTTGGCGGGATTACATTCACCCCGACGACTTGGAAGTCTATAAAAAAGCCATCGATTTGGTCTTTAACGGAGACGCCGCCGTGGTTCCCTTTGTTTACCGCGCCAGAAAAGCCGATGGCTCCTATGTCGCCTTGTCGACTCGCGGCTTTATCATGACCGGAAGCGACGGCATTCCTGACTACTCTGGCGGAATCATGCTTCCGAAATAAGCTCTTCTAGCGTTTTGTACAAGTCCTCCGGCTCGACAGGCTTTGATAGGTGCGCGTTCATTCCGGCTTGCAATGAGCGCTGGACGTCTTCGTCAAAGGCGTTGGCTGTGAGCGCGACGATGGGAATTTTTTTCGCGTCGGGGCGGGGAAGCGCGCGGATTTTAGCGGCCGCTTCCAAACCGTCCATCTCGGGCATGCGGACATCCATTAAAATCGCGTCGTAATGGCCGGCCGCGCTTTTTTCAAACATTTGGACGGCTTGCTTTCCGTTTGAGGCGCGGTCGATTTTCGCGCCGCGCGCCTCAATCACTTCTTGCATTATCTCAGCGTTTATCTCTACGTCTTCCGCCAAGAGGATTTTCTTTCCGTCAAGGGAGGCGCGCGCTTTTTGCTTTCGTTCTCCGCTGTCGTCGCCATGCGCTTGGCCTTGGCAATTGGTCAGAGGAACGATTATCGTGACGCAGGTTCCGATTCCTTTTTGCGATTCGACAGTGATTGAGCCGTTCATTTGCTCGATTATGTTTTTGGTGATGGCCATGCCAAGGCCGGTGCTTCCGTACTTGTTGCTGCGGCCGCTGTCCTCTTGGGCAAAGACGTCAAAAATTTTTGGAATGAAGGCTTGGTCCATTCCGATGCCGGTGTCCTTGACAAAAAATTTTAAGCTGGAATGGTCGCCGTAGCTGGCGGTTTTTTCGATGGTGAACAAAACGCTTCCGGGAGCGTCGGTGAATTTTATGGCGTTGGAAAGAACGTTTAAAAGCGCCTGCTTGATTTTAAGCTCGTCGCCAACGTAGCGGCCGCCGGCGTCGCCAAGCGCGCGGCATTCGTAGGAAAGACCCTTTTCGTCGCATTGGGCGCGGGCGATTGTGTTCAGTTGCTCCAACATTGCGTCCAAAGAAAATTCTTCGTTTTTAAGCGTAAGGCGGCCCGACTCAATCCTTGACATGTCAAGAATGTCGTTTATCAAGTCAAGCAAGTGCCGCGCGCTTTCTCCGATTTTTTCAAGCTGTTCCCGAGTCTCTTTCGGAAGGTTTTGGTTGCGCAGGGCAAGGTTGTCAAGGCCGATGATCGCGTTCATCGGCGTGCGGATTTCGTGGCTCATGTTGGAAAGGAAGGCGGTCTTTGCCTTGTTGGCCTGTTCCGCCGCTTCCAAGGCTTGCGCCAAAGTCTTGTTCAGCGCGGCGCGTTCCTCCAAATTGCGCTGCTTTCGCTTCATGTCGCGGAAAAGCAGGGCCATGGCAAAAGCGGAGATCGCGAAAACGACGCCCGCGAAAATCAGCAGGTTGTTCATTATGATGTCGGCGAGCGAATAGGAATAGAGCATGTCCGAATACTTAAAGGCCATGTTCTGAGCGTAGTCGGCGCCCAGTATGTTTATTCCGCGGTTCAAGAGCATCAAAAGGCCCGCGTTTCCGATTTGAACGCCAAAGCAGCGGTCGTCGTTGTGGTTTGTTTGGATTACCGAAAGGGCCGAGTAGCGCCTGTTTCGCAAAATGTCGTTGGCCCTAAGTCCGTTCAGCGTTGTGCAGCCTGCCTCTCCGTTTTTCACTGCCTTTAAGCATTCGTCTATTGAATTGTAAAAAGTGATTTTTGCGTTTGGATAATAAGTCTTTACAAAGTAGTACTGCATTCGGTTGCTTTTGTTTACGGCAAAGCGCTCTACGGTCTTGTCTGTGTATTCACCCTTATGGACAAGCTCGGTCACCGCGGAGACAAGCGGCGTTGACTGGAAGATTCCTCCTTCCTCGGAATAGTACAAGCCTCCGCCCACAGGAAAGGCAATGTCTATTTTGTCGGAAGCGAGCGCGGACGTCATTTGGTCGTAGCTGTCAAAGCCTTCGTACGAAACTTCTATGTTCTGCAATCCAAGGCCTTCCCACATTCTGGCCATTACGTCGGTGACTAGTCCAGTGGCCTTTCCGTCTTTGGCGCAAGCGCTGTAGGGAAGGTAATCCTTAAGGTAGCCCACGCGCGCCTTTTTGTTTTCCAAAAGCCATTTTTTTTCGGCCGCGCTAAAGGCTCTGCTTGCCACGCTTACAGGATAGTATTTGCTTTTGAGCGTGTTTATGTAGTTTGGCTCGTTCTTAAAAAGTTCGGCCTGCGCCGCGTTCAGTTCCGCCAAAAGTTCCGGCTTGTTCTTGGCTACGCAAAGATAGTAGTCCGAAAATCCGTAAGGGTACAAAAGCTCCGCGTTGGCCCGTCCGTAGGCGCCGTCGCCTTCCGCAGCCAAAACGTCAATCTGCTCCTTGTCAAAGGCCTCAAAAAGCGGCCCGTAGTCGTTAAAGCGGACCACGTCGGCCTTTATCGCGCGCGCCTTTAAAAAGTCGTCCAAGACGCCGGCCATCGCGCTGTCCAAGACTCCGATTTTTTTTCCGTTAAGCGTGGCGGGGTCGGCGGTGATTTGGTCCAGCGAGGCGCGCTTGATTAAATTGTAGTTTTCGCTTCCCATCGGAGCGTCGGGATAGCCGATGATGCCGGCGCGGTCGGCGCGCCATGCAAGACCGGCCAAAAAGTCAATCTTTCCGTCCAAGAGCATTTGGTACAAGTCGCCGAACTCGCCGTAGACGTATTCGTATTTCCAGCCTGTGTATTCCGAAAGCTTTTGGTAATACTCGTAGGCGTAGCCGGTCTTTACCGAGCCTTTTTGAGCGCCTTCTTGGAAGACTTCGTTTTCAAAGTAGCCCACGCGCGCGAGCTTTTTCTGGGGCGTGGCGTAAAGGGATGCCGGCAATGCCGCCGCGAGCGCGAAAACTAGCGCCAAACGGAGCGCCGCGCGCTTTTTTGAAAAAAACAAAAATTTAAGGAAGCTTGTCATTGTTCCTCCATAAAATCTTCTTGCAAAACGCCCGCTCCGTCCTGGACCGCGCGGCGAAGTTTTTTTCCGACGACGCTTTCGTAGAGCGCTGGGCTTAGGCCAGGCGTCAAAATTTTCTCGGTGCGCAAAACGCCTATGTCCTCGGCGGCCAAAATGTGGCCGGCTTCAAAGGCTTTCATGTAATGGAGGCTTCGGTTGGTGCGACCGTAATTTTTTTCTTCCGCCGGGGCCAGCGCCTTGATTCCGTTCCCCAAAACTTTTTGGACGCGCTCGCTTCCGTATTGCTCGGACATTTGCGCTATGATTTCCTTTTCGCCGCGCTCGCTTCCGTAACGGTTGATGGCCGCTTGGCATTGCCTTAGCGCGCGGGTCATTTGCAAAAACTGCCCTGGCTCAAGCGCGACAGGGTCGTCAAGGCCGCTTGTCTTTTTGCTTAGCGTTATGTGCTTTTCAAAAACCGTCGCGCCCTGCGAGGCGGCGAGGCATGGAACCAAGACCGGGTCAAGGCTGTGGTCGCTTAGGCCGCATTCCACGCCGTACTGCTTTTTGAGCGCGGCGATAAGGCGGACGTTGTATTCTTCTTCGGGCGCGGGGTAGCTTGTCACGCAGTGAAGGAGCGCCACGCCGCTTTTTCCCAAAATGGCCAGGGCGGCCTCTATGTCGCGCGTTTTGGAAACGCCGCTAGAAACGATTACTGGAATCGCGTTCGATTTACGCCAGTCCGCCAATTTGCGCAGCATCGGAAAATGGTTCAGCTCCGGCGAGGCGATTTTCACCGCGTCGGGCTTTAGTTCCAAAAGAAGTTCCAGACTTTTTAGGCCAAAGGGCGAGCAAATCCATTTTAGGCCCAGCGAGCGCGCGTATTCCAAAGTGGCCGCGTAAAAATCGGGCGGACATTCCAGCTGCTTAAAGCGCTCGTAAAGGGAAATGCGGCCCGTGGGCAAATCGACAAAGCCTGTCTTTGGGTGAAGGATTTCGTCCGCGATGACCCATTGGAATTTAACCGCGTCGGCCTCGGCTTCCTTTGCCGCGTCAATCAAGCGCTTTGCCTTTTCCAGAGAGCCTTCGTGCGATGTTCCGATTTCCGCGATTACCATTGTTCCATTATACCATAAAAGCGCCGGATTTGCTAGCGTTTGCCATTAGGAAGCGGCATGGCAAGCGGATGGGAAACAATAAAAACGCGCAGGGAGAAGTCCGCGCCGGCTGAGCGTTCTGAGGCTGCCAATTTTGCGCTAGCAAAATTGATGTAAATGTACATCTTTCCTTGCAGCCTCAGTCACGCGGAAGACGGACGGATTCTCCCGAGAGCGTTTTGTTTGTCTTTCGTTCGCTTGTCCTTTGCCGCTACTTGACCAACTGCGCTAATTTATGGTAGAATAACCATCTAGCATTACACGCTTATAAATTTTTTCAATATAGGAGATCCTCTATGTCAGGACACAGTAAATGGGCGACAATCAAACACGCCAAGGGAATCGCGGACGCCAAGCGCGGAAAGCTTTTCACAAAGTTCATTAAGGAAATTTCAATCGCGGCTCGCATGGGCGGCGGCGATCCCGACTCCAACCCCCGCTTGCGCACGGCCATCCTTAAGGCCCGCGCCTCAAACATGCCCAAGGACAACATTGAGCGCGCCATCAAGAAGGGAACTGGCGAAGACGGCGGATCTAACTACGAAGAAATGGTATACGAAGGATACGCTCCGGGCGGAGTCGCCGTTTTGGTCGAAGTTTTGACCGACAACAAGAACCGCGCCGCCGCTGACGTTCGCAACATTTTCAACAAGAACGGCGGAAACCTCGGAACAACCGGCTCCGTAAGCCGCATGTTCAGCCGCAAGGGAACAATCACATACGACGCCGAAAAGGTAAGCGAAGACGAAGTTATGGAAGTTGAAGCCTTTGCCGGCGTTATGGAAGCCTTGCAGGCCAAGGGCTTTGAGTCCCTTTCCGGCGAAGTTGGAATGGTTCCCGAAGCCTACCAGCCCGTAGACAAGGACACAGCCGCCAAAGTCCAGAAGATGATCGACAAGCTTGAGGACAACGACGACGTTCAGAATGTCTACACAACAGTAGAATATCCTGAAGACTTCGTTCCCGAAGAGTAAGGAAAGGCAAATGCCTAAAACACGCCGCGTCCTGGGCATTGACCCCGGCCTGGCCAATACCGGCTGGGGAATCATTGACTGGAACGGCAGCAAATTTACGCTGGTTAAATACGGCGTGATAGAAACGGCCGCGTCCGAAATCCACGGAACGCGGCTTTTGCATATCTACAACCATCTTAACGCGGTAATCCAAGAATATAAGCCAAGCGAAGCCGCGATGGAAACCCTTTACTTTGCCAAAAACCAAACTAGCGCCATGTCGGTTGCCGAAGCCCGCGGCGTGGTCACTTTATGCCTTGCCCAAAATTGCGTTCCCCTTGGAGAATACAAGCCCAACCAAATAAAGCAGGCCGTGACCGGAAGTGGAGCCGCAGACAAGGAATTGGTCGAGCGCTACGTTCAACTTTTGCTTGGCCTTGCGACTCCTCCCAAGCCCGACCACGCCGCCGACGCCCTTGCCGGCGCCATCACGCACATCAATACGAGCGGCCTTTTTAGTCTTGCATCCGATTTTCTTTCATCTTGATTTTTTCGCAAATTCGCGCTAAAATCAAATATTATGTTCAACAGTTT
The DNA here is from genome assembly GCA_902792795.1 of uncultured Spirochaetaceae bacterium. Classification (GTDB taxonomy): domain Bacteria; phylum Spirochaetota; class Spirochaetia; order Treponematales; family Treponemataceae; genus Treponema_D. The sequence goes on along the minus strand of CADBBB010000072.1, from coordinate 1,160 downwards.
AAAAGGCGTGATAACTTACAAGGCGCACAACACCGTTCACCTTGACGTGAATGGTTGGGAATGGGATTTGTACGTTCCCACAAGCGCGATTGAGGAGTTGGGCGACATCGGCTCGACCGCCAGAATCTTCACATGGATGTACGTTCGCGAAGACATGATGAAAATGTTCGGCTTCGCCACGGAAGAAGAGCGCAACGTTTTCTTGGATCTTCTCAAGGTCGAAGGCGTTGGAGCCAAGGGCGCGATAAAAATCTTGAGCAACATCAGCATCTCAAAATTCATCGAGGCTCTTGACGGCGGAAACACCGAGGCGCTGGAAGCGGTTTCGGGCATCGGAAAAAAGACCGCCGCAAAAATCATGCTCACGCTAAAAGGAAAGCTCACGCTGGAAGATTCCACCAAGTCCGCGCACCACCCGGAGCAGGCGGAATTCCAGGACGTAATAAATTCTTTGGTCGACATGGGCTACGACAAGCGCGACGTTACCGAAGTTGTTGACAGAATCACCGAGCAGCTTATGGAAAATTCCGAGTTCACCTCAAAGTCGCACACAGGAAAGGAAGAGATGATTTTCCGCCAGGCGCTTGTGGACTTGGCCTAGCTGGTCTGAACGATGAGCGACGAGTACCAAGACATCGTGCGCGCGGGCGTTCCTTTGCCCGACGACGCGCAGGAAGGAAGCCTGCGCCCCCAGTTCCTAAAGGAATTTTTGGGGCAGGAAGAAATCAAAAAAAATCTCTCGGTTTTCATACAAGCCGCGCGCGACAGGGAAGAGGCGCTTGACCACCTTTTTTTAATCGGACCGCCCGGTCTTGGAAAAACCACGCTGGCTCAAATCACCGCGCGCGAATTGGGCGCCGACTTTAAGGTGACAAGCGCGCCCGCCTTGGACAAGCCAAAGGATTTGGCGGGCATTCTTTCTACAATCACGCCGCGCACGGTTTTCTTTATCGACGAAATCCACCGCCTTAAGCCCGCCATCGAGGAAATGCTTTACATCGCGATGGAAGACTACGAGCTTGACTGGGTTATCGGCCAGGGAGCGGCGGCGCGCACGGTCCGCATTCCGATTCCAAAATTTACTTTGGTCGGAGCGACGACTAAGGCGGGAATGGTTTCAAGCCCGCTAATAAGCCGCTTTGGAATTGTCCAGCGCTTTA
>CADBBB010000071.1:15140-18775 GCA_902792795.1 uncultured Spirochaetaceae bacterium | reverse complement strand
CGTCTGAGCGTTCTGCAGGGCGAGCGAAGCGAGTCAAATTTCCATTTACCTGCAGCCACGCGGAAGACGGACGGACGCAGTCGGGAGCGTTTTTTGTTGTCCTACCATACTGGCGCGGTCTTGCGGCGATTCGCAGTATTGAATAAAAACGCTTTTTTTGATAGAATAGGAGGACTATTTTTAGGGTGGCATTGACGTGTTTTTAAAAAGTCTTGACATATTCGGTTTTAAATCTTTCGCCGACCGCACTCACATTGACTTTGCGGACGGAATCACCGCGCTTTTGGGCCCGAACGGCTGCGGAAAAAGCAATGTTGTCGACGCTATGAAATGGGTTTTGGCGGAGAACAAGTCCAAAAATTTGCGCGCCGCCACTATGGAAGGCGTCATTTTCAACGGAACGGAAACCCGCCCCGCCCTCAACTTGGCCGAAGTCACGCTCACAATCCTTAACGAAAACTCGCTCCTTCCCCGCCCCGACTCCGAAATCGCCATCAAGCGCCGCCTCTTCCGCTCGGGCGAAAGCCAGTACTTCATCAACAACGAACAGGTGGGCCCCACGGAAATCCGAAAATTGTTCATGGACACCGGCGTAGGAAAAGCCGCCTACTCCGTGATGGAACAGGGAAAAATCGACCAAATTCTTTCCAGCAAGCCCGAAGACCGCCGCTATCTTTTTGAGGAAGCCGCCGGAATCAGCCGTTCCAAGGCGGAATGCGCCGAGGCCGAGCGAGAGCTGGAAAAGACCCGCGCCAACCTCACGCAAATAGAGGCGGTCCTTGCAGAAACAAAGCGCAGGTACGACACCCTCAAAGTTCAATCCGAAAAGACAAAAAAATACCGCAGCGTAAAAGACGAGGTCTTTGACCTGCAGCTTGACATTCAGCTTTTAAAGCTCAAGGGCTTTGTGGAGCTAAAGAGCCGCAACGAAGCCACGATAAAAGAAATAGAAAAAAAGCGGGCCGACATCCGCGAAGAAATCAACGCGATAAATTCCGCCTTGACCGAAAACACGGACATCATCAACAGCCTGCAAGAGCAAGTTGTCCAAGGAAACCAAGAGCTCATAAAAATTCACGGAGAAAAAAACGGAAAGCTTGAATTGCAAAAGCAGTTCACGGGCCGCCAGACAGAAATAAACGAAAAAATCGCGCAAATAGAAAACCACAAAAAGGCCGTCCAGGAGCGAATCGACAACATCAACGAGGAGCTTGACGGCGCGGAAGTCTCGCTCCACGAAAAGGAAAAGCAGCTGGCCGACATAAAGGCCAACATCACTTCCTTTGGAGAGAACATAACCAACGCGTCAAAAAGAATTTCCGACAACGACGCGGCCGCCAGCGAAAAGCAGGAATTGATAGAAGACCTGGACTTGGCCCGCGCCAACTTGCAAAAGGAACTTGCCGCGATCACCGAAGACATAGTCACCGAGCTTGACGCGAAGCTAAAGAGCGCGGGCTTTTCGCAAGGCGCGTCCAACATGGCCAAGCAAGAGCTTGACGACACGTTGGGAAAGCTCAAGGTCTTCATTCAAGGCCGCAAGAACATTTTTGACGACGCGCTAAAGACAGGCGCCACAAATGACGGAGCCAAAATCGCGGGCGAGTCGGCGGCCGCCTTTGGAGACGCGCTCGGCATGCTGGAAAAGCTGCAAGCCGCGCTCGACGCTTACATCAAGGCATCGCCGCAGTTCATCGCGGAATTTTTGAGCCCGGAAGGCATCATCACAAAGAAGCGCGGCGTGGACCAAAAGATTCAGGAAAACTTGGCGCAAGTGTCCGAGCTCAACAAGCGCATAGACGAGCTTAAAAAAGAGAACGAGGCTTTGGGCGAAAAAATCGCGGAATACAGGGAAACGCTCAACAAGCTTCAGGTGAACGAAGCCACGATGAACGCGCAGATTGATTCCGCAAAAGAGCAAATGGCGATGCTGCGCCGCACCCTCACGACGGAAGAAAACAACTTGCGCCAAAACGACGAGGACCTTTACGCCGAGCAAAGGCGCAAAAAAGACCTTGACGAGCAAATGGAAAGCGTCGCGGAGGAGCTTGCCGAAATCGAGGACCGCGGAAGAAAGACCGCCGACCGCCTCAAGGAACTTGACGAACAGATAAAGGACTACAACAACAAGGTTTCGGGAAAAACCAACGACCTCAACAAAAAGCAGGAAATGCTCAACAAGTATCAAAACCAATACGAGCAGCTTTCCGGCTCCATGCTCCAGACGGACACGGAAATAAAGAACGTAAAGCAAAACTTCCTTGACCAATACTCGCGCGACTTGATGGAATACGAGGAGCGCATGTACACGATAACCGCCCAGCCCCTTGACCTAAAGGAAAAGCTTTCTAAAAAACGAAGCGAGCTGGAGGAACTGAGCCACGGAATCAACTTGATGGCCCCCGAAGAGTTTGTCGAAGAAAAGGAGCGCTACGAGCGCCAACAGACAAACTACGACGACACGCTCAAGTCGCTCAAGGACTTGGAGCGCGTGGCGGAAGAAATCAAGTCCAAGTCTTCCGAGCTCTTTTTGGAAACATACAACAGAATCAAAAAGAATTTCCACAATATGTTCCGCCGCTTGTTCGGAGGCGGAAAGGCCGAGCTGCGCCTTGAAAACCCCGAAAGCGTTCTTACCAGCGGCATCGACATTTTGGCGCAACCGCCGGGAAAAAAGCTGGAAAGCATCGCGCTCCTTTCGGGCGGCGAAAAGACCATGACGGCCATCGCGCTTTTGTTCGCCACATACCAAGTGCGCCCCAGCCCCTTCTGCTTGCTCGACGAGATTGACGCGGCGCTTGACGACAAGAACGTAGGCAGCTTTGTCGAAGCCTTGATGGCGTTCGCCAACGTCAGCCAATACATCGTGATCACCCACAACAAAAAGACCGTAATGGGCGCGAGCTCCTTGCTCGGCGTCACGATGGAAGAGTCGGGCGTTTCCAAGATTATCACACTGCGCCTTGACGACGACATCGACACGATCAGAAAAAATTACGTGGACAAAAAGGACGACTTTGTAGAAGAAGACGTTCCGCCGGAGGAAGGAGTCGTCATTCCTCCCCGCCCGCCGCGCCGCGACAAAAGCGCGGATAATTCCAGCGCGGAGCAAGGCCAGCAATAATGGATTTTTCGGAACTGGGCGAAAACATAAGGGACTTTTTCTCGCAACGGCAAAAGGCGCTTTTGATTTCATCCATTCTCGCGCTCTTTTTTTGCGCGGCGCTTGTGGCCATCATTTTGATTCCGCAAAAAAAAGAAGTTCCCAGCGCCAAGTTCAAGAGCGAGCCGCTGGAGGCCGACCAAGAGCTTCTTTTGCCGCAGGGAGTTTCCATTCCCGAGGAATACGCCACAAGCCGCGAGACCAAAGAAAAATGGTCCAAGGAAGATGTCCGCGAATGGCTTTCGCCCGTTGACGGCGAGGCTGTCCAAAAACTTTCGCAGGCCAACGACTTGCTTGTAAGAAACATAACGGAGGCCGCCCCGTGAAAAAACTTTTGCGCGCCTCGCTTTTGGCGCTCTGCCCCATTTTATTTTTCTCTTGCGCCACCACGGGCAAAGCCGCAAAGCAAGCGGACGAGCCTGTCCAGGAACCCTCTTATCAAAGCGGAACAAGCGAGCAAATGGAGGCGGAC
>CADBBB010000071.1:0-15082 GCA_902792795.1 uncultured Spirochaetaceae bacterium | reverse complement strand
GAAGCCGCCGCCCCTGAAACGCTCGAAGAAAAAATTCCCCAGGACGAACTTGAGGCGGACTTTACGGCCCAAAGCCCAAGCGCCTCTAAAATTATAAAGGACAACGACGGCACCCTTTTGGAAAAAATAAAGGACGGCCAAAACAAGGCCAAGGACACAAGCGTAAGCGTGGCCGCGCCCTTGCAAGACAAAAAGGCGGAGGACGCAAGCCAAAAAAGCGCTCCCGCTTCCTCCGACGCGACGGAGCTGACCCGCGTGACAAGCCAAGGAAGCTCGGTCAAGGGAGGGCCGCTTGTAGGCCCCGGCTCCGACAAGGCCAACCTTGGCCGCGACGGCGCCAGCGCCGAGACGGCAGGCGCCGCCAGAACGGCCGCGTCCGCCCTTCCAGACGCGCGGCAAAGCTACGTTCAGGAAGCCAACGAAGGAATCGCTCTCGCCGTTCCCCAAACTGAGGAACAAGAGGAAGCGCCCCAAGAGGAAAAGCCTGAGCCGGTCGCAAGCCGCTCGATGACAATAAGGAACAACCAATTTGTCGACGTGACGTATCCCGGAAGCGGCTGGATTTACTTGGGCGAGGAAGACGGCGGCGACCGCTTTATCTTTCAGGGCCGCAAGCTGGAGCCTCCTTCACTTTTACAAAAACGACATCCTCACAGGAAACTACATCGACGACTGGATTGAAATAACAGTGGGCGAAAAGAGCGCCGCCGACGCGGTCCATGTCCAGGCGCCTTCATACGCGGAAGTCGTTCCGCCAAAATTTGACAGGGCCAAGAACACGCAAGAAAAGGAACGAGCCGTGGCGCAGGCCGCCGCCAAAAAGCAGGCCGAGCGCGAAGAAAAATCAAGTTCCGCTATGGAACAAACGGAAGGACAAACGCCCGCCCCCGCAGCCCAAAAACAGGCCGCGCCCGCCGCGCAAACGGAGGCCTCGCCTGCGGAGAAAGTCCAGACCGTAATACAAACTTCCGGCCAGGAAAAATCGGACTCCAAGCAAAAGACCGCCGTCGCCGGAACAAGCGCGCCGTCAAGGGCCCCAGCGGACAAGTCCAAGGACAAGAGCGCGGCCTCAAGCCCTGCGTCCGGAGCGGACAAGGCGAAGAACCTTTTGGAGCGCGCGCAAAAAGCCTACGACGAAAAGCGCTACGAAGAGGCTCTGGACTTGGTCCAGCAATTCTTTGACGCGGCCACAGAAGACTTTGACGCGGGCCTTTATTTGGAAGGCTTGATTTTGGAAGCCAAGTCCAGCGTTCGCAACATAAAGAGCGCCATCGGAGCCTACGACACTTTGATAAAGAACTGGCCGCAAAGCCAATATTGGCGCCGCGCCAACGAGCGCTCGATTTACCTAAAGAGATTTTACATAGACATACGATAAGAAGGTTTTTATGAAAAAGAATTTTTTTAAAGCCCAAAAAGCGGCGGCGCTTTTGCCGTCCGCCACATTCGCCTTGGCGCTGCTCGCCGCGCTGTCGTTTTCTTCCTGCGTAATCAGGGCGCCCGAAAAAGGCGAGCAGGCAAGAACGATTTCCGTGTCGGGAACAGGCTCGGTCAGCGTAAAAAGCGACATGGCGACAATCAACGTGGCTGTCGTCACCTACAACCGCTCGGTAATCGAAGCCGCGCGCCTAAACGCGGAGGCGGTGACAAAAGTCCGCGCCGCCTTGGTCGAAGCGGGCTTCGCGGCTGACTCAATCACCACAAGCGACTACCGCATTTGGCAGGACAGCAACGTTAGGAACGGCGTCCAAACGCGCGGCGACTACCGCGTGACGAACTCGATTCACATTGTGACGATGGACACAAGCAAGGCAGGAACGGCGATTGACGCCGCGATAAAGAACGGCGCCAACGAATTCAACTCGATTCAATTTGCCGCCACAAAGACCGCCGACGCCTTGCGCGAAGCCCGAACGCTGGCGATTAAGAACGCCGCCGAGGCCGCCAACCTTATGGCAAAGACAGCCGGAGCGGAATTGGGCCGCGTGATTAAAATAGAGGAACACAGCTCGCCGGTTTACGCCGCGCGCGCGGAAAGCAAAATGATGATGGCGGCCAACGACTTTGCCACGCCGATCAGCGCCGGCGACAGCGAAGTGGCCGTCACCGTTTATTGCGAATACGAACTAAAATAAATTTTTTCATATAAGGAAGCGAAAATATGTTGGACTACAAATTTATCAAAGAAAACTTGGACGCGGTAAAAGAAAACATCAAGAACCGCAATATGGCAGCCGACGCCGACGCGGTGGTGGAACTCTACGACAAAAGAACCGCGCTGGTCACAAAGCGCCAGGACTTGCAGCAGCAGCGAAACCAAAACGCCGCGGCGATGAAAGGCAAGATGGAGCCGGACGCGCGCCAAAAGCTTATCGACGAAGGAAAGAAAATCAAGGAAGAAATCGCCGCCGTCGAAGCCGACCTTGAAAAAATCGAGCCGGCGCTGGAAGAGGCCGCGCGGAAGATTCCCAACATGTGCAACCCCGCCGTTCCTATCGGCAAGCTGGACACCGAAAACCTTGAGGTCAAGAAAGTCGGAACGCCGCGCAAGTTTGACTTTGAGCCGCGCGACCACGTTCAGCTTATGGAAGAATTGGACTTGATCGACTTTGAGCGCGGAACAAAAGTTTCAGGACAAAAATTCTACTATCTAAAGAACGAGGCGGTCTTCTTGGAGCAAGCCTTGATTATGTACACGCTTAACCTTTTGCGAAAGCGCGGCTTCACGCCCTTCATCACGCCGGACGTCGCCCGCCAAGAAATCCTTCAAGGCATAGGCTTCAATCCGCGCGGAAACGAGTCCAACGTTTACTGCATCGAAGACGAAGGAACTTGCTTGGTCGCCACCGCTGAAATCACTTTGGGCGGCTACCATTCCGAAGAAATTTTGGACAAGGCGAAACTTCCGCTCATGTACTGCGGCCTTTCCCACTGCTTTAGGCGCGAAGCCGGAGCCGCCGGCCAGTTCAGCAAGGGCCTCTACCGCGTCCACCAGTTTGACAAAGTGGAAATGTTCGTTTACTGCGTCCCGGAACAAAGCGACGAGCTGCACGAAAAATTGCGCCTTATCGAAGAGGAAATCTTCACTGGCTTGGGCCTCCCCTTCCATGTCGTTGACACATGCACGGGAGACCTTGGCGCTCCGGCCTACCGCAAGTGGGACTTGGAAGCCTGGATGCCGGGACGCAACGGCGGCGAATACGGCGAGGTGACTTCCACCTCAAACTGCACGGACTACCAAAGCCGCCGCCTCAACGTTCGCTACAAGGACGACGACGGAAAGAACAAGTACGTCCACATGCTCAACGGAACCGCCATCGCCGTAGGACGCGCGATGCTCGCGATCGTTGAGAACTACCAAAACGAGGACGGCTCGATCACAATCCCGGAGGCGCTTGTTCCCCTTTGCGGCTTTGACAAGATTGGCCCCAAAAAACGATAGGAAGTGAAAATTGGAAGACATTTTTAAGGCGCTTAACATAAACGTAAGGACGCCCGAGCCGACAAAAGCGTCGGCGCAAGCGAGGCCGCAGGAAACAAAGCCGCAAGACGCCAGCCCCGCAATCGAGGCGAAAGAAAAGAATTACCCAAGGCGCATTTTCATTTTGCTCGCCTTCTTGACGGCCATTCTGTTTCTCGCCATCTTAAAGGCCACAAGGGCGTTTTCCATCCAAATTTTCATCTCACTTTTGCTCGCGCTCGTAGCCCTTCCGACCATCCGCAAAATGCATTCAAAGATGCGCCTGCCTTGGGCGCTGGGAATCATTCTCACGCTCGCGGCCTTTTTCCTTTTGATTGGAGGAATGGCGCGCCTTTTGCAAGCCAGCGCCGCGTCAATAATAAGAGCCTATCCCCGCTACGAAGACAGGCTTTTGACCCTCTACAAGTATTCGGCTTCCCAGTTCAACCTTAGCTACGACGAAGGAAAGACGCTGATCGAAAATATTTTGGCGCAATTGAAAATCCGCCAGTACATACAAAGCGCGGCGCTTTCAGTCTCAAACACCGCGCTGGCCTTTGCAAAAAATCTTTTTGTGATTTTCTTGATGTACACATTTTTGCTTGTGGAGGCCGGTTCCTTTGAAAAAAAGATTTCCGTGGCCTTTGAAGGAAAGATGCGCCACCGCGTCAAATCCGTAATCACAAAAGTAATCGTAGACACGACAAGCTACATTTCAATAAAGTTTTTCATTTCGCTGGTCACAGGCATCGCGGTCTTTTTGGGCCTCACGATAATTGGCGTGGACTTTGCCGTCGTATGGGCCTTCCTGGCGTTTTTGCTAAACTTCATTCCCACGTTTGGAAGCGTGATTTCATTCTTGCTCACGACATTCTTCGCGCTCTTGCAGTTCTTTCCGTCGGTGCCGCCGGTCTTGGCCACGGCGCTTCTTGTCTTTATCGTCAACATAATTTTGGGGAACATTGTGGAGCCGCGCGTCGCCGGAGGAAACCTCGACATTTCGCCGTTTCTCATATTGGTCTCATTAAGCGTGTGGGGCTGGATTTGGGGATTCATCGGAATGATTTTGGCGGTGCCCTTTTTGGTCTTCATCAAAATCATTTGCGAAAACGTTCCGTTCCTAAAGCCTGTGGCGATTTTGCTTGGGAACAACAAGTCTAAATAAATTTTTCGCCGGTTCCTTTTTCGTACAAAAAGCGGACGTCTTCCTCTTGCAAGGAAGTGTAGCGGCAAACCGCGCAAGAAAATTCCTTGCTGTCGTCAAAATAGTTGGCTTCGACGCGGCAAGTGCCAAAAATTTTTCGCTCCGTCAAAGGACGCGGAAGCGGGAACGACATTTCAAGCGCGTATTCCGTTCCCTCCTGCAAGTCGACGTTTCCGGCCTTTTGTCCAAAAACAATCCGCTCATGGCTCACGAACAAAACGTCAAGCGGCTCCTTGCGGCCCTGAACGCTTTCCATCTTTGAAACTTTTTCCGACAAGTAGCGCACAACGGGAATCAGCTGCACGCCGCTTCCGGCCACGCCTTTTTGCCGCGCGTGGACAATGAAGCTTTCCAAATATTCCTTGGCTTTTTTTTGCGCGGCCTCGTCAATGTCCTTCCACACCGGCTTTGAAAAAAGCTGGTAGCCCGCCGCTGGAACGCAATCATAGTGGACGTCCGTTTTTTGGTTGACCGAAAAATAAAGGCTGGCGGAAAATTCCGTGGGACGGGGCGCGGCGGCGGATTCTTGGATTCGGCTTATAGAAGAAGGAATGACGAGCGCGAGGCCGGCCTTTATGCGCTTGATTTTTGTCTCAAAGTAAAGTCCCAAACGGTTGAAGTAAAATTCCACCCTAGCCTTTTTGTCGATGAAGTTTTGGACGTTTTGCGGCGGATTGGTCAAAAGAATTATGCCCTGTTCCAAAACCTTGAGCTGCTCGGCCTTTATCGCTATCGGAAAAAGCGCCGCCGTGGCCGGACGCGGCATGTCGCCGGAAACTTCTTTTGCGTCGCCGTCCAAAGCCGCTTCTTCTTCCTCTATCGGAGTGACGGTCACCGGAACGTTTCCGTCAATCAAATATTGAAGAACAAGCTCGCGCTCAATTCCTGTCAGTTTTGACGCTTCCATCGTTAGCCTCCGACTTATAAATTTCTATCTGCTGAATTTTCCAGCTTTCGCCCTCTTGGGCCGGATAAAGCTTGGTGTATAAAATTTGCTTCTGGCCGGTCCATCGCACCGGAACTTCCATCAATTCATCGCCAACAAAAGGGTGGCCTATGACAAAGGACTGCAAAACGCCCGCCGCCTGGCTGTCCGACAAAAAAAGCGCGAGCGAAAAAATGGAGCGGCTGGAAAAGGCGGCGTCGATTTTGGACGAGTCTTTTTGGGGAACGTTTTCGTCTTGCGAATCCTCCCCGCTTTCCGACTCGTCGCCGCCGGAATCTGGGGAGCCGTTCTTGGCGGCTTCTTTTTGGGCGGCCTTTAGCGCGGCTTGGCGCTTTTCGTATTCGTCGGCGTTTTTGGAATATTCGAGCATGTCGCGGCAAAATGTTTTTATCGTTTCCAAAAGCTCGCCCTGAATGTTGGAAGTGTCGAGGCTGCCAAAGCCGTCCAGCTCTGGGTAAACGGGAGCGGACGCGGCCGCTCCGCCAAGCGCCACGACGGCGAGCGGCGACAAGGGCACGCTTTTTGAAACGGCTTCTATAGAGTCTATTTTTTTGTCAAGGCGGCCGCTCTCTATTTCATACGCCCATTGGGCGGCAGCGCTCAAGTCGCCGGCCTCTTTTGAAAGCGGCGTGTATTCCTCAAGCTCCGCCTCCACCTTTCCCCTGCAAGAAAAAAGCGCGGCTCCCAGCGCGAAAACAGCGATGCCCTTAAAAATGATTTTGGCTCCCACAATGTTCTATTCTATAGCATAAACGCGGAAAAAACAAGCGCAAAAGACAGCCTTGAATTCTTCCATCAAATTCATTACAATAATATGATATTTAACAAAAAATTTTGGAGGCGCTCTATGGCTCTTACATTGGCGGAAAAAATCTTGCAGGAACACATCGTTCCCGAAGCATGCAAGGAGACGGCATTTACAAAAGGAACGCCCATCGAGCGCGGAAAAGACATCGCGATAAAAATCGACCAAACATTGACCCAAGACGCGACAGGCACGATGACTTACCTTCAGTTTGAGACCATCGGAATCCCGCGCGTAAAGACGGAGCTTTCGGTCTCTTACGTTGACCACAACACGCTCCAGACAGACTTTAAGAACATGGACGACCACCGCTACCTTCAGAGCGTGGCGGCCAAATACGGCCTTTACTTTAGCCGGCCCGGAAACGGAATATGTCACCAAGTCCACTTGGAATGTTTTGGCGCCCCGGGAAAAACTTTGCTTGGCTCGGACAGCCACACGCCCACAGGCGGCGGAATCGGAATGATCGCCATCGGAGCGGGCGGCCTTGACGTGGCCGTCGCGATGGGAGGCGGAGCCTTCCATCTTGCCATGCCAAAAATCTTTGGCGTGAAGCTCACAGGAACTTTGAAAAAAGGAGTCGGCGCAAAGGACATCATCTTGGAAGTTTTGCGCCGCGAGACAGTCAAGGGCGGAACGCTGGCCATTTACGAATACTTTGGTCCCGGCGTCGAGACTTTGACCGTTCCCCAGCGCGCGACGATAACAAACATGGGCGCGGAATTGGGCGCGACCACCTCCGTCTTCCCCAGCGACCAAAAGACAAAGAAATTTTTGGAGTCGATGGGACGCGGCGCGGATTGGAAGGAGCTCAAGGCGGACGACGGAGCGGCCTACGACAAAATCATCGAAATAAACTTGGACGACTTGCATGCCCTCGCCGCCTGCCCCCACAACCCCGACGTGATAAACACAATCCAAAGCCTTAAGGGCCAGCCGGTGACGCAAGTCGTAATCGGAAGCTGCACAAACTCTTCGCTTGACGACTTGGAAAGCGTGGCCGCGATTGTAAAGGGAAAGACCATCGCTCCCGGAGTGGAAGCGGGAATCGCGCCCGGAAGCCGCGCCACTTTGATGATGGCCGAAAAAGCCGGAATCTTGGGCGACCTTATAAAAGCGGGCTTCCGCATTTTGGAATCGGCTTGCGGCCCCTGCATCGGCCAGGGCTTTGCCCCCAACAGCCAAGGCGTCACCTTGCGCACCTTTAACAGAAACTTCAAGGGCAGAAGCGGAACGGCCGACGCCAACGTTTACTTGGTAAGCCCCGAGACCGCCGCCGCGAGCGCCATTAACGGCGTCTTCACTTGCGCCGAGGACTTGGACTACGAGGACGCGGCCTACAAGACAGGAATTCGCGAAAGTCTTTTGGACGGAGGCGACAGCCGCCTTTCAAGCAAGGATGTTTTGGAAGCCGCCCAAGACCGCGGAATGGTCATCGCGCCGCTTTCGGAAAGCGATTCCGCCAAGGTTGAAATTTTGCGCGGCCCCAACATCAAGCCCTGCCCCGCTTGCCGCGAATACAAGCCAAGCCTTGAATTGCCCGTGGCGCTCAAGGCCGGAGACAACGTTTCCACCGACGACATAATGCCGGCGGGCGCCAAGATGCTCCCCTTGCGCTCCAACATTCCCGAGATAAGCAAGTTCACCCTTACCCGCCTTGACCCGGAATTTTACGAGCGCGCCGAAAAAGCGAATTTCGCCGACTGCATTGTGGTTGGCGGAGAGAACTACGGCCAAGGCTCAAGCCGCGAGCACGCCGCGCTTGGCCCCATGTATTTGGGCGTCCGCGCGATTTTGACAAAGAGCTTCGCGCGCATCCACAAGGCCAACCTCATCAACTACGGAATCATTCCGCTAAACTTTAAGGACGCGGCGGACTACGACAGCATAAAGTTGGGCGACACGCTCAAGCTTGTTAATATAGAAGAAGCGCTCAACACCGGCTGCGAGTTCAAGATTGACCTTAACGGAAAGACAATCCTTGCGACGAACGACTTGTCCGAACGCAGCCGCGCGATTCTCAAGCAAGGCGGCCTTGCCAAATACACAAAGAACGGCGGAAACTAACATATGCTTTTAATACGAAAGTCTACAAAAGTCTTTATCGCGCTTTTTATGGCGGCCGCCTTCATTACCGGCGCCTGTCTGGGGCTCGCGCTGGCCAAAACCGCCGACACGGTGAACACCGAAAATTTCACCGAGTTCACGACGGCGCTTCCCACAAAGATTTTGGACATAAACGGCGAGCTGATCACCGAGTTCACTTCGGAGGAGCGGCGCGAAATCATAAGCTTGATAGAAATTCCCCAGCACATGAAGGACTCGCTGCTTACCCGCGAAGACCGCATTTTTTACGAGCACAAGGGCTTTAGCGCCCGCGCGATTTTCCGCGCCGTCGTAGGCGTTTTGACCCGCAGTTCTCTTGGCGGAGGCTCCACGCTGACCCAGCAAATCGCGGGCACCCTTTACTGCGACCGCAAGGAAATGTCGATTTTGCGAAAGCTCAAGGAGCTTTGGTGGGCCATTCAAATGGAGCGCCGTTATTCCAAGAACGAAATTTTGGAACTCTACATGAACCGCGTTTATTTTGGCGGCGGAACTTACGGAGTGAACGCGGCCAGCAAGTATTACTTTGGCCACGACGCCCGCCGCATAACGCCCGCCGAGTCCGCGATTTTGGTAATCCAGCTTTCAAACCCGGCCTTTTACAATCCCTTTGAGCACCCCAACCGCGCGATGGACAGGCAAAAGGACGTTTTGCGCGCGATGGTTGCGGAAGGATACATCACCCAAAAGGAGGCGGACGACTCCTTTGACGACTACTGGCTCAACTTTGACTATTCGCGCACCGACACTTCCGCCTTCTTCATGCGAGACGACAAGGCGCCCTGGTTCAGCGAATATGTGCGCCGCGAATTGAGCGAAATGATTTACGGAGACGCCGACATTTACTCAAGCGGCCTTACCGTGAACACGACCGGAAACATCTACCACTTGCAGACAGCCCAGCTTTTGATGGAAAAGCAAATCGCCAACGCCAACGCAAACTACAAGGCGCAAATGGCCTCAAAGCAAAAGGGCGCCTTTAGCACGTATGTTCCCATGAGCGAATTGATAACGCTCATGTTTAACCTAAAGCGGCTAAAAATGTCAAAGCAGCTGGTCCAGTCTTCGGCCACAAAAGAATTCCAGACAAAGATAAATCCGCTTGTGGACATCGCGAGCCTTATGTTCGGCATCGACAACCTTAAGGTGGGAATCATCAACAAGGCCAACCGCTTGACGCAGGAAAAAGCCAAGGCCACCACCATAGAAGGAACGATGGTCAACCTTGAGAACGACACAGGCTACATCACGGCGCTCATAGGCGGAAGCAAGTTCGACCAATCCAACCAGTTCATCCGCGCGAGCCAAGCGCGAGTGCAGCCGGGCTCTTCGTTCAAGCCCTTGTATTACAGCGCGGCCTTGGACACGCCCGACTTTAACGCGGCCACTGCAATTTTGGACGCGCCTTACGAGTTCAAGGCCAAGGACGGAAGCAGCTACCTGCCAAACAACTACGGCGGCGCGTGGCGAGGAAACGTTTTGCTTTGGAGGGCCTTGGCGCTTTCGCTTAACGTTCCGGCGCTCAAGGTCTTGGAAAAAATCGGCTTTGACGCCGCCATCGACCGCGCCGTGGCGCTTCTTGGAATTCCGCAAAAGGAGCTTCCCAGCCGCGCCTTCATTCCGGGCTTTCCCCTTGGCTTGGGAACGGTGTCAGTGCGCCCGATAGAAATGGCCCGCGCCTACGCGATTTTCGCAAACGGCGGAAAGGCCATCACGCCCACGGCCATCCGCACGGTGGAAGACAGGAACGGAAACATAATTTTGAACATCGACCGCGACGTTCACCATAACATGAAAAATCCCACGCAAGTGATAACTCCGCAAAATTCTTTTGTGATGACAAAAATCATGGAGCATGCGACGACAGTGGGAACGCTCCGCTTTGGCTCGCAAAATCGTTCCAGCTTGATAGAGCGGAGCGCGGGAGACCCGATGGGCTCCAAGTTCATTTACACAGACAAAAAGACCGGCCAGGAATTCCAAATGCCTATGGCCGGAAAAACAGGAACGACGCAAAACTGGGGCGACGCTTGGGCCATCGGCTACAGCCCCTACTACACGGCCGCCTTCTGGTTTGGCTTTGACACTCCCGGAAACTCAATGGGAATGTCGGGCACCGGAGCTTCTTTGGCCGGCCCTCCGTGGGGCGACTTTATGAAGGCGATTCACAAGGACCTTCCGTACAAGGATTGGCCGCAGCCGGAGGAAGGCGTGGTCAAGCTAAACGTTTGCGACGAGACAGGAAAGCTTTGCGTGGAAGGCTGCCGGGAAATCGCGCTTTGGTTCATTCAAGGAAACACCCCAAGGCAGTTGTGCGACGTTCACGGCTCCGGAACCGCCAACAGCGAAAAGCGAACGGAAGAAATGCTTGAAGACGCGCTCTACCAAACAGGATTCACGATGGACGACTTTATAGACGACGGCGACTTGCAGCTTGACTTGGACTTGGATTCCATCATAGAAAAAAGCGAGCGCCAAAGCCAGAGCCAAGCCAAAGACGAAGCCGAGCAGGAATTTGACTTTTCAAATTTTGAAAGCGGCAATTCTTTGATGGAGTGAGCCATGTTGGTGAGCGTTAAAGACATCAAGGTAAAAAACCGCGTCCGAAAAGATTTGGGAAACTTGGAAGACCTCAAGGACAGCCTGCGCCGCTACGGCCTTTTGAACCCGATCACGCTAAATTCAAAATACGAACTCATCGCCGGCGAGCGCCGGCAGGAGCTTCTGGCGCATGAGCTGTGCCATATTGCCCGCATTGCACTGGATTCCACGCTCTACGAGGAGACCTTCGCCTACCAGGTCTCTCCAAGCCCCCTGCGCCGCCTCTGGGACGCGATAAAAGAATTCTTTGCCTGGCTATTCAAGACAATTTTATCGTGGTTTAAATGAACACCACTCGCACGAACTTTTTCTTTCCGGCGCGGAGGACTAGCTCGCCGTCTTTGTCCAGGTCAGCTTCGTTCAAAACGCGCTTGACATCGTTGAAGGTGGCCGCGTTTACGGCCGCCCCGCCCTGCTGAATCAAGCGGCGGATGTCGCTCTTTGTGGCGCCTCCGATTTTGGCGGCAAAGAACAAGTCAATCGCGCCGATTCCGTTTTGAATCAAGGATTTTTCCATCTCAACAGTCGGCATGTCGTCCTTGTTGCCTTCTCCGCTAAAGGCGGCCTTGGCTCCGCTAACGGCTTTGTCGGCTTCCTCAACTCCGTGGATGTCCTTGACCACTTCGTAGGCCAAAGTCTTTTGCGCGACTCTTGTTTCGGGGGCGGCTTGCTGCTGCCTGTAAATTTCTTCTATTTGCTCGCGGGAAAGGAAGGTGAACACCTTGAGGTATTCCAAAACCTTTGAGTCGTCTGAATTGTAGAGGTACTGGTAGATTTGGTAGGGGCTGGTCTTTGTCTTGTCGAGCCAGAGCGCGTTTCCTTCGCTCTTTCCAAATTTCTTTCCGCTGGGGTCAAGAATCAAGGGCATCGTAAAGGCGTAGGCCGCCTGGTTGAGCATTTTGCGGATCAAGTCAACGCCGGTTGTGATGTTTCCCCACTGGTCGCTTCCGGCAACCTGCATTATGCAGTTCTTTTCTTGGAAGAGGTGGACAAAGTCGTAGCCCTGCAAGAGCATGTAGGAGAATTCCGCGAACGTTATTCCGTTTTCCAGGCGGCGGCGGATTATGTCCTTGTCCAGCATGTAGTTGACGTTGATGTATTTTCCTACGTCGCGCAAAAAGTTTAGGAAAGTGTAGTCCTTGAGCCAGTCGTAGTTGTCTACAAGTTCCGCAGTGGGAACAAGGCTCTTTATTTGCGCGCGGATTCCGTTGATGTTGGCGTTGACCTTTTCTTCGCTGATGATTTCGCGCTCGGCTGTGGGGCGCGGGTCTCCGATTCGGCCTGTGGCGCCGCCGCACAAAAGCACGGGGTGGTGGCCGGCGTTGGCCAAGCGCTTTGCCATGCACAAGGAAGAATAATGGCCAAGGTGAAGGCTGTCAGCCGTGGGATCAGTTCCCCAATAAAAAGAAAAAGGCTTTCCGTCCAAAACTTTTTGCAAGTCGCTCTCTTCGCCGGCGATGTCTTTGATCAGGCCGCGCCATTTTAAATCTTCAAATAAAGTCATTTCGGTTATATCCTCCGAAGGAGATAACCGAAAAACGGCTTTGTCAAGGCTTTAAGCGAAGCGCGCCTTGACTAAGCCGTATAGGGCTAACTCCAAATCGTTGAAAAACAATTCTATCAGATTGAATGATTCTTTTCAATATGGTAGAATATTTGGCATGAATTACGGCTTTTTTAGGGCGGCGGCGGCGAGCGTTGAGCTTAAGGTCGCGGACCCGGAATTCAATTCTACAAAAATTATCGCGGCGGCAAAAGAGGCCGACAAAAACGGCGCCCGCCTTGTGGTCTTTCCGGAACTTTGCGTGACCGGCTACACTTGCGGAGACCTTTTTTTGCAGGAAAGCCTCTTGCGCGCGGCGGCCGAGGCATGCGAGAAAATCGCGGCCGCGACAAAAACGCTCGACGCGATAATCGCCATAGGACTTCCGGTAAAGAAGGACGGCGCGCTTTACAACGCGGCGGCGGCCTTGCATAAAGGAAAAGTTTTGGCGCTTGTTCCCAAAACGTTCATTCCAAACTATTCGGAATTTTACGAGCGCCGTCATTTTAGCCCCGCCCCGCTTTTTGAAAAAAACCAAACGATTTATCTTTCGGACAAAAATTCCGCCGTTCCTTTTGGAACGAACATAATTTTGCGCGCGGGAAACGGCGGCGCCAAAATCGCGTTTGAAATTTGCGAAGACTTGTGGGCGCCCAATCCGCCCTCCGCCAGACACGCCTTGAAGGGAGCCAACATTGTGGCCAACCTTTCGGCCTCCAACGAAATCATCGGAAAGGCCGAATACCGCCGCCTTTTGACAAAGTCGACGTCGGCCAGGCTTTTTTGCGCCTACATTTACGCCGACGCAAGCCAAGACGAATCCAGCCAAGACATGGTTTTTGCCGGCCACAACTTGATTTGCGAAAACGGAAAAATCTTGGCGCAAAGCGAATTGTTCCAAACAAAAACCGTTTGCGCCGACATTGACATTGGCCTCTTGGAAGCCGAGCGAACGCGGACGACAACTTTTGGCCAGTGCCAGGCGCGAGAAAAAGGCGCTTCCTCTTGCGCGGAAAATTCCTGCCTAGAAATTTTTGTCGAGCAAAAAGAAAGGGACTACGACAAGGCGCGGGACTTTTTTAGAGCCGTCGACGCGCGGCCCTTTGTTCCCCAAGACACAGAAGAGCGCGGCGAGCGCTGCCGCGAAGTGATAACTCTCCAAGCGCAAGGCTTGGCAAAACGATTGCGCCACATCAACGCAAAGAGCGCGGTGATAGGCTTGAGCGGCGGCTTGGATTCCACGCTTGCGCTTTTGGTGACTTGCCGCGCCTTTGACCTTTGCAAGCTCGACCGCAAGGGAATCTTGGCCGTGACGATGCCGGGCTTTGGAACGACAGACAGGACTTACCAAAACGCGCTCGCGTTGGCCAAAGAAGCGGGCGCAACGTTAAAGGAAGTTTCAATCGCCGCCGCAGTCCGCCAGCATTTTTGCGACATAGGCCACAACGAAAGCGTCCGCGACGTCACCTACGAAAATTCGCAGGCGCGCGAGCGTACGCAAATTCTTATGGACTTGGCCAACAAGACAGGCGGAATCGTAATCGGAACCGGAGACCTTTCGGAGCTGGCCTTGGGCTGGTGCACTTACAACGGCGACCACATGTCGATGTACGGAGTGAACGCGTCGATTCCAAAAACTTTGGTTCGCCACTTGGTCCAATGGGAAGCCAACTGCGCGCAAAGCCCAAAATTCAAGGCCTCGCTCTTGGACGTGTTGAACACTCCCGTAAGCCCGGAACTGCTTCCTCCCACTGACGGAAAAATTTCTCAAAAAACCGAGGAGCTTGTAGGCCCTTACGAACTGCACGACTTTTTCTTGTACAACATGGTTCGCTACGGATTCAGTCCGGCGAAAATTTATTTTTTGGCAAAGAAAGCCTTTGCCGCGCCGCAACCGCTTCAAGACCAAAAAGCGCCGCGCTTCACTAACGCCCAAATAAAAAAGTGGCTCGAAACTTTTTACCGCCGCTTCTTTAGCCAGCAGTTCAAGCGCTCGTGCATGCCCGACGGAGCCAAAGTTGGAACGGTATGCCTTTCGCCGCGCGGCGACTGGAGAATGCCAAGCGACGCCAGCCGCGACTTGTGGCTCAAAGAAGTTGAGGCGTTGAAATAGCGGCGCAAAACAGAGGAGGAAATATGGCAAAAAGTTATGTCGCGGCGGAAGACCGCTACGAAAAAATGAAGTACAAGCGCTGCGGAAAAAGCGGCCTAAAAATGCCGCGAGTGTCGCTTGGCCTTTGGCACAATTTTGGCGCCAAGGGAAATTTGGACACCATGCGCGCGATGTGCCGCGCGGCCTTTGACAACGGCGTGACTTGCTTTGACATCGCAAACAATTACGGTCCGCCCGGCGGCGCCGCCGAAGAAAATTTCGGCCGCATTCTAAAAAAAGACTTGGCGCCCTACCGAGACCAAAT
>CADBBB010000070.1 GCA_902792795.1 uncultured Spirochaetaceae bacterium | reverse complement strand
CGGGTACTCGACTTGCTTGACGCGAACGCCCAAAAGCCGTTCCACCAGTTCCGCCGAAAGCTCAGGATTTTTCATCACCGCTTGGAACATGCCATCGTCCGCGAACGTAAGCTCGTCAAATGATTTTCTTTTCATAAAATATCTCCTTATAAAAAAAGCGGGAACCGTTTTTGCGGTTCCCTTATGCATATAAGGTAGACATTTTTATTAAAAATTCACCAGTTTTTTGGAAAAATCGCAATAAATTTTTGTATTATTTTCGATTTGGATCTGCTTTGCGGGGCGGTCTTCCGTTTGGGGAGGCCTCCCGATTGTTTTTGCTTGACAAGCACGGCTAATGGCGCTATATTATACTTAATTGGGCTGGTCGAAAGACTTGGGTCCACCGAACGACGGGGAATTACCCCGTCATTTTTTTTGGGGGAGAAAATTGGGCAAAAAAATCCTTAGCGTCTTTATTGACGAGTCTGGAGATTTTGGGAAATACGAGCCTCATTCACCCAATTATTATGTCGCCATGGTTTTGCATGACCCGTCGTGAAGAAGTGTATAAATATGAACAGATGGAAAAGAGAAGGTCAATTTTTAATTCGCTTTTTCATTTTGCAAGAAAACTTCCTGTTTTTTACTTGTGCCCAAAAATTAACAAAGCGGAGTGCGAAGACAATGAAGTGGCGTATATAGCTAAACTTTCAAAGTCCATTTCCGATGAGTTGAAGAAAAACTATGAATATTTTAATTCGTTTGATTTGATTGTGAATTATTACGACAACGGCCAAATAGAGCTTACAAAAATTTTAACTTCAGTATTTACTTCGCTTTTTTCAAATGTAGAAATGCGCAAGGTGGAGCCTGTTGATTACAAGCTTTTTCAAGTTGCCGACTTGATTTGCACATTGGAACTTGTCGCCGACAAAGTTGAACGAAACTCAATGACAAAATCTGAAAGAGACTTTTTTGGTTCTGAAAAGGAATTTGTCAAAAACATTTATAAATACATTAAGAAGAAAAAATTATAAGATACGCGGAGGCCGCCCGATTTTTTTTGCGGCTGTGTCTTGCTAGGGCGGCGGGCTTAGTTGGCGGTTTGCGCGGCCAGTTCTTTTTGCAGTTCCAGCACTTGCTCTAGAGGGAGTCCTGTTCCTTGCGCGATTTGCTCCGGGGTCAAGACATTCATGGCAAGGAAATTCCGCGCGGCTTCCACGGCTTTTTGTTGCGCGCCTTCAACAAGGCCTTCTTCCTTTGCTTCGGTCATAATGTCAAAATCGTGCAAATTCATGTCGGCTAATTGCCCGCGCTCGCGAGAGCGCAAGTATAATCTCCTCCTATGCAAAGCGGCGCGTAGCGACGCACTGCCTTTCTGAATTTTTCGTTTTCCTTGACTCTTGCCACGAACTCGGAAAGGCGCTTGGAAAAGTCGTCCTCGCCAGGCTCGTTGGTCTGAATAAAGCGCAAGAGCGCGCGGACTTAAAGTTTTTCAACTTCTTCGACGCTAAGGCCGACGCACTTTGCTATTATGTTAATGTCAACGCCAGCGGCTTTAAGGTTCCGCGCGGTTTCCACGGCTTTTTGTTGCGCGCCTTCAACAAGGCCTTCTTCCTTTGCTTCGGTCATAATGTCATAATCGTGCAAATTCATATTGGCGAACTCCTTTCTGAATTTTTCGTTTTCCTTGACTTTTGCCACGAACTCGGAAAGGCGCTTGGAAAAGTCGTCCTCGCCAGGCTCGTTGGTCTGGATAAAGCGCAAGAGCGCGCGGACTTTTGGATCTTCCACTTGCATAGGAAATTATCCACAGGCCCGCTCGCGCGGGCAGGCAATCGAGCGGTTTTGCCGCGACCTGCGGTCGCTACTGGGCCAGTTCTTTTTGCAGGGCAAGGACTTGCTCTAGGGGCAAGCCTTCCGCTTGCGCGATTTGTTCCGGTGTCAAGACATTCATGGCAAGAAGATTTCGCGCGGCTTCCACGGCCTTTCGCTGCATGCCTTCCTCAATGCCGTCTTGTTTCCAGCCGCGGATTGCGCTTTCCTCGTCGTATTCTGTCAAACACATCGCGATTATCTCCTCTTTTTGCTCGCGGACGAAGCCTTCCAAAAAGTTTTCCTTGATTGACCAGTCAACGGCCTCGCGCACGGCTTGCCCGATTTTCATTCCGTCTTTCTTGTTGTCGGAAATTCTTCCCACAAGCCTTACATAATCATACAGCGGCTTGCACTTTTTGACAAGAGTTTCGTTGGTGCCTTGGTTGATGTTTATCACGTCCGCCGTCCATTCAAAGTCGCCGCTTGAGTCTTTAATCTCGAACGCGTCCGACAGTCGGAGCTTGTAGCGTTCCTCCCTTTTTGTGTCGCCGTTGTAAAAGACGATGAATCGCGGATTCGGAATTTTTATCAGCGACGAGCGGTGCAAGTTCAAGTCTTTCTTTGAGAGATGCTTTTGGTAAAGCTGCGCGAAGTAGAAGAGGCCTCTTAGAGGCATATTAGAATTTGTTTCGCTCTGCTGCTCGTAAAGCGTCATTTGCGAATCGACCAAAAACGACACATCGTTGTACATCTTGATGTAAATCACGTTCTCGATTGTGTTCAGTTCCAGCGCGTCTGGGTCTGTGTAGTTCGTGCCGTTCAGGGTGTTGTACAAGTCCAGCCGCCAGCGCTTGCTGCGCTCCGTGTCCTTGCCAAAGATTGCGATGAAAAGCCTGTCGCGAATTTTGGGCTGCGGCTGGCCTTCGATTGTGTTTGTTTGAGTCTCTGACATTTTTGTCCTCCTTATAAAAAAAGCGGGAACCGCATTCTTGTGGTTCCCTTATGCATATAAGATATAAATTTTATTTAAAAAATTAGCGTTTTTTTGAACAAATCGTAAAAAACTTTCGCGAGAATTTTCGCGGTTCGCAATACATTTGTTTTGTAGCAAGGCGTTTTTTTGCTTTTGACGCGCCGGCTTGTTGACGTTTGCCGCGTTTTTTCTTCGGAACTATATTGAAATAAAAATCATTTTCCATTACAATAAATTGACAAATTTTTCGATTTTTTTGGGGGAATTATGAACGTTGAGCAAATGCTCGGCCAAAGCGGAATACTTACGCTTTTGGGAATGGGCGTCGTCTTCAGTTTTCTGATCATCATGATTGTGTGCATGTACGCCTTGCACGCAGTTCTTCACGCGCTAAAGTTGGACAAGGACGAGCCGCAAAAGGCTCCCGCTTCCGCTCCAGCCGCCGCGCCCGCAGCTTCCTCTGACCAAAAGGCGGTTGTCGCCGCCATCGCCGGAGCCCTTAAGGCAAAAGGCGACTTGTAATAGAATAAAATAGCTAAACATATAGGAGAATAAAATGGCTAACAAAATACAGATTTCAGAACTTGCGATTCGCGACGCGCACCAGTCGCTTCACGCCACCCGCATGACGACGGCGGACATGCTTCCGATTTGCGAAAAGATGGACAAAATCGGCTACTGGGCCATCGAAGGTTGGGGCGGAGCCACTTACGACTCTTGCATCCGCTTTTTGAACGAAGACCCCTGGGAGCGCCTTAGAAAGCTTCACGCCGCTCTTCCCAACTCAAAGATAATGATGCTTTTGCGCGCCCAAAACCTCTTGGGCTACCGCCACTACGCCGACGACGTCGTTGAAAAGTTCGTCGAGACGGCCGCCAAAAACGGAATCGACGTATTCCGCATTTTTGACGCTTGCAACGACCCCCGCAACATGGAATGCGCGACAAAGGCCGCCAAGAAAACCGGAAAGCATGTTCAGATGGCGATTTCTTACGCCGTAACTCCCTTCCACACAATCGAAAAATACGCCGAGCTCGCAAAGACATACGCCGACTTTGGAGCCGACTCAATTTGTATTAAAGACATGTCAGGCCTCTTAAAGCCTTACGCCGCCTACGACTTGGTAAAGGCCATCAAGGCCAAGGTTGACCTCCCGGTTGAAATCCACACGCACGCCACTACAGGCCTTTCCGTAGCCACTTTGCTTAAGGGAGCGGAAGCCGGAGCCGACATTTTGGACACGGCGATTTCTTCTATGTCAATGGGAACCAGCCACTCTCCGACAGAGACAGTCGTAGAGATGCTCAAGGGAACGGAACTCGACACAGGCTTGGACACAAAGGCCTTGCTTGAGATCGCGGCCTACTTCCGCGAAGTCCGAAAGCACTACGCTTCTTTGGAATCTTCTTTCCTTGGCGCGGACACCCGCATCTTGCTTTCGCAGGTTCCGGGCGGAATGCTCTCCAACTTGGAAAGCCAGCTCAAGCAGCAGAACGCGGCCGACAAGATGGACCAGGTTCTTGCCGAGCTCCCCATCGTCCACAAGGACGCGGGCTACGTTCCGCTTGTGACTCCGACATCTCAGATTGTTGGAACGCAAGCCGTAATGAACGTTTTGATGGGCCGCTACAAGACGATGACCCAGGACTTTAGAAACCTCATCACAGGCCGCTTTGGAAAGCTTCCGACGGACGCCAATCCCGAGCTTGTTCAGAAAGCCTTGCAGCAAAACAATATGGAAAAGGTTATGACCTGCCGCCCCGCCGACGAAATTCCGCCTGAGTGGGACAAAATGATGGAAGAGTCAAAGAAGAACGGCGGAAACGGATCGGTCGAGGACGCGCTCACATACGCGATGTTCCCCAACGTCGCGCCCAAGTTCTTCACCGAGCGCTCAAAAGGCCCGGTTGACGCCGAAAAGACATTCGGAAAGAAGGAAGCCCCCGCCGCGGCGGCCGCTCCTTCTAACGGACCTTGGACAGTCACTGTAAACGGAACAGCCTACAACGTTAGCGCCAACGGCTCTAGCGTAACTGTAAACGGAACTCCTTACAACGTGACATTTGGCGCCGCGGGCTCGGCTCCCGCAGCCGCAGCGCCGGCCGCCGCTCCTACCGCTACAGTAACAGGCGGAGTTGAAGTGAAGGCTCCCGTAGCTGGAACCTTGCTCCGCCACGTTGCCGCCGCCGGCTCTTCGGTAAAGAAGGGCGACACCGTAATCATGATTGAGTCAATGAAGATGGAGCTTGAGGTAAAGGCTCCCGAAAGCGGAACGATTAACTTTACAGTCCAGCCCGGAACGCAAATCCAGGCCGGCCAGGTTTTGGCCACTTTGGGCGGAGTCGCAGTTGCCGCTCCGGCTCCCGCTCCCCAAGCCGCTCCCGCAGCTCCGGCTCCAGCTGCAGCCGCGCCTGCCGCTTCCGCCGGAGGAAAACCCGTAAACGCTCCCGTAGCCGGAACTTTGCTTAAGTACGCCGTGGCCGAAGGAGCCGCCGTAAAGGCCGACACGACGATTATCATCGTCGAGTCTATGAAGATGGAATTGGAAATCAAGGCCGGAACAGCCGGAAGCGTTCACTTCTTGGCGGCCACTGGAAGCCAGATTTCCGCAGGACAGGCCATCGCCGAGATAAAGTAAGGACAGCAAAATGGAAATGACTAAAAACAAAGCGCAAATTATAAAGGCCACCTTCGCGATTATGTTCGTCGCGATGGCCGTATCCTTCTTTGTAAAGCCTGTTGTCAAGGCCCAAAGCGAAGGAGCGGCGACATCCTCATATTCAACAGGAACCGGCCTCAAGCGCGTCATCAAGGGATCGGAAAACGTTCCCAACATCAGCGTCAACGCCTTCCTTATGAACATTTGGAAGAACACCGGCATCTACAAAATCATCCACACGCCCACAGCCGCGGAAGTCGCCGCCGAAAAAGCGGAGAAGGCCGCCGAGCTTAAGGCCGAAGCCGCCGATCCCTTTGCCGACATCGTAGTTCCCGGCTGGCAAAAGCTTTTCATGATCGCAATAGGATTCCTCATCGTTTACCTCGCGGTCGGAAAGGGCTTTGAGCCTTTGCTTTTGATCCCGATCGGCTTTGGCACGATTTTGGTAAACATTCCAGGAGCGGGAATGGGAGAGGCGCCGCACGGAATGCTTCACATAATTTATTCCGCGGGCGTAGGAAACGAATTTTTCCCGATGCTTATCTTTATGGGAATCGGAGCGATGACCGACTTTGGCCCGCTTATCGCAAACCCAAAGATGGCCTTGCTTGGAGGCGCGGCGCAGTTCGGCGTGTTCTTCACGCTCTTCGGCGTCGCCCTTATGAACATGATTCCTGGAATCAACGTTGACTACAACATGATGGAAGCTTCGGCCATCGCCATTATCGGCGGCGCCGACGGCCCGACCAGCATTTACGTTTCTGGAAAGCTCGCTCCCCACATGATGGCTGTAATCGCCGTCGCGGCCTATTCTTATATGGCCTTGGTTCCGATGATTCAGCCTCCGATCATGAAGGCTTTGACGACGGAAAAAGAGCGCAAGATAAAGATGGAGCAGCAGCGCCCGGTTTCAAAGACCGAGAAAGTCTTGTTTCCGATCATGCTTTTGTGCATCACAATCTTGCTTTTGCCGCCGGCCGCGCCCCTTATCGGAATGTTGGCTTTCGGCAACTTTGTCAAGCAGTGCGGAGTAGTCGAGAGACTTAGCAAGACAATGGAAAACGAGCTTATGAACATCGTTTCAATCTTGCTTTCGCTCGGCGTCGGAAGCCAAATGACTCCCGAAAAGATCATCAACTCTAAGTCAATCGGAATCATCATTCTTGGCTTGGTCGCTTTCTGCGTCGCCACAGCCGGCGGACTTGTCATGGCCAAAATCATGAACTTGTTCCTTAAAAAGAAAATCAATCCGCTTATCGGAAGCGCGGGCGTTTCCGCCGTTCCGATGGCCGCGCGCGTTTCAAACAAGGTTGGCTTGGAATACGATCCTTCCAACTTCATCTTGATGCACGCGATGGGTCCCAACGTCTCCGGCGTAATCGGAACCGCGATCGCCGCCGGCGTTTTCATCGCCACTTACGGGATGTAAATGGAAAATCGAAAGACCGATATAGAAGGGCGGCGCACGTTTTTCATCGCGCCTGACCCTAGTTTCTTGCCGGAGTCCTTTTTGCAAGACTTTTTGGCAAGAGGCTACGAGGCCTATATCATAAAGGACTTTCGATTTTATCCGATGTACGAGCAGGTTCGCATAATCATGGACACCTGCCCGGACTCTATTTTCTTCTTCTTTGTTGATTCCGACGTTGGCGTTGACTGGCCAAAATTCATAAAGTACTTCCAAGAGCAAACGCAAGGAAAAGCCCTTGTCGGCGTTCTTTACGAAAAAGGCCGCGCGCCCGAACAAAAGGCCGCGATGGAAAAATACTATCTTTTTGACCTTGGAATCCAATGCGGCTGCATCGAGCTTGAGTACAACAAAGAAAAAAACTTCGCCATAATCGACAAGGTGATGTTCGCCAACCAGGCGTGCGGCCGCCGAAAGAACGTTCGCGCGATATGCGATTCCTCCGCAAAGGCCAGCTTCAGCTACAACGGAACGGTTATAAAGGGAAACGTGAGCGACATTTCGGTAAGCCACTTTTCCTTCATTCCAGACCCAAACTACACCTTTCCGGAAATTCCGCTTTACACAAAAGTCAACGAGGTTATGGTCACCTTCAAGGCCATGCACTTTGTGATTTCGGCCAACCTTGTCATGCAGCGCCAGCTGGACAACGGAAAGACCCTCCAAGTTTTTTTGATGCTTAAATCAAACGGACAGCCCGGCCTTGACGAAGAAATAGCGGAGCGCGTCCGCGAGCGCATTTACACCGTCGTCACGGAAAACGTCAAGGAAATCCTTTTGGAAAAATGCAAGAAGTGGAAGCAGGAGAACCCCACCGTCCACGACAATTATTAAGCGCCTTGGTTCTTGAGCGTGATTATTGCGGCGCGATAATTTTAATCGCGCCGTAAAAGGAACGAGTCAAGGCTTTAAGCGCAGCGCGCCTTGATTGCCAGCGCTCGCAAGAGCGCTGTTGAATCACTTCCTAACGCAAAATTAGCGAAGCGACATACCGTTCCTACTTTCTTTGGACGCTCTTGAATTCGACGGTGCGCTTCATGTCGTTGATGTTGTTTACAATCATGTAGTTGTCAAACGTTTGAATTTTTCCGCTTGAAACGAATTTGTGCATTTCTTCCTGAACGATTTGCATGGGAAGGCCGGCCCAGCTGGCCACGTCCGCTTGTGTGACGTTGAAGCGGCGGCTCTTCTCGTTGGGCTTTACAGTTGGGTTCATCTCGTCGAACATGCAGAAGGTGTCCGCGATGCGGGCCGTGTTGTCCTTGATCGTCAAAATCTTTAGTCGGCGCTTTTGGTCGTAGATGCGCTTGCAGAAAATCTTGAGCAGAACGATCGCGATTTGCGGGTTGCCTGTGACCAAGACCTCAAAGTTGGCCTTGTTGAATTCCAAGCACTCAACCGGGCCGATGGCCATGCAAGTCGCCGAGCGGGGGGAGTTGTCCAAAATGGCCATCTCGCCAAAGAATTCGCCGGGCTTGAGTATGTCAAGGTTTTTCTTTACGCCGTTTATGCACTTTACAAGCTGGACCTCTCCGCTTTGAATCAAGTAGAAGGAGTCGCCCGGCTCAAATTCGCAAATAATCACTTGCTCAGGCTCGTATTTTTTTTGGAAGCGCTCGAAGGCCGGAAGCATGAACTGCTTCAACGCGCCCGCGTAGCTGGCGTCGGCAACCGCCGCCGCAGGCTCCGCCTTTTTTCCCAACTTTTCAAAGCGCAGCTTGGAGTCCGCGTAGAGCTTGGCCACCTGGTCCTTGTCGTAGGCGGTGGGAAAGTGGGTCAAGTATTTTATGCAAACGTCGCAGCAGGCGCGGTAGTTTTGGTCGTCGTAGAAACTTTTTGCCACGCTGAACATTCCGCCCTGTTGGTTTGTGTCGTCTGTTTGCAAGAGCGCCTGCGTCTTTCTGTGAACCTGCCTGAGCTGGCCCGAAAAGACGCGTAGCATTTTGTAGACTACTTGCTTGTTGTTGCTGAATATCGTTTCAAATTCTTGAACTGTCATTGAGACCGCGACCGCGTCTTGAAGGACTGTGGCGGTTTCTTCGCGGGGAAAGTGGCCCAGCGCCGACTTTACGCCAAAAAACTCTCCGTTTGTGAGCTGTTGGGTTTCGGTCAAGCCGGTTTCAGAGTCTGTTGTGGTCAAAATGACCACGCCTTTTTGGAGAATGAATATGCGCTCGTCCTTGTCATTTTCAAAGTAAATGATGGAGCCTTTGTTATATTGCATCGCCTTGGGCATTTTTTTTCCGCCTTACTTTTATACAGTTCGATCTCTTATTATAGCGCAAAAATAAAAAAAAATCTACAATTTTTGCAAAAAAATTGTTAAAAAACGGCGCTCTTGCGGGAAGGACGGCCTTGCGCTATATTAAAAATATGGTTGACTTGCACACCCATTCCACCGCGTCTGACGGCGAAAAAAGCCCCGCCGAGCTGGTCTTGGCGGCCAAAGAGGCCGGGCTTTGCGTTTTGGCGCTGACAGACCACGACACTTTGGACGGATTGGACCAGGCTTCGGAAGCGGCTAAAAAGGCCGGAATCGTCTTTGCGCCGGGAATTGAGCTGAACATACAATGGCCCACCGGAGAATTCCACCTTTTGGGGCTTGGCCTAAAGGAAATTTCCCCGTCGATGAAAAATCTTGTCCGCTCCCTCAAGGAAAGGCGCGTCGGCCGCAACAAAAAAATACTGGCCGCCCTTGCCAACGACGGGCTGGACGTTTCCTACGAGGAATTTTTGGCGCGAGAGGGTCCGGCTCAAAATGGAGCCGCCCATTCCGAGGACACCTTGGGCCGCCCCCATATCGCCGCCTACTTGCTTGAAAAGAAAATTGTGAGAACAAGGCAAAAAGCCTTTGACAAGTATCTTGCCAAGGGAACGCCGTTTTACGTCGACTTTGAGGGCGCGGATCTTTCCGAGGCCGTAAAGGCGGTCCTTGAGTCGGGCGGCCAGCCTGTCTTGGCCCATCCGCTTTCGCTTTATGTGGGCTGGGGAAAAATTCAGGGCGTTTTGGAAGGAATAAAGGCCGCCGGAGTGGCGGGGCTTGAGGCCTGGCATCCGGGAGCCAAGGAAGGCGAGTGCCGCCGCCTTGAGCGCCTTGCCCGCGAAATGGGCTTTTTTGTCACGGCCGGGAGCGACTTTCACGGCCCCAACGTACGCGCCGACAGAAAGCTTGGAAAGACGGCCGGCGGCTATAAAATAGACGACCGCTTTTATTACGAGGAGCTTTTGCCCCGCCTCTAGCGTTTTGCGTTCCAAGTTCCGCAAAAAAAGATAAAATTTTTTAATTTTTTTTCTCAAAACAGGTCATTTTTTAAAAAAAATTTCTACCTTATGTGTGAGGTGAAATTTTTATGAAAATCTATTCTTTCAGCCCCTTTGGATACGAAGGGAATTTGGTCTCAGTCGAGGTGGACATAAGGCGCGGCATTCCCGCCATCGACATGGTTGGCTTGGCCGACGGCGCGGTCAAGGAAAGCCGAGAGCGCATGAAAAGCGCCATAAGGAACAGCGGCTTTGACTTTCCGCCGGAGCGCGTCCTTATAAGCCTTTCTCCCGCCGACTTGAAGAAGGAAGGCGCGGGCTTTGACCTGCCTGTGGCGCTTGGCGTCCTTTGCGCGGCGGCCCAAGCGCAAGGCCAAGATTCCGAGCAAGCCCAAGGCTCCAATCAAGGCCAAGAAGCGGCGGCCGCCTTGATGGACGAGGACGTTTTGGTCATGGGAGAGCTTGAGCTTTCGGGGACGCTTAGGCCCGTGCGCGCCGTCAACGCGGCCGCCTCCACCGCCGCGGCTCATGGAATACGGCGCTGCGTGGTTCCCGCCGCAAACGCCGCGGAGGCTTTGGAAGCGCCGGGAATGAAGGTTTTTGCCGCCGAGAATTTACGGGAAGCCTACGCCTCCCTTTTTGACAAAAGCCGCTTTGTATCGTCCGTTCCAAAAAGCGACCAAGACTTGCCCGACGGCGCGGAGGAGGTGGAAGGCGTTTTCTTTTCGCGCGCGCAATGCGGCGAGAGCTT
>CADBBB010000069.1 GCA_902792795.1 uncultured Spirochaetaceae bacterium | reverse complement strand
TTTCGTTCGCGGTTCTATTTGTAATACGGGAAAAGACTCAAAGCCGCGCGGCGTTTTTGTCTTACATAAACGCAAGCTCTTTTTTTTGCGCCGCGTATTTTTGGGCGGGCTTTTTTTGTTCGGCAAGCCTAAGAGCGTTTTTCCCGATCGCGGCCCTTTTGTACATCGCTTGGACATTGGCCTTTGGGCTTTTTCTTTACAAAAAAATGCCGCTTCCTCAAACTTATTCCATAACCGCGAGCGAATCCTTTGTCCGCGACGAGGCCAGCGGCGCCGAATGGAAGTTTTTGGCGGGCGAGGGCGCGCTCGTAGACTTTGCCGTTTACGAGCTTTCTCCCAACGCGCTCTTTCCGCTTCCGCATTATTGGCATGCGATGGTCGGAGCGCGCGCGGCCGCAAGCAAGCAGGCGGACTCGGCTCAAGTCCAAGCGCCGGACGTTTTGCGCGCCGCTTGCGAGGCTGACATTGAACAAAGTTCCGGCGCCAAGAAATTTTTTGCGCGGCTTTTTTTTGCGGCCGCCAAAAAGCTTTTGTCCGGGCCAAGCGTCCGTTCCGTCCTTGTTCCCAAGCAGCAAGTCTACCCCGCGATTTTTGAAATAAAAGTCGATTCTTCCGCCGGAGAATTTTCCGCGAAAGTTGAAAAAATTATGTGATTTTTTTTGAACTCTCTTGCAATTTTATGCAAAAATCGCTAAAATTATTGCATATTTTTGCATTTTGGAGGCAAATATGGCGACATTTGTTCAGGGCGGAGTTTGCGCCGCCAAAGGATTTTTGGCCAACGGAATTCACAGCGGGCTCAAGGCGAGCCGTACCACAAACGACACGGCGCTTGTTTACAGCCAAAATCTTTGCGACGCGGCGGGCCTTTTTACCTCCAACAAGGTCAAGGCCGAATGCGTCAAATACACGATGAAAAAAATCCAAGGCAAAAAAATGCAGGCCGCCGTCTGCAACGTTTGCTTCGCCAACGCCTGCACCGGGCCGGAAGGCTACGAGACCGCCGTCCTTACCGCCGAGGCCGTCGCGCGCGAGCTTAAAATCAGCGCCGACAACGTTATCGTTTGCTCCACGGGAATCATCGGCCAGCCGATTCCCCGCGACGTTTTGCTTGCCCACATTCCCGAGCTTGCGGCCGGCCTTTCAAAGGACGGAAACGAGCGCGCAAGAACGGCCATCATGACAACCGACACGCATTTCAAGGAATGCGCGGTTCAAACTGAGATCGGCGGAAAGACCGTCACAATCGGCGCGATGTGCAAGGGAAGCGGAATGATTCACATCAACATGGGAACGATGCTCAGCTTTGTCACCACCGACTGCGACATCTCAGGCGAAATGCTTGAGGCCGCCTTGCGCGAATCCGTGGCCGCCACCTACAACTGCGTCAGCGTCGACGGAGACACTTCCACAAACGACACGCTCACGATCATGGCGAACGGCCAGGCGGGGAACGCGCGCATAACGGAAAAAAATTCCGACTGGGAAAAATTTTTGCAGGCGCTCAACATGGTGAACGAAACGCTCGCAAAAAAAATCGCCGCGGACGGTGAGGGCGCCAGCCGCTTGGTTGAGTGCGCGGTGAACGGAGCCAAAGACATCGCGACCGCGCGCCGCTTGGCGAAAGAAGTGATCGGCTCAAATCTTGTCAAGGCCGCGATGTTCGGACGCGACGCCAACTGCGGCCGCATTCTTTGCGCGATGGGATATTCGGGCGCGGACTTTGACCCCGACAAGACCACCGTGCGCTTTGTAAGCAAGGAAGGCGCGGCGCGCTACTTTGACGACCCGGCCGCGGACTTGTTCGCCGGCGGAGAGTCGGTTGAGGTTGTGCGCGACGGAGTGGGCTTGGCCTTTGACGAGGAGCTTGCGACAAAAATTTTGGGCCGCGAGGCAGTCCAAATTTTGGTGGAATTGCAGGACGGAAGCGCCCAAGGAAAGGCTTGGGGCTGCGACCTTACTTATGATTATGTAAATATAAACGGCGACTACCGCTCGTGACGGAGGCCGCTTTTTGGCGAGGAAATGAATATGGCAGAAGAAAAAAATATTGTCGACCCCAGGCTTGACAACGAAAGCTGGTCGAGCGTCTTGATCGAGGCGCTTCCTTACATAAAGCAGTGGGTGGGAAAAACCGTCGTCGTCAAGTACGGCGGAAACGCCATGCTCAACGAGGAGCTCAAGTCCGCCGTTATGAAGGACATCGTTCTCCTTTCCACAATCGGAATCAACGTAGTTCTTGTCCACGGCGGCGGGCCGGAAATCAACAAAATGCTTGAGCGCGTCGGAAAGGAAAGCAAGTTCATAAACGGCTTGCGCTACACCGACGGCGAGACGATGGAAATCGTCGAAATGGTTTTGACCGGAAAATTGAACAAGGACATCGTTCGCATTTTGATAGAGGAGGGCGGAAAAGCCGTCGGCCTTAGCGGCGTGGACTCCGGCCTCTTGCGCGCGCAAAAAATCGACAAGGACGGCGTTGACTTGGGCTACGTGGGCGAGGTGACGGAAGTCCGGCCCGAGATTGTGACGTCGCTTTTGGCCGAGCGCTTTATTCCCGTCATTTCAACAGTGGCGCTTGGAAGCGGCGATGACCAAAATTTTTACAACATCAACGCCGACACCGCCGCCGCAAAAATCGCCGTGGCGCTCAAGGCGGAGAAATTTGTCCAGCTGACCAATGTTCCAGGCATCTTAAAGGACATGAACGATCCCAAGAGCCTCATCGCGCGCATTCCCTTGCCGGAAATTTCTGGCTACATGCAGGACGGCACCATCGCGGGCGGAATGATTCCCAAGGTGGAATGTTGCATGACCGCGCTCAAGGGCGGCGTTCCCCGCGCGCACATCATTGACGGCCGCGTTCCCCATTCGCTTTTGATAGAAATGTTCAGCGAGCGCGGCATCGGCACGATGATTTACTAGCCGTACTTTAGGAGGAATTATTATGGAAAAGAAAGTTGTAAATAATTACGGAAGCTTTGACACGGTCTTTGTAAAAGGAAAGGGCGCGACCCTTTGGGACAAGGACGGAAAAAAATTCATCGACTTTATCGCGGGAATCGGCTGCAACGCGCTTGGCCACAATTACAAGCCGCTGGTCAAGGCCGTGCAAAAGCAGGCCGCCAAGGAAATCCACATTTCCAACTATTATCTTAGCGACGCGGGCCTTGAGTTTGCCGACAAGCTTTTGGCGGCCACCGGCTTTGAAGGCGCCTACTTTGGAAACAGCGGCGCGGAAGCCAACGAGGCGGCCTTTAAGCTTGCGCGCAAGTACGGATATCTTAACGGCGGCGAAAAAAGGCGGGTCATCTACACGCTAAAGCAGTCCTTCCACGGCCGGACTATGGCCACCCTTACCGCCACCGGCCAAGACAAATTCCATCCCGCCTGCTTTGCCCCTTACGTTGAAGGCTTCAAAACAATCGCCGCCAACGACTGGGAAGCGATAAAGACCGCCTTTGACGACACTACGGCCGCCCTTATGATTGAATGCGTTCAGGGCGAGGGCGGAGTGAACCTCATAGACCCGGAATGGGCCAAGGCCGCAGCCTCCGCCGCCAGAGCCGCGGGCGCCATCGTAATGGCCGACGAAGTCCAGACCGGCGTCGGGCGGACCGGCGCCTACCTTGCAAGCGACGCGCTTGGCTTTGAGCCGGAAGTCGTCACGCTTGCCAAAGGAATAGCCGGCGGAATCCCGATGGGCGCCTGCTTGTTCAGAGGCAAGGCGGCGGGCGTGTTTGCGGCCGGAGACCACCAGTCGACATTTGCCGGAAATCCCTTGGCTTGCAGGGCTGCGATAACGGTTTTGGAAACGCTTCAAAAGCCCGGCTTTTACGAGCGCGTCCAGGCGGCGGGCAAAAAAATCCGCGACGAAATTTCCTCTTGGAACAATCCTCTTGTCGTCCAGGTTAGGGGAAAGGGTCTTATGATTGGCGTTCAAATCAAGGAAGGGGTCAAGCCCTTTGACATCGAAGTTGAATGCATGAAGCGGGGCCTTTGCGTAAGCACTGCTGGAAGCGACGTCGTCCGCTTTTTGCCGCCCCTTGTCATCAGCGACAAGGAAATAGAAGAAGGCCTCAAGATTTTCAAGGCCGTCTTGGAAAAATTTTCCGCCTAGTGTTACCTTTGCCGCGCTCGTTCGTTTTAATTTAAAAGAACAGCTAAAAATTTGGAGGTTCTAGAATGAACAGAGTCACTAAAAACATTATCGGCGTGGCGGTCGCGGCCGTCTTGTCCTTTGGACTGATTTCATTTTCTTGCAGCGGAAAGGCGGGGGCGGCCAACGGAGCCAACACGGCCTTCGCCGACACGGTTCCGGCTGTAAAAATTCCCGCCGATTCCTTGAGCGTCTTGGAAGCGATGCAAAACGTCTTCCGCTCGATTTCGGAACAGGTTTTGCCTTCTGTGGTGGAAGTTGACGTCACCGAAAAAAAGACCCGCCCCGCCAATCCCTTTGGCGACCTTCCCTTTAAATTCTTCGGCTTTCCTGACAACGACGAGCCTAGGGAATACGAAGCGCAAGGCTTGGGAAGCGGCGTCATAATCCGCAAGGACGGAAAAAAATATTATGTCCTGACCAACAACCATGTGGCCGGAAGCGCCACGGAAATTTCCGTAAAGCTTAACGACGGCCGCAAGTTTGACGGAAAGTTGGTCGGAGCCGACGAGCGCATGGACGTGGCGCTTGTTTCATTTGAGGCCGACGACGCCGCGATTCCGACGGCCACCCTTGGCGACAGCGACAAAGTCCAGACCGGCGACATTTGCTTCGCGATGGGCGCGCCTCTTGGCTACAGCCAGTCTGTCACGGAAGGAATTGTTTCAGCCACCGGAAGAAGCGGCGGCCAGATTGGAAACATAAACGACTTCATCCAGACCGACACGGCGATCAACCAAGGAAACTCCGGCGGCCCGCTCTTGAACATTTACGGCGAGGTTATCGGAATCAACACGTGGATCGCCAGCCAGTCGGGCGGAAGCCAAGGCCTGGGCTTCGCGATTCCAATCAACAACATAAAGCACGCCATCGACGAGTTCATCGCAAACGGCAAAGTCACCTACGGCTGGCTCGGCGTGAGCTTGGTCGAAATCCGCGAGGAAGTCAAGGAATCGCTTGGCGTAAAGGGAAAAGACGGCGCCTTCGCCTCGCAAATCTTCGTTGACTCTCCGGCCTTTAAGGGCGGAATGCAGGCCGGCGACTACATCACCGAGTTGAATGGCCGCCCGGTCAAGAGCGTCGACCAGCTTGTGCGCGACGTTGGAAGCCTCCCCGCAAACAAGGAAGCCAAGTTCAAGGTCGTGCGAGGCGGAAACGAAATGCCGCTTACTGTGATGATTACCGAGCGAACTAAGGAAGTTTCTTCGTCCACGGCAAAATTGTGGCCGGGCTTCATTCCGGTTCCGCTTACGGACGACGTCCGAAAAAAGCTTGAGCTTGACAAAAAGGTTGAGGGCGTGGCCGTGACCAACGTTCAGGCCAAGAGCCCCGCCGCGTCATTGCGCTTGCAGGACGGCGACGTAATCACGGCGGTCAACGGAAAGAAGGTCAAAAACTTGGCCGAATTCTACGCCGCGCTCGACCTTACA
This sequence comes from uncultured Spirochaetaceae bacterium, assembly GCA_902792795.1. Classification (GTDB taxonomy): domain Bacteria; phylum Spirochaetota; class Spirochaetia; order Treponematales; family Treponemataceae; genus Treponema_D. The sequence goes on along the minus strand of CADBBB010000069.1, from coordinate 5,390 downwards.
AAGACAAAGAGCGTCCAGTTTACGATTGGAAGCGGCGCGGGTTCCATCACAACTGGAACTTACAGCTTCTAGCCGTGGAAAGCAGGCAAGACAAAAAGGCGGCGCGCGCCAAAGCGCGTTCGCTTTTAAAAGCCTTAAGCGCCGCCGAGCGGGAGAGCCAATCCCAAAAGGCGGCCGCGTCATTTTTAAATTCTTCTATATATAAAGACGCGGAATGCGTGGCGGCCTTTTATTCCATGCCGGACGAGGTTGACACGCTTCCGATAATTGCCCGCGCCTTTTTGGACAAAAAGCGTGTTTTGCTTCCCCGCATGGTTCCCGCCTCTAACGCGATGGATTTTTACGAGCTGGCCGCCCCAATCTTGGGCTTGCAAGACCTTGACGCGCAAACCGAGGCCAACGCTTGGGGAATCCGCGAGCCGCTTTTGTCATTGCCGCGCGTTCCCAAAGAAGCGATTCCCGCAAAGATCGCGATTTTGGTTCCGGGCCTTGCCTTCGCTAAAGACGGCCGGCGGCTGGGGCGGGGGAAGGGGTTTTACGACCGCTACTTGACAGAGCTTTTGGCGCTAAACCCGGACTTTGCGCGCGAGGGAAAAATCTGCGGCTATTGCTTTTCCTCCCAAATTTTTGACGACATTCCCACGCAAAAAAACGACGTTTTGACGCAAGCGCTTTTTTATTGACAAAAAGGCGTTGGGGCCTTAAAATTGTTATTAGTTTTTTTTATTTTTATGGAGGAACGAATGAAAAGAATTTTCTTGCTCTTGTCCGCGCTCTTTGCGCTTGGACTTTTTATGGGAACTTTCGCTTCTTGCGACAATTCGTCTGACGGAGTGTCGCCTGTTGCGCAAAAACAAAGCGACTGGCTCTTTTTGTTTTACTCTGACGCCGACGACGATGTTCTTAACGACGACCTCTATGGCAACGTGCGCGAAATGGAATACGCGCTTTCGCAAATGCGGAATGCCGACGGAACTCCCCAAGGAGACTATCCTTCTGTAACGGCGCTCGTTTTATGGGACGGCATTAGCGTTGAGAAACGAGAAAAGCAAAAATACCTTCACCCTGACGGAGCCTTGTACGAGCTTGGCGCCGACTACAATTTGGATTATACCGCTTATAGTGGAGAAAACAAGTATAAAATGGGCAGCGTTCACCTAAAGGGCAAGGAAAACCTTGGCGACATCTTTATTGTTGGAGCCAACACGATTGACAGGACGCTCCAGGCTAGGGCGGAGGGCCTTTTGGACCAAGAGCCCAATATGTCCGACTACAAGACTTTGGAAAAATTCTTAAAGTTCGCCAAGGCCCATTACGACGCGACAAATGTTGTCCTTTGCTTGGACGACCACGGTTCCGGCACTTACAAAGAAACATACACGAATTCCACCGCCGTTTCAAAAACCCTTTGCACGGACTCTACCAACGGAGGCGAAAGGATGTTGACTTGCCAGAACGTCAAGGACGCGCTGACCGCCGCCGGTTATGTCGGAAGCCAAAAACTAAAAGTGTTAATTAATGACGTTTGCTTGCAATCCAGCGCGGAAATTTTATGGAACTACAAAGGCTTCGCGGATTATTATGTCGCGTCTCCAAATCTTGCAGTTTCGCAAGAATTTGTCCGCGTTTTTACAAGCATGTACAAGGATATGACTCCGCGCGATTTTGGAAAAATTTTCGTAAGCGCCTACCACGAGCGCTTTTATGAGGAACCGCAAGATTGCCCTAAAACTGCGGAGATCGCGAAGGATAGGCGCGCGAGCGGCTATTCGCTTTTCACATTTTCATTGCTAAGCTTGGACGAGCAAAAGGCAAACGAGCTGCAAGGCGACGTTGATAATTTTGCCGCCGCCTTGCTTGACTTAAAAAACAGCGGCGACACACAAAAACAAGCGTTGTTTAAAAGGGTGTTTGAAGAATATGTTGACCAGGATTCAAACTCTTTTGCCGATTGCAAGGGGCTTGCGTATCACGGAAGCTACGCCTTCCTTAGCGATTTGGGCTGGCTTGCAAAAGAAGTTGCGGCGGACACCAGTTTGCCTGATGACGTCACCACCGCCGCGACGGAGATTAAAACATTGCTCAAACACGGCGACGACAATTTGATTGTCTACGCTTGGGCTGGAAAAATGGCCAGGGCGGAAAACATTCCGAAATGGGAAAACATAACCGCGAATCAATTGTATCTTACCGGCGGCAAAGATTTTATTTCCGACCAGACCGTGACTGTCGAACGTTCCGAGGACATTTACGGCCTTACGATTGCAAGCTCCGCCGTCTATCCTGACACCAAAAATGACATCCTGCCAAATTACTACGATTGGACTGGTTTTTCGTCAAAGTGGGGAGAGGTCATTAAGGCTTGGCGGGAATTTTACTAAGCGCCATAGCTTAATCTCCGCCTTGGGGCGGCGGTCATTTTTTAGCGTCGGCGGAATAAAATTTGCAGGACTTTGAAAAATATTTTTCATACACTGCAAAAAAGTCCGCCGCGCCTGCTTGAGTCACGGCCTTGTAGTCGTTGAGGGTGGCGAGCTCGTCAAAGCAGCCGCCCGACACGCGCGCAAGGTCGATTTTTTTTGCCATCGTCCGTGACGCGGCCAAGTTTTGGTCGTCCTCCGCAAAGGCGCTTTTTAGCCAAAGGCTCTTTATGTTTTCCAGCGCGGCCGCGCTCTGTCCGCCGCTTTCGTCTTGCGTAAATTCGTTCCTTAACCTAAAAAGCGCCTCCTGCAAGGCGGCGTCCGCGTCGGAAATGTATTGGACGTTAAAAATTGTGATCGCGCCAAAAGAAACCAGCGGGCTTTTTTCTTCTACGCGCGCGGTCATCTTTTGGTAGCGCGGCGCGGCGGCGAATGTCTTTTGGCAAAGGTCCAGGAGGCGCGCCAGCAGCGCGTCAAAAAGCGCCGCTTCCCTTGCGTCCGAGGGCGAGCAAAACCAATATTGGGCTGGGTCCGCGAAGTCCGTCGTTGGAATTAGGACGGCGGGGCGGGGGCCTGCCTTGTCGGCGCTCACGTCCGTCAAAAACGTGTGGTTTATCTTTACCCTTTGCGCTGCCTTTGCAATCGGCTTTGCCTCCTGCGCGAGAGGCTTTTCCTTCCAAGAAGCGTTCAGTTCTCCAAAAATTTCTTGGGCCTTGTCGCTCAGCCGCTCAAAGGAAAAGTTTCCCGTCGCGATTATTTCAAGCCTGCCCGCGTCCATAAGCTTGGCGTATTCTTCCAACACAAGGGTGAACGGAACGTTCCGCAAAATTTCTTTTTGCTCGGAATAAAGCGCGCGGCAAAGTCCGTTCTTGTAAAAGGCCTTTATTCCCGCCGAATAAAGCTGCCGCGCCATCGCGCCGTTCTTTATTATTTGCGCGCTCTTCCTTCCCGAAATGCAGGCGTCAACCTGCGCTGGAATCACGTCGCAAAAAATCAGAGCGTCAAAAAGGCATTCAAGCGCGGCCTCTTCGTCGCCCTTGAGGCATTCCACCGTGACGAGCGAAGATATGTCGTTTGTTTCCCAGTGGACGGCTGCGCTTCTCATGCGGCCCTCCGCGATTTTTTGCGCGCAGGCTGTCCTTGCGTTTACCGCCAAAATGTTCGCCGTGACCGCCGCGAGTCCCATTTGGCTTTGCGCGCATTCCGCCTCGCCGCCCTTTATGTAAAGGCTTACCGCGCAGCCGGAGCTTTGCGGATTTATTTTCGCGTGGAATGGAATTGAATTTGAAAGGATGGCGCTTTTAAAATTGCGCTCGCTTTCTTGGACAAAGTTTGGGTCGCAAACTTGAATCGCGCCGCCGTCGTCTTGCGCGTCCGGCTTTTTCTCTAGCGCGTCTTTCATCTTTGAATACATTTCCTGCGCGTGCCAAGAGGCGTTCTTTGCCGTCACGCTTTGCCAGCCGTCCTTTTCAAAAGCGGCGGCGAGCGGCGCGAACGTCTTTGAATTTAAAAGAACAAAGGCGAACGGCTCTTCCGCTTGAAGCGCGAACTTAAGCTCCTCGCAGTCTTGCGCCATGATTTTTTCTTGCCGCGCCAAAAAGCGCTGCAAAAGGCTGGCCGCGTCTCCGGCTTGGCCGCTCTGCTCGAATGCTTTCTTTGCCGTTCCGTCCACCGCCCAAAATTGCGAAAGCAAATCCATGAAGGCGCGGGGGCTTTGCGCCGCTTTTTCAAAGTCCACGCAAAGAAAATGTTTGGCCGCGTCAAATTCTTCTTGGCTAAAGTCCGCTATTTCTTGGCGGAGAATTTTTTCAAACAGTTCGGCCTTTTCGCGAAAGTCCGTCTCCTTTTTGTTCTTCGCCGCTTTTTCCAAAAGCGCCTGCATTATCAGGCGGCTGCAAGCGTTCTTGTGGGCGGCGCCGGCGTTTATGTAGTCGTGGCCGCGAATGTTCAAGGAAGCCTCGCTTGTAAGGGCGGCCTTTAGCGCCGACGACCGCGCGTCCAAAATCGCCGCCGCTATGTCGGCTTGTTCCATAGAAAGGCTTGTATATTGAAAAACAACCTGCGCCATGTCCGGCGAAAGTTCCGGGTCGGAAAGGACAAATTTTTTATAATCGCCGCCCGTGTCTTGAAGTCCGTTACGGCTCATGTCAAAAATGTCTTCGGACGCGGCGAGCGCGGCGGGCTGGAAGGCGCCAAAAGTTTTTTGGGCAAGTCTAAGAGCGGTCTCGGCCTTTATCGCGCCTGTCACAAAGAGCGCGGAATTTTGCGGCGCGTAAAAGCGCTTGGAAAATTCCGACAAGGCGGAGCGGGCTTCCGAAAGGCTTTTGTTTTCAAAGAGCGCGGGATAGATTCCGCTGTCGTGCTTCCAAGGAGAGCCGCTATATTCATGCCAACCATGGCTTACCCCCTTTCCTGCCCACACGTCAGCCTCCGAGGGAATTGATGATCTGCGAACCGAAGACCATGATGATGCCGGCGATGACCTTTTTCAGGGAATCGGTCTGCTGAGCAGTATCACGGCTCTGGTAGGCGGATGCAAACTCGAAAACGCCCCAGGCAAGGACGATGCTTCCAGCTGCGGTGATGATGTTTACGACAAAAGTCTTCAAGGAATTGATCTTTCCGATGACCGCGTCCGTCGCAAAGGCATTCATGGAGAACGCCATCGCGAGGACCAGTACGGTCATCAGGACCATCAGGTATTTCTTCTTCCTGGTATTGATATACATTCCTTCTCCCTTCTTTTCGAAAAGTCCCGGAGCACAGGGTCCCGGGGCAAAAGAGGAGGCCTCCCGGACGGAAAGCCTCCTCATGCAGCGTGATGGTTCATATTTTTGTGATGTATCATTTCAGGGGTGCTTCCGCTCAGCGCTTCTCTCCTTTCTTCTTCGTGAAGATCAGCGTAAGAGCGGTTCCAAGTGCCAGTACTGCGAGCAGGACAAACTGCAGGACCGGCGCATTGTCTCCGGT
>CADBBB010000068.1 GCA_902792795.1 uncultured Spirochaetaceae bacterium | reverse complement strand
CCGAACTCCGCTAAAAAAAGATGGGCGGGGATTTTTGCAAAACGAAGTCCTTCTTTCCTACCAAAACACAATGGAGGAATTTTTAGGGCGCGGAAATTTTTTTTTTTTTTTAAATCTTTACAAAAGCGCTTTCGCCGCAAAAGCGGCCAAAGGCATTTTTCTTCCAAACGCGCTCGATTTTTTGGCGTTCAAAAAGGCCATGTCCGGCTGGCTAAAAGCCATGCAAGGCCAAGAAGATCTCTCGCCGCAGGCCGCGCCGCTTTTGCCCGGAATGGCGCGTTTTAGAACGCCAAACGCGCCCGGATGCGGCCAAAATAAAATTTCAACAAAAGAGGCGAAAAAACTTGCGCTGAATAAAATTCTATTGTATAATGATATATTATGAAAAAGAGGGGAATTAATGTCGCGGCGTTGGCAATTGCCTGCGTCTTTGTTGTAACTGTAATCGCTTTTTCGGCCTGCATTTATTCCGACTATGATTCGGGACTTAAGGCCGCCACCGCAAAGTTTGAAAAGATTTCCGCAAGAACCGCCGAGGCCAGCGGAATGTTTCAAAGCGGCTCGCGCGGCTTCTTGACCTTGTTCAATTCGGCGGTGGGCTCGCCCGAAATCTTCCAATCAATCAAATTGGAAATAGACGGAAACGAAGTCTACAAATACCCCGCGCAAGACGAGGCGCAAAGTTCCGTATTTGTAAAATCCTTCAGCACACGAATCGTCGGCGGCGATGGAGCCGACATACGCATCAACGCAAACATCTACACGGTGGCGCCGGCCATAATTTTTTACCGCGCCAGAATCGCCTTTATAGTCATCTTGGCGGGAACCTTGAGCGCCGGCCTTTTGCTCATGTACCTTTACTTGAATTCTTCCCAAGACGACGGCGACGTTGACTTTAAGAAGACAAAGATAGACGACGATTTTGGCGAGTCCCTCTTTGACGAGGAAAGCGTCCAAGAAGGCTCAGAACCTGAGGACGAGACAAAAGCCGACGGCGGAGAGCCTGAGCAAGAGACGGAGCCGCAGGCTCAAGCGGAACAAGCGCAAGAGCAAGAGCAAGAGAGCAAGGTTGACTTCAATCCCTTGGAAAACGCCTACGCGGACCAGCAGGCGGAATTGCCGGAAACTGGCGGACAAGAAGCGGCCGCCGTTTCTTTGGGCGAAGGCCAAGGACTTTTTTCTCCGGCCAGCGGCTTTGGCTGGGAATCATACTTGGACGCCCGTCTGGAATCGGAGCTCATACGCGCCGCGTCAAGCGAGCAAGACTTGGCGCTCGCGATAATAAAAATTCCGGGCATGACAAAAGAATCGCCCTATTACGGAAACGTTTGCCAAGTTTTGCTGGACTTCTTCCAGTTCAAGGACTTTTTGTTTGAATTCAAGGAAGACGGCTTTGCGGCGATAATTCAAGGCAAGGACGTTGACCAAGCCCTGCAAAGCGCGCAAGTCTTGCACTCCAACTTAAAGGGCGCCTTGACGGCGGCCGGACAAAGCGAAAATCCGCAAATAGGAATTTCAAGCCGCTCGCTCAGGCTCATAACAGCCGAGCGCCTAAAGAACGAGGCGGAACAAGCCTTGCTTCACGCGGCGGACGATCCGGCTTCGCCTATAATCGCGTTTAGAGTGAACCCCGAAAAATACCGCCGCTTCATAAGCGGACAAGACGAAGAGGAAGCCGAGCCGCAAGCCTAAGGCCTTGAGCGCGGCGCGCCTTGACCGGACGTATCAAGCTCCGGCTGCATTGAGGCGCGATAATGCTGGTCGCGCCTCAAAACGGCCGAGTCAAGGCCTTGAGCGCGGCGTGCCTTGACCGGACGTATCAAGTTCCGGCTGCATAAGTTCCGGCGGGATTTGCCCCTCGCTTTCGTCCGTCGGAGGCTTTAACGCGGCGGTGATTTTTTCGTCAAGAGCGGCGATTTTTTCTTCGTCCGGAAATTTTCCCTTCAAGACTTCAAGCTGCTCCGCCGCCTCTTCATATTTTTCCAAAGTGACAAGGACAATCGTGTAGTTGACCAAGATATGCGGAATGTCGGGATTTGTTGAAAGCAACTCAAGGTAAAGGCGCTCGGACTTTTCAAAGTCGTTGTTCATCGCGTAAATATACGCCAGGCTTTCCTTTACGGCGACATTGTCCTTGTCGCGCTTCTGGATTTCCAAATAAATTTCAAGCGCCTTTTCCCAGTTTTTGGCCAGCGCGTAGGAACGAGCCGCCTTATAATAGGCGGCGTTGGCGATTTCGTCGTTGTGAACCGCTTTTAGATAATACTCCGCCGCCTTTGTGTAATTGGGAATCTTAAAATATTCCTCCGCGATGTTGTAATATTCAACATAAATGTTTCCAACCACAACTTTTTTTTCGCCCGGCAAAAAGACGCGATTGCTCTTGCACGCGGCCAGAAGCGCGGGACATATAAAAAGAGCGGCGGCTGACAACAAAGTTAAAAAGGCGGCTCGCATTTAAATGGCTCTCAATCCAACACCAAAGATTCAATCTTTGCCAGCTGCGAATTGTACAAACCGTTGATAGTGCTTCCGTAATTGGCTATAAGGCGGATGATGTTGCGGGGATTTTCCTTTTTGTCGCAGCCGTTCAAGCGGTCGCCCGCGTCACCAAGGCCCGGCATGATGTAGGCGCTCTTGTTCAAGGCCGGATCCATCCACAAAGTGTAGCAAACGCAATTTTCGAGCGCGCGGCTTATTCTAAGGGCGCCCTTAAAGGCTGAGATTACATTGAAGAACTTTATGGAACGCGGGCGGACGCCTTGGCTCTGCAAGTACTTTACGACAGTGACAAGGGAGCCGCCGGTGGCGTTCATCGGGTCGGCGAAAATCAAGTCCTTTCCGTCCAACTGCTCAAGGTTAAAGAAGGACTTTTTTAGGTCAAGAATGTACTGCATGTCGTTTTCTTGCTTTGTGTCGTCGCGGTTGATTTTAAAGAGCGCGAACGGCGTTACGTATCCGTTTGAGGAATATTCCTGAATTTCCTTTGACATGATGATGCTGGGCAAAAGCGCGCCGCGCAGCATCACGCACATAACCGAGTTTGAAATCTCGGAATCGATGTCGGGAATTTTGTGCACGGCATAGTTTTGGACAGGATTTGTCACAGGCGTGGAAGTTACGATAAAATTCTTTTTGTCGGAATGCGGGCCGGTGTAAGCCAGCCTAAAAAGCATTTCGTAGGCGCGCTGGGTGTAGTAGACAAACTCGTGGTTGTCGGTCTTTATGTTGCGAAGCTTTGAGATTACATGGCTGGCTTCGGCGTGGCTTCCCTCTTCCGTCTCAAAAGAAAAAACTTTGATGGAAGGATGCTTTTTTAGGATGTCCTGCATCTCGTGGCCCATCTTGTCAAATTGCTCGATGGTCTTTTCCTTGTCAAGAGGAACAAAACTTTTCATCGTCTCTTCGTACATTGAAGCCAAGCGTTTCAAGTCAGCCTGGTCCTGCTCCGTAAGGTAGCCGTCAAGGTCTTCCGCCTTAAGAATGATTTTGTCGTCCGCCATTTTATTCCTCCGTTAATGTATTCCCAGCATATTTTTCATTTGAGAAAGCGAAACTTGTATTCCCGTCACCGAAAGGTGGCGCTCGTCGTTTTGAACGACCTTTGAGTCGGTCATCAAGAGAGCCACTTTCAAAAAGGCTACGGCCTTTCCAATCAAGTTGTCCTTGGAAAATTCCATGTTCAAACTAACGGAATATTTTCCTGACGGCAATTTTTCAAAATCGCCTTCGATGTAGTTCAACTGAAAGATTGAAGAAGAAAGGCTTGTTCCCAAAAGGTTTGTGATGAACGAAAGCGGCCTGTTCATGTAAAGGCGCACGTTGTTTGTTTGCGGGTCGCCGACAAATTTGTAGGTCTCGCTGTCCTTCCATTCAACGGCGTTCATGTTCTCCGCAGAAAGCGCGTCGGAAACGATTTGCGAATTGGCCTCCGCGTCGTATTTTTTGAGCTGCGAAGTTATGTCGCCGGAAATCAAAATCAAGTCGCTTCCGGGATTGCAAATCTGAACGCCGGACTGCTTTTCGGTGAACACTTGGTAAACGCCGGCGTTGACGTTCTGAACCTTTTGGGTAAAGTAGCCCGACGTCGCGAGCGCGAGTTTTGACGAAGTTGAAACAGTTCCGTCGCAAGCGATTTGAAGACGGTTCCTGTCGGAAGGACTTCCTATTCCGATGTAAACCCGGTCAATGCTGTCGGTCACGTTCTTTATGTACTTGTCGGAAATGTCGTTGCCCATCATCGCCTTGAGCAAGCTGTTGGTAAGCTCGCTGTGAACGGCCACTGGAACGCTCAAGTAAACGAGCGAGTCGGAATCAAGCGTGTCAAAGGCGTTGACCTTTACCTTTGACGACATGACCGTGGCGCACGAGGCCAAGAAAAATAGCGCGGACGCTATAGCCGCCGCTAAAAAGCAATTAGTTCTTTTCAATTTTTACGCTCCATTTTTTGTCGTCGGCGTCGATCGAAACCGCGCCGGGAGCCTGCTCCCAGCCGGCGCTCGCGGCCAAGGTTTCCCCGGCCACAAAGTCCGCGAACATTGTCCAAGCGCCTTTTAGGTCGTCGTCGCCAAAGACCTTCAACTTAATGCGGTCGGTGACGCTAAGGCCGCTTTCCTTGCGAAGGTTTTGGATTCCGCGAACCAAGTCGCGCGCCCAGCCCTCTTTCTTCAATTCGTCGGTGATGTTCGTTTCAAGGCCCACGGTAAGCGTTCCGTCGTTGACAACTTTTAGGCCTTCCTTTTCGATTCGCTCGACGATGATTTTTTCTTCGGTCAAATCGACGCTCTTTCCCTCAACGTCAAGGGCCAATTTTGAGCCGTCCAAAATAGACTGGATTTCTTCCTGGCCAAGAGCGGCGATTTTTGAGGCCGCGGCTTTCATCAAGCCGCCAAGCTCTTTTCCAAGAACCTTGAAGTTGGCCTTGGCCTTGTATTCGACCAATTCGTCCTCGCGGTCGTGGAAGACAACTTTCTTAACGTTAAGCTCTTCGCGAATCGCGTCTTCCATTTCGGCAAGGACTTTCTTTTCTTCCGCGTTGCGGGTCACAAGGGCGACGGCGGCCAAGGGCTGGCGGTTCTTTATGTTGAACTGGTTTCGCAAGCTGTGGCCCATTGACACGGCCTTTTGAACAGTGGCCATCTTGAACTCAAGCGCCTCGTCATGCCAAGCCTCGTTGTACTTGGGCCAGTCGCTAAGGTGAACGCTTTCGGCGTCGCCCGAAACCTTCAGGTTCTGCCAAATATGTTCCGCGATAAAGGGAACAAAGGGAGCGCTCACCTGCGCGAACGTCTTTAGCGCCAAGTACAAGGCTTCGTAGGCTTCCGCTTTGTCGGAATCGTTTTCGCTCTTCCAAAAGCGGCGGCGGCTTCGGCGGATGTACCAGTTGTTAAGCTGGTCGATGAAGGCCACGATCGGGTCAATCGCTCCGCTAAGGTCGTAGTCGTCAAGCGCCGCGCTTACGTTCTTTACCAAAGACTGGGTCACGCTCAAAATCCAGCGGTCAAGCGGATTTTGCGGCAAGGACTTTTCAAACAGCTTTCCGTTGGGCTGAATCTTGTCGATGTTGGCGTATGTGACGAAGAACGAGTAGCTGTTCCAAAGCGGAATCAAGATCGACTTAAGGACTTCCTTTACTCCGTCGTCGGAATAACGAAGGTCGTCGGCCTTTACAACCGCCGAGTGCATAAGGAACAAGCGCAGCGCGTCCGCTCCGAACATGTTTATCGCTTCGACAGGGTCGGTGTAGTTCTTTAGCGACTTGGACATTTTGCGGCCGTCGGAGGCAAGAACCAAGCCGTTTACGATGCAGTTCTTGAAGGCGGGCTTGTCAAAAAGCTCGGCGGCCAAAACCGTCAGCGTGTAGAACCAGCCGCGGGTTTGGTCAAGGCCTTCGCTGATAAAGTCGGCCGGGAAATGCTTTTCAAAAAATTCCTTGTTCTCAAAGGGATAGTGAAGCTGCGCGTAAGGCATGCTGCCCGACTCAAACCAGCAGTCAAAGACTTCTGGAATGCGCTTCATCTTGCTTCCGCAAGAACAGGGGATTTCAATTTTGTCGACAAACTGCTTGTGCAAGTCGTCGGGATATGTTCCGCTCAATTCCTTGAGCTCTGATCGGCTTCCTACGCAAAGGGTCTTTCCGCAGTCGGAGCACTTCCAAATCGGAATCGGGTTTCCCCAGTAGCGGTTTCGGCTAACGGCCCAGTCGCGCGCGCCTTCAAGCCACTTTCCAAAGCGGCCTTCCTTTATGTGCGCGGGCTGCCACTTGATTTGGCTGTTGGCCTTCAAGAGCTGGTCGTTCTTTCCCGCGACCTTGACGAACCAGCTTCCGATTCCGCGATAGATGAGCGGAGAGCCGCATCGCCAGCAGTGGGGATATTGGTGCTTGATTTGGTCGCGCTTTACAAGCTTGCCCTCTTTCTTGAGGCGGTCCATGATGTCCTTGTCCGCTTCCTTTACAAAGCGGCCTTGGTAGTCAGGAACTTCCTTTGTGAATTTGCATTCGGCGTCAATCGGCTCCATAAAAGGAATCTGGGCCTTGGCGTCTTTTCCGGCGTTCTCCTTTTTGAAAACTTGGCTGTCGTCTTCGCCAAAGGAAGGAGCCAAGTGAACGATGCCGGTTCCGTCTTCGGTGGAAACGTAGTCCGCGTTAAAGAGGCGGAAGGCGCCGTCGGAGCCGTCTTCGTTTGTAGAAAGCTTTTCAAAGTAAGGAAAGAGCGGCTCGTACTTCGCGCCGACAAAATCTTTTCCCGGCCGCTTGTAAACGATTTCGTATTCGGCGGCGTCCTTGTAGTAGGCGCCAAGTCGGCTTTCGGCCAAAATGTAATGGTCGCCGGAATCCTTGTCCAAAATTTTCACGTAGTCGATGTCCGGGCCCATCGCCAAGCCTTGGTTGGAAGGCAGCGTCCACGGAGTCGTCGTCCAGGCCAAAAAGTATGTCTTTCCGTCGGCCATGCTGGGGTCGTCAATGCCCTTGGGCGCGGCGGTAATCTTAAAGCGGATTGTAATCGCGGGGTCCTGAACTTCCTTGTAGCCCTGCGCCAATTCGTGCGATGAAAGAACTGTGGAACATCTGGGGCAGTACGGAAGGATGTACTTTCCCTCGTAAATCAAGCCCTTGTCCCAAAGGGACTTGGCAACCCACCAAATGGACTCCATGTAGTCGGGGTTCATCGTCTTGTAGTCGCGGTCAAAGTCAACCCAGCGGCCCATGCGGGTGATGGTCTTTCGCCATTCGCCTGTGTATTTAAGAACGCTGGCGCGGCACTTTTCGTTGAAGTTGGCCACGCCGTATTCTTCGATTTCGTGCTTTGAGTTGATTCCCAGCTCTTTTTCGATCAAGTTTTCTACCGGAAGGCCGTGGCAGTCCCAGCCAAAACGGCGGTCCACGCGCTTTCCGCGCATTGTTTGGTATCGGGGAATGATGTCTTTAATTGTCGAAGGAATGAAGTGGCCGAAGTGCGGAAGGCCGGTGGCGAAGGGCGGTCCGTCGTAAAAAATGAATTCTTCCGCGCCCTCGCGCTGGGAGATGGACTTTTTAAAAATGTCGTTGTCGCTCCAGTATTTTAAGATTTCTTCTTCCTGCTTGGGAAATTCCGCTTTGGGATCTACCGGCTTATACAAAATGAAGCTCCTTTTGTTGAATATATCTTTATAATTATAGCGCAAATGTAAAAAATATTCTAGACTTTCGCGAAAACTGTTTTCAAGACTAAAAGGCGCGCCAAAATCCGCCGATATTTTAAAAGACGGAGTTTAAAATGAAAATTGCAAAAAAAATGGCGGCGTTTTTGGCCGTTATATTGGCGCTTTTGTTGTCGGCGGCGGCCTTTGCAAAAAACGCGCGCTTTGACGGAACAAACTACAGCATCACGCTTGACTACAACGAAAGCGTCTTGCCCGGCGACCCGGTCTTCATACGCCTGCGCTTTGAGAACATAAAGGCAAAGAAAAAGAATTTTTCGCCCGCGGCCGTGGCCGAGCTTAAGGTTGACGAAAAGACAATCGGCTCCGCGGAATTTTATTCGCTCGGAAAAAAAGGCTCCTTTGAATACATGGCAGGCCTTCCAATTTCCAGCTGGGCAAAAAGCGGAGACTGGCAAATAGTCGTAAAATACACGGCTCCCGACGAGGGCGAAAAATCATTCACCCTGCCCCTCGCCGTCGGCGAAAAGGAATTTGAAAGCGGAACCATCACGCTAAACCAAACGATGAACAACATTTCCAAAAACACAAGCCCTGAGAAAGTGGCCCAGTCAAAAAAGCTCAACGACATAATCAATTCCATCAACGCCGAAAGCGTCTACGGCCTTAAAAAATTCATTCCGCCGGTAAAGTCCAACCGCCGCACCACGGCCTTCGCAGAGCGCATTATCTACAAGTACCCCGGCGGAAAGGAAAGCACGACAACCCACGCCGGAATAGACTACGGAATCCCGGTCGGAACAGAAATCGTCGCGCCGGCGGCAGGAAAAGTCGTCTTGGCCGAAAACAGAATCGCAACCGGCTGGACAATCATAATCGAGCATTTGCCCGGCCTTTACACGATGTACTACCACTTGAGCCAGCTTAAAGTCAAGGAAGGCCAGAACGTCCAGCAGGGAGACTTAATCGGACTAAGCGGCGCGACCGGCTTTGCCACCGGCCCCCACTTGCATTGGGAAGTCCGCCTCAACTCCGTCATCGTAAATCCCGACTACTTCATCGAAAAAGATTGGTCATTTAACGAGAAGTAAGAATTCTTCCTCGTTGATAATCGGTATCCCGAACTTGGCGGCTTTGGCGTTTTTGCCGGAGCCGCTTTCTTTATCGTTCGTCACAAGGTAAGTCAAGTCCTTTGTGACCGAAGACTTTGCAGAACCGCCGTTTTTCTTTACAAGCGCCTCCGCGTCGGCGCGCTTCATCGTCTTTAGTTCGCCGGTAAAGCAGAAGGACTTTCCGTAAAGGGAGCCGCCTTTTTTTTCTTTTATCGTGACAGCGCCGCTCGCCACCAAGGCGCGCATTTCGGCGGCGTTCTCCGCCAAGCCTTCTTTCAAAGTCGCGGCGGTAATCTCGGCAAAGCCGTAAACATTTTCAAAGTCCGCCGCAGTCGCGCAAAGCAATTTTTCCAAAGTGTCAAAGCCCGCCGCCGAAACTTTCTCAACCATCGACTCGCCTATTCCCTCTATGTCAAAGCCGGCGACAAAGTGCTCCAAGCTCAATGAGGCGTGGGCCTTTATCGACGCGACGACATTCTTGGCGCCCAAAGAATCCTTTTCTTTTGCAAGGCTTTCTTGATTCAAAAAGTACGGCGCGAGCGTCGCTTCGTCCAAAGAATAAATGTCAGATATCGAGCGAAGCTTTTTGTCGTTAAAAAGCGCGTTGACAAGAGCGTCGCCCAAGTCGCGTATGTCGGAACATTCAATCCATTTGAATATTTGATGCAAGACCCGCTTGGAGCAATTTTTGTTGGGACAGTAAAGGCGGCTCGGCGTGTCCAAAAGCGCGCTTCCGCAGACCGAGCACTTTTTGGGAAACTCAATCGGCTTGCAATTTTTGGCGTCGTCGTCATGCGGAACCAAGCCTACGATTTTTGGAATTATTTCGCCGCGCTTCACCACGACGACATGGCTTCCAATCTGGACGCCAAGCTTTCGCAAAGTGTCGGGATTGGCCAAGCTCGCGCGCCGCACAGTCGTTCCCGCAAGCGGAACCGGGTCAAAAATCGCGACGGGCGTGTAAGTGGCGCCGTTTTCGCTCCACTCCACCTCGCGCACGACGCTGACGGCTTCTTCCAGCGAAAACTTAAAGGCAATCTGCCGGTCGGGGCGGGCGCGGCTAGCGTCGTCCAAGTTTATAGCGCGCTCCTTCACCACAAGGCCGTCTATGTCGTATTCAAGGCCGGGCCGAGTTTCCATTACGGCGGCGCGGTAGTCAATCACTTCCTCGGCGCTCTTGCATATTTTTAAGGGAACGGTGTCAAAGCCGTTCTTTACAAGCCAAGCGATTTTTTCTTCTTCGTCATTGAAGGGATTGGGGCCGTCGGTTGCCAAAGCGTCGTAGGTTATCAAGCAAAGGAATTCCGACTTTTCGCCGTCCTTGCGCTTCATAAGGCCGTTGGCGGCGTTTCGGCAGTTGGCCTTGTCCGAAAAATATTTTTTGTGGACGCTGTGGGTCATAATCACCTCGCCGCGAACGCCGCCGGTAAAGTTCGGCGATTTTTCCAAGCGGCTTTGGACGCCCTTCATTTTTTTTGCGTTTGCCGTAATGTCGTCGCCAACCGAGCCGTCGCCGCGCGTCACGGCGCGGACAAGGCGGCCCTTTTGGTACTGCAATTCAAGCGAGGCGCCGTCCAGCTTGTATTCAACCAAGTATTCGGGGTAGACATGCTTGGCCGCCCAAGCCAAAAATTGCTCGGGGTCGGCGGCCTTTTCCTGACTTCCCATCGGCATCACGTGCGCGGCCTTTTCAAAGTTGCCGGAGTCGGCTCCGACTTTTTTAAGGATTGGGTTTTCGGGGTCAAGAGATTTCAGCTCGTCCCAAAGCTTGTCAAACTCGGCGTCCCCAATCTCCGCCTCGCCGTTGTAGTAGGAATCTTGGTATTTTTTTATCAGCGCGGCCAGTTCGTCTATGCGGGCGCTTTCAAAGAGGTCGGCCATCAATCGGCTCCAATCTTGGTAAAGAAGAGTTCGCGGATGTCGCGGCCGGCCTCGATGCCCTTGCGCTCGAACTTGGTTTGCGGCCGCCACTCTTGGTGGGGAGCGAAAGCGTCATACTTGTTTTTAAGGCCGTCCGTGGCCCGCAGCTCCTCAAGAGCCTCGTCGGCGTATTCCGCCCAGTCGGTGCACATGTAAAGGTAGCCGCCCTCGCGAAGCTTCCGCGCCAAAAGGTTTGTGTTGGGGCGGCGCATAAGGCGGCGCTTGTGGTGCTTTTTCTTTGGCCACGGATCCGGAAAGAAGACATGAAAGCCGTCAACCGCGTCGTCGCCTATCATTTTTTCCAAAACGTCAAGCGCGTCATGCTCCACGACATAAAGATTTTTTAAGTCGTTGGCGCGGATTTCGGCAAGGACGCGGCCGACGCCCGGCTTGTGAACTTCGATTCCCAAATAGTTTATGTTTGGATTTATAATTTTCTAATCACCAAAGCCGAGTTCGTGCCGCCGAAACCGAAGGAGTTGCTCAACACGGTGTTCACCTCCATATCGACGGTCTTGGCCGTGAGGTTCAGTTTCTCTGAGTACTCGTCAGGATTCTCGAAGTTGATGTTG
>CADBBB010000067.1 GCA_902792795.1 uncultured Spirochaetaceae bacterium | reverse complement strand
AGGACTGCACAATCTTCTTTAGCGACATTCGCGGCTTCACTAAAATTTCCGACGGCTTCAAGGAGCGCTTTCAGGAAGAGTCCGCCGCCGAAATCATCACCTTCCTTAACGACTACATGGGCCGCATGGTGAACTGCGTCACGCTCAGCCACGGAAACATCGACAAGTTTGAGGGCGACGCCATCATGGGCGTTTGGGGAATTTTGCGCGAGGACGACCTTAGCTTTGAAAAGCTTCCCGACACCGACCCAAAGAAAAAGCAGCTGGCTTACGAACATTCCCGCCATGTAAAGGAAGACGCGATCAACTGCATTCGCGGAATCATCGCCATGCGCTACGCCTTGATGGAATACAACAAGGCGGCCGAAAAGTTCACCAAGGAGCACGCCAACGAGCCGCGCGCGCGCTACAAGCCCCACATTCAAATTGGTTGCGGCATCAACACTGGCCGCGTCACCGCCGGCGTTATGGGCGGCGGCGAGAAGATGGAATACACCGCCATCGGCGACGCGGTAAACTTTGCAAGCCGCACCGAGGCCACCAACAAGCCTTGCGGCACGGACATTTTGATTACCGAAGACACTTACAATCTAATTAAGATGGATTACATACGCTGCGACGAAAACCGCCGCATGATTCCCAACGAGTTCGCCGCCGACGAAATTGTGGTGGAGCGCATTCCTGTGACCATTGAGGTAAAGGGAAAGGGCGAACAGCACTTTTACGGCGTGGTCAACATGCCGCGCTTTGACATTGAAAAATTCTTTAAGACGAGCGATCCAGACTTTAAGGTTGACCCCGACTGCGCCAAGGCGGTCGGCCCGACCGGTCCTAGGACCATGAAAGAGGTGCGCGCGCTTTTGGGCATTCCCACTCCTGATTTTGAAAAGGTTAATTTGAATGAAGAAGAAAACAAGACTGTCGTCAAGCCAAGCTGACGCGGCCGCCTTTGAGCGCATAGAACTTTCCAAGAATTCTCTTTTGCTGCCGTTCTTGCTCGCGGTTTNTCTTTCAAAGAACTCTCTTTTAATTCCGTTCCTTTTGTCGGTCATAATTTGCGCTTGCGGCGCGGCGGGAAACATTTGGCTTTTCTGCAAGTCTTACTTTGCGGCGATGAGCCGGCTTGACCAAACGCCGATCGCGACGATTACATTCAAGTACAAGGCGGCGGAACGCAAATTCCTTGACCGCGCCTTGTGGAACAGGCTTGTCCAAAACTCTCCGGTTTACAACGGCGACACCTTGCACACCGGCGACCTTAGCGAAGCCACCGTCCACTTTACCGACGGAAACGAGCTTGAGCTGAGCCAAAACACAATGGCCCAAGTTTTCTTGCACGAAGACGAATCCTTTGGCGCGGAGTTGACCGAAGGTTCCGCCGTGGTTGACTCAAGCGGAGCCGAGAACGGAATGACCTTCACGGCTGGCGGCGCGAGCGTTGAAATTGAAAGGGGCGCTTCCGTGGCCGCCCAAATATCCGGCGACGCGGCCGATGGCGGGGGAGTGGCCTTGCGCCTTTTGGAAGGAAGCGCGAGCGTTGACGGAAGCGCGCTCAGCTCCGACAATGCTGTTATGGTTGGCGGCTCCGGCATGAAGGCGCTGCCCCTTAACGTAACTTCGCCGCGCCCCGAC
Organism: uncultured Spirochaetaceae bacterium; assembly: GCA_902792795.1. Lineage (GTDB taxonomy): Bacteria > Spirochaetota > Spirochaetia > Treponematales > Treponemataceae > Treponema_D. The sequence goes on along the minus strand of CADBBB010000067.1, from coordinate 10,780 downwards.
CAAAAATTTTTGTTTCACGAAGGCGCCGCCGTTCCGATTAAGTTTGCTTGGAAGACCGAGCGGCTTGCCGCCGACGAAGACTTGATGCTTGAGATTTCCGCCAAGAAAGACTTTTCGGAAGTGGCCAAGCGCGTTTACGCGAGCGGCTTGAACAACATTTCCGTTGAAGTTGAAGGCGGCGCCTGGTATTGGCGCATCCAGTCAGTTCAAAAGGAAACTACGACCGTCCGAAATTCCCAGAGAAGCGCGCATGGCCGCTTGCAGGCGCTTTATTCGCCCACGCCGGAACTTGTCACGCCTGTAAACGAATACAAGTATTACTACCGCACCAGAAATCCGTCCGTGCGCTTGATTTGGACAGAATCCGCTTACGCAACTTCCTACCAGCTTGACATTTCAAAAAGACAGGACCTCAAGCAGCCGGTCATAAGCCAAAGAAGCGCCACGGCCACAAGCATAATCTCAACGCTCGGCGCGGGCACTTACTATTGGCGCGTCACTCCGTTCTATACGATTAACAAAGTGGGGCTTGCCTCGCCAAGCGCGGTCCAGCAGTTTACGATCGAGCGGCGCGGCGATTTGCCGGCTCCCCAGCCTTTGGCTCCGGCGGAGAACGGAAGCGTCGACATCGCGGAAGAAGTTGGCGCCTGCCATTTTTCTTGGAAGAACGAAAACGAGGCGGCCAGCTACCGCGTTAAAATTTATCGGGAAGGCCGCGCCTCAAACCCGCTTATTAATTCCACCACCGACAGAAACTACTTGGAAATTCTTCCCAACCGCGACGGCTTGGGCGAAGGAAAATGGTATTGGACTGTCGCGCAAATTGACGACGAAGGAAACGAGTCTAAGGCCAGCGAGCCGAGAATGTTCTACGCGCGCAGGGGCCAGCTTTTTGTCCGCTCAATCGAGCCGCCGGAAGGCTACCGCGTGGCCAACACTTTTGTGGCCGACATGAAATTCACTTGGAAGGAGAATTTGCCGAGCGACTTTGACAGCGTCCTTCAAGTTTCAAAAACTCCCGACTTCTCCAACTTGGTTCACTCCGCAAGGGCGGTTGGAAATTCCGCCTCGTCAATTTCTTTTGCGGAAGGCCGCTACTACTGGAGAATCCATTCCAAGAACGACGTTGGCATGGTCATCGACACGCAGCCCAAGTCGTTTGAAGTTTTGCCCCAGCTCGCCGCCGCGCAAGTTTTGGCGCCGATAGGACGCGCCGTGGTTCACCCCGGAGTTCCCTACGAATTTAAATGGTCGGAAGTTGACGGCGCGGACTTTTACAAGCTTACGATTTCGCGCGTGAGCGACGGAAAGACTGTTTTTGAAGACAACTTGTACGAGCCGGGAGCCAAGATAGAAATGTTTGAAAGCGCCGAGTGGACCGACCGCGCCATGTTCAAGTACGAGCTGCAGGCCCGCGCCAACGCGGAGGAAGGAAAGTCCAGCCGCCGAAACGGCCGCTTGGCCGAAGGCCAGTTCTTCTTGGTCAAGATTAAGCCGGTGGATTTGATAAGGCCCGCGCGCGGTGCCGTGATTGACGGAGCGGCCGCCGTCAAGGAACTTATGCCAATCCGCTGGTCGTCTGTGGAGCCGCCGGCCAAGAGCCAGTTGGTGATCAACCGCGTGGAAGGCCGCAACAGGACGACGCTTTACCGCTACCCCAACATTTCGTTTGAGAACGGCGCGCCAAAAATTCCGTATTCGTTCAGCATTGACTTGCCGGAAACTTTTGAGGCCGGAAACTACGAGCTGATCATTCGCGCCGAGACGAGCGACGGCTACGACATTTCCAACAGCGACGACAAGAACGTCGGCCGCTTTAGAATCACTCCTGTTCCGCCGCTTGACAATTTGACTGGCATGACTGTGACTCCAAAAGTAATGAACGCCGACTATTTGGCTGCTGAGACAAATCCGCGCTATTTCACTTTCAGCTGGAATCCTGTAAGGAGCGCCACGCAGTATATAATCCAAGTGAACGACAAGCGGGGCAGGCCGATAACGCCGCGCTACGAGGTTGGCTCCAAAGCCACTTCATATAAATTTGACTTCTTGGCGCTGGAAGACAGCGTCCGCGAAAAGTTGATGAACGGAACCTTCCAGTGCTCAGTTCAGGCTGTAAGCCGCGTTACCATAAATCGCGGCGAAAAGAAGGTTGACAAAATATTGCAGAGAAGCGCCTGGGCAAAGCAGAATTTTACAATTGACGTTGAAGATCCAAGAAAGACGCGCGGCAAAAAAGGAGCGAAGAATCCATATGGTCTTTAAGCGCCTTTTGATCGCGGCAGCTTTAATTCTCTTTGCGGCAACTTTTGCCAGCGCCAAAAAGCAAAAGGCCGGCGGCGTCAAGACAGCCGTTGAAAGCAAGGTCGCGGCGCAGGCAAAGGACAAAGGCAAGGAAAAGGCGGCCAAGAAGGCCGACAAAAAAGCCGCGAAAAAGCAAAAAGGCAAAAAAGATTCCAAGGCCGCCGACAAGTCCGCGTCCGACGACGCCGCCGCTTCCAAGGAGCAAACGGAGCAGGCCAATGATTCCGCCGACGAAGAAGACTCTGAGGAAAACCCGGAAGAGAACTGGCAGATTTTGGAGTGGGAAGACGAGAACAGCCGTCTGGCCTTGCGCTACGACGTAATCATCGAGCAGCGCGACAAGCGCGGAAAGTTCTTGCCGCTTTTGAAGCTTGAGACAAAGGACAACACAACGCAGGTAAAAATTGAGCCGCCGCTCAAGCCCGGCTTCTATCGTTATAGCGTAGTTTCATACAACTTGTTTGGCGTGGCCAAAGCGCAGTCGGATTGGGAAGAGTTCCCGATTTACCGCGCCTATAAGCCGCGCGTTACCGATGTCAGCGTTGACGTGAACTTGAGCTCCAACATTTACCTTGACTACAAGAACGACGGCATAATTTCTTTTGGAGGCCGCAACCTCTTCATGCCGCCGGAAGGCCTTGACGACACTTCCTTTACCAATTATGTCTTGCGGACAAGCGCGGGCCGCGTGGTCAAGCCTTTGGAAATTTTGGAACATTCCGACAACGACAGAAAAATTCAATTCAAGTTTGACATGAACGACCTTGACGTAGGCAAGTATAGCCTGTTGGCCACCGACGCTTCCGGCTTGACCAACGATTCCGAAAGCGGAAACCTGCTGACCGTCCGATTTAAAAAGTGGATGGACTTCAACATTTCGGCGGGATACGTTTGTCCGATAGTTTTGTTCGACGACACAATCAGCGAATATTTTGAGACGACCATTTTCCCGCTTGGCGGAACCGCGCGAATGACTTGGTTTCCGTTCAAAAGGCGATGGGGAAATTTGGGCGTGGGAATCAGCGCTTCCTATACTTGGATGAAGATGGAAAAGCAGCAGTACAGCCTTAACAGCAATCTCGCGACCGCGCACTTGTATTTCGCTTACTCGCATCCATTCTTCAACAAGCGCCTCAGCTTGGAAGCCCATGTGGGCGCGGGCGTGACGGCCTTGCTTGGCTATTGCTTTGAATTTGAAAACAACATAAAGAGCGATCCTCAAACTTCAATGAACATTTCCGCTATGGCCGGAGCGGCCGCGCAGGTCTTTGTGTTCAAGCGCTTGTATGTTGAGCTGTGCGCCGACTTTGTCATGTTCTTCATTCCAGACGACATGACTTTTGGCGCCGTTCTGCCGTCCGCCAGCGTGGGTTGGCAATTCTAATGCGAATTGTTTTTTACAGTTCAAACTCGAACTATTTTAATCCCGACATCGTCCACATAAAGACCATGCCGTCTTGGGCGCAAGAGTGGGGCGACGTGGCCGCCGCTTTTCCCCAACACCAGTTTGTAATAGCGACGATGCTGCCCGCGATGTTTTTGCTGGACTACGACAAACACAAAATCACAAAGCCGGACGGAGTTGAATGCCATATTTTGAACGGAGGCGGCGCGCAAAAAATCGCCCAAGAAATTTTGGCGCTAAAGCCTGACGTGGCGGCGGCGGCCAGTTTTTGGATTACGCCTTATGATTGGCTTGGCTTGCAAGACGCGATGGTGGCCGACATTTTGCGCCAGAACGGCGTCAAGGTTGTTTGCCACAAGGCCAAGACGCAGGCGGTTTGCTTTGACAAAAAGGCCACGGGCGATTTTTTAAGGAGGAACGGCTTTAAATGCGCCGATTCGGTTTACGTTGACTACGACTTGTTTTGGGCCCAACGCAAAAAGCCGGAGGCGCGCGACAATGTTTACCGCGAATATGTTTTGCGCGAGATTGAAAAGCTGAACTTTCCTGTAATAATAAAGGACACGACCGGCTTGAGCTCCTACGGAATGGAAGTGGTTCACACGATGGGCGCCGTCCGCGGCTACTTGGATTCCAAGAAATTCAACTCCAACCGTTTGGTGGAGGAATTTCTGGACGGCCCGCAGTTTGGAACGGAAATTCACGTGACAAAGCGCGGCGACATTATGGCTGGCCAAGACGGCGCGGCTATCGACGTGTTTCCGCCGCTTTTGTACAGCGTGAACCAATACGGCATTTGCAGCCCCAAGCAGTCGGTGAAGCTGGGGCCGCTGACGACGCCGGCCTTTAAATGCCAGGAATTGCGCGGCGAGCTTGAGCGTTTGGCGCGGCTCTTGGACTTTGAAGGAATCGCGCAAGTTGACTTGGTTTTTCACAAGGACGAATGGCATATAATAGAAATCAATCCGCGCCTTAGCGGTTCGTCAGCGGCCATCGCCTTGATTAAGGGAAAGACATTGCCGCGCATATTGACGGAATTCGCGCTGGCCGCCTGCGGGGAACGGCCTTGCGGTGGGGAAGAAAGCGGCGGTTCAAACGATTGCGGCGAGCAAAGCGTCTCCGCTCGCGCTAGTTCCGCTATAAAAAAATCGCCCCTGTACTTGAACATAAAATTTCCCAACCTCAACGCGGAACAAATGCGCGCTCTCTACGATTTGCCGTATGTCCGCTACCTGTGCCAGACCGACAACGACGCCGCCAAGCAAAGGCGCGAGATGGGCTTTTGCGAAATCTTGTTGGGAGGCTCGCCCGACGCGCGCGTTTTGGAAAGGCAGCTTGACGAGATAAGGGAAAAATTTCCGGAAATAATCGAGCCGGGGTTTTTTGACACGGCAAAAAAAATGCTGGATTTATTGAGGCGCGACAATACTGATCGCGCCTTGACTCGGCCGTATTGATAAATTCTTGAACGCGCGCTAAAATCGATGTGAGGAAAAAAAGTAATGCCGCGCAATTTGTATTCGCTTTTTACAGGAAAAAATATTCTAATCGTTGACGACAGCGACATGAACAATTCCGTGATAAAGGCTATTTTGGAACGCTACGGAGTGAAAGTTCTTGTCGCGCTGAACGGCGCGGACGCGGTTAGAAAATTTACGGACAGCGAGAATTTTTCGATTTCGGCGGTCTTGATGGACATCACCATGCCCGTCATGGACGGCTACGACGCGGCAAAAAAAATCAGGGCCCTTGACAGGCCGGATTCCGCCTCGGTTCCAATTATCGCCGTTACCGCCAGCGTGGAGCCTTGCGATAAGTCAAAAATTTTTGAATGCGGCATGACCGACTTTTTGACAAAGCCCATCGTTCCGGACGCCTTGCTCGACATGGTGGGCCGGAGCCTAAAATAACATGAAAAAAATTTCCCGCTTCCTTCTTTTTTTATTGAATTTTCTTTGCTTTGTCTTTTTCGCTTCGGCGCAGGAAGAGAATCCCAAGTGGTCCCGCCTTTCCAATTTGACTCCCAAAGAAGAGCTGGAAATTTTTAGGGAGGCCTATCCTTGGTGCGACTTTGAGCTTGACTACGACAAGGAAGTCAAGGACTGGGCGCTTAAAGTGACCGCCTTTAAAAAAACTTCCGTCTATTATCGGGCGGAAGGCTTGTATTTGCCAAAGAAGGAGTTGCCGAACCGCGACCACTATTGGCGCGTGATTTACCGTTACAAGCGCGTTCTCGACGACCCGGCCAATTTTAGCGAGGAAAAAAAACAAATTATTCGCGACTATTCTTCCACAGAAAACAGAAAGAGCGGCGCGGTGTCGTCAAAATTTATTTTTGACGCGATTTACGATTGCCGCACGCGCGCCTCCACCGAGACGCATTTGCGCAGCATGACTTTGTGGAACAAGCCGGTCAACATGCACAGGCAGGTGGGAAAAATTTTGGACAAGGTGGAAGCCAAAGTTTGGCGGCTTGCAAAGACGGACAAGGAAACGGCGGAATTTTTGCGGACGCTGAGCCGTTGCTACGGATACAATTGGCGGCAGATTCGCGACAGCCCCACCAGGTCTTTTCACAGCTACGGAATAGCCGTTGACATTCTTCCAAAAAATTGGGGAAACAAAATTGTTTATTGGGGCTACGAAAAGCAAAAGGGCAACAAGGACTGGATGCTGATTCCGCTAAAGGCGCGGTGGATGCCGCCGGCCGCCGTCATCAAGGCCTTTGAGGACGAGGGCTTTATTTGGGGCGGCCGCTGGGCGATTTGGGACAACATGCATTTTGAGTATCATCCCGAATTGTTTGTCGCCGAGCGGCTTTACGGCGACAAATTGCGTTGATTACTTGACTTGGGCGTAGGGCTGGCCCATAAAGACATGCTTGTAGCCGTCCTGGCCGTTTGGCGGGCAGACAAGCGAAACGTCCGCCGTTGATTGGAAGACCATCACGATGTCGCTTCCGCCAAAAAGAAAGTAGCCCATCGGGTCGCCCTTCTTTACTGTTAGGCCAACCTTAAGGTTTTCTTCCCAGTTGCATGAACAAATCTGCGACATTCCAATCGGCAAAATGGCGACAAGGCCAAATTCTTTTGTGTCGATGACGACGCAGTCGCGCGTTTCAATCATTTGCCAGCCGGGAATCGCGTCTTCAAGGACATAGCGCTTGTTCTTTGCGTCCCAAACGGTGATTCCTCCGGCGGCGTTTGTTCCTTTGATTTTTCGAAGCTCTTTTATCGTTCCGCTGACGGGAAAGTGGTAGCGGTGGTAGTCGTTTACGTCAAGGAATGTGTGCGTCAAAGTTCCGCCTTTGAACGCGTCTTTGTAGGCGGAATCGGGGCCAAGCAATTGCGCGATGGAAGTGAAGTTGGCGGACTTGATCGCCACGCCTTCTTTTTGAACCAAGTCGCCGTTGGCGTCAACCTTCCAAATGCCTTGCGGAGTTGAGTCGGCGGGAGCGACGACATCCGAGTCGCTAATAGGCCGAACGGACGGATCTACAAGATGGCGCGAGAACCATTCGTTGAAGGTTTTCCAAACGTTCGTGTCGGCGTACCAACCGTACTGCATGTTCATGCTGGGGTCGTTTTTTATGTTCTGGTAATAGTCGTCGTTCCAGCTTGCTTCGGTGGAAAGAAATTTTCCCCAGTTGTCGGAATATTCGCGGCACCATGTTGCGATCGGCTCGTGGTATTGCAATGTGGGGTAGTAGTAGCCGCGGCCTTCAAGCTCTTCAAGCGGCTGGTCGATGACAAACCAAAAGTAATCCACGCTTTGGTCGATGCGGTCGTAGAGCGCGGGCTGCTTTCCTTTTGACAAAACGTTCCAAGGCATGCAAACGTCGGCCCAATCCAAAAAGTCGTAAAGCTCAGCGACGTTGCCAACGGGATTTGTTTCGGGGTCGGGGTTAATCGCGCGCGCTTTTTTGATGGACTTTTCCATAAGCGCCATAAGAGCCGGGTCGGCGGAAAGGCATTTTTCCATCGCGAGCGATGAGGCGGAGCGGGGAAGCTTGCTTTGGGCCGCGCGCGGTTTGCATGAAATCGCGCAAAGGGCGGCGACAATTAATAAAAACGTGAATGATTTCTTTAACATAAAAATTGTCCTATTCGTTCTTGTTGATTATGCGCGAGTCGAACTTGCCGGTGGCGATTTCGATCCAGCGGGTCCAGAGCGAAACCTTGTTGTCGGCGTTGAGCGACTCCCAAATTGTCTTTGTCCATTCGTCGATGTTGGCGCAAGGGGCGTCCAAAAGCGTTGGTTCCCCTTCAAAGCTGGGGAGCGGGTTTCCGTCGCCCATGTATGTGTGGATAAAGCGCGCCTTTCCGTTTTGCGGATTTGAGTACTTGTATGTAAAGCGGTTGCAGCTGTCCGCGTTTCCGCCATCGCTCTTTACAATCGAAAGCGCGAAGTTGTAGGCGCCGTCCTTGATTTGCATTACGCCGGAAATGCGCGGCGTGTAGTTGGGCGCGTCCGGCTCAAACTCGCGGCCGCGCAAAGATTCCTCAAAAGTTTTTCCTTTTGACATTTCTTCGTAAACGGTGTCGGTTTGGTCGCCGTTTGTGACGATTGTTTTTTCGCCCAAAACGCGGACAGGCGCGTAGATGATCAGGCTGGGGTCCGTCAATTTTGACGGGTCAAAGGCTTGCGTTCGGATTCCGTCTCCGTCTTGAACAAAGACTCGGTTGCGGGAATTTTCGCTCCGGCCCATGATAAAGTAGGCGGCGATCGCGTATTTTCCGCAGGCGGATTTTCCCAAAATGATTCCGCGTCCAGGATAGCTTGTTGAAGAAAGTTCTTCTTTGATGGAAAGTGTTTTCATGTGGAATAGTATGGCAGATTTTGAGAAAAAATTCAATGCGCGCGAAATTCAAGCGGGGCAAACGCATTATGAATTCAGTAACAAAAAATGCTCCCAGTTGCGGCTGCGTCAGATCGGCGCCGCTTGATAACTGCGCTACACGCGCATTGCGCCTTGAAACTTTCTACGTCTGCCGCTATCGCGGCAGACGCAAAGCGAGTGTCGCCGCCAGCCGCCCCGCGCCTTCGCGCATTTTTTTACTGTTTCCATTGCGTTTGCCCTGTTTGACAAAGGAGCGCGGTATGCTGTAAAATAGCGATAATAGGAGAAAAAATGAGCATTCAAAAAAAGCCTTTGGTCAACGACCTTTACACGGCCGACCCTTCGGCCCACGCCTTTAACGGAAAGATTTACATTTATCCTTCGCACGACGAAGACATTGACGTGGCCAACAACGACAACGGCGACCAGTACGACATGAAAGACTATCACGTCTACGAGATGAAAGACGCGGAAACCTTGCCGCGCGACTGCGGCTGCGTCCTTAAGTTGGAAGACGTAAAGTGGGCCTCAAAGCAATTGTGGGCGCCCGACTGCGCGGAAAAAGACGGAAAGTATTACTTTTATTTTCCCGCGCGCGACAAAACTGGAATGTTCCGCGTTGGCGTCGCCGTGGGCGACAAGCCCGAAGGCCCCTTCACTCCCGAAGACGACTACATTCAGGGAACATATAGCATCGACCCCTGCTGCTTCCAAGACACCGACAACAAGTACTACCTTGTGATGGGCGGCTTGTGGGGCGGCCAGCTTGACCAGTACCGAAACAACAAGTGGAGCGCCGACAACAAGGAGCCGCAGGGAGCCGAGCCCGCCTGCACTCCAAAAATCGCCTTGCTTAAGGACAACATGAAAGAGCTGGCCGAAGACTTGCGCGACTTGGTAATCGTTGACGAAAAGGGCCAGCCGCTTAAAGGCGGAGACGACGTTCGCCGCTACTTTGAGGATCCCTGGCTTTTCAAAAAGGACGGAACTTATTACTTTACATACTCAACTGGAACAAGCCACCTTTTGTGCTACGCCACAAGCAAGAACGTTTACGGCCCATACACTTACGGCGGCTGCATTTTGACTCCGGTTTTGGGCTGGACGACGCACCATTCGATTATGGAATTCAACGGCAAGTGGTACTTGTTCTACCACGACTGCGAGCGCTCAAACGGCGTCAACCAAAAGCGAAACGTCAAATTCCGCGAGCTTACTTTTAAGGCCGACGGAAAGATTCAGACGATGGACGGCTTTGACAGGTAAGCGCGAATTAAAATTTAATGGAAGGCCCGGGCAAAACGCTCGGGCTTTTTCTTTATACAAAATACAAGGCCTTGCGCAAAAATATCGCGCGTGATAAAATGATGAGACAATTTAAAAGGGAGCTGGACAAATCCGGCTGAGAGTAGGGTGTTTCCCTTGACCTTTGAACTTGATTTGGGTAATTCCAACGTAAGGAGAAGATTATGTTCAAAACTTGTTTGGACAAAGTCCGCGCGGCTTGTCCTCTAATCCACAACATCACAAACTATGTAACGGTAAACGACGTGGCCAACGCCTTGCTTGCGATTGGCGCTAGCCCCATCATGGCCGACGAGCCAAGCGACGCGCGCGAGATTACAAAAATCTGCGGCGGCCTTAACGTCAACATCGGAACGCTGAACAAGCGGACAATCAAGGCGATGTCCGCGAGCGCAAAGAACGCCGCCGCGCTGGGCCACAAGCTTTTGCTTGACCCTGTCGGAGCGGGAGCCAGCGCGCTTAGAACCAACACCGCCCTAAAGCTTTTGAAGAAATTCCAATTTGACATTGTCCGCGGAAACATCAGCGAGATAAAAACTTTGGCGCTTGGAAGCGGAACGACAAAGGGCGTGGACGCGGACATAGCCGACAGCGTGACTGAAGGCAATTTGGAAAAGTCCGTTGCCTTTGCGAAAGATTTCGCCGCGCGCCACAATTGCGTCGTCGCGATTACCGGCGCGATTGACCTTGTGGCCGACGACGGCAAGTGCTATGTGATACGAAACGGCCGCGCCGAAATGAGCCGCATCACTGGAACCGGCTGCCAGCTTAGCGCTGTGACGGCGGCCTTTGCCGTAGCCAATCCCGACAACATTTTGGAAGCGGCGGCCGCCGCCGTTTGCTCCATGGGCTTGGCCGGCGAGCTTGCTTGGGAACGAATGCAGGCCGGCGACGGCAATTCCACTTACAGAAACCGCATCATCGAC
>CADBBB010000066.1 GCA_902792795.1 uncultured Spirochaetaceae bacterium | reverse complement strand
GCATGGCGCCCATGTCTTCGACGACGGCGGCCACCGTGTAAAAATGGACGCCGGGCGTTATTTTTCCGGACGCGCCTTTTTTTATGGTCACGACCCGGATTTTGTCGCCCGCGCCGATTTCCAATTTTTCGGCCACGCCCTTTCCTATCATGACAGAGTTTTTTTGTCCGATAAATTTTTTTATGTCGCCGTCGTCGGCCTCAAAAAGCTCCGTATAGCTTGGGAGGTTTTGAAAAATTTCAGACGGAAGCGCGCGGACGGAGATTCCGCACCTCTTGGACTTTGCCACAGCGAGCGCGGAAGTCTCTATCATCGGATAGGCCGCGCAAACGCCTTGCAAGCCGGCCGCGTTTTGGGCGGCTTTCTTGAGCTCTTCCGAATCATTCTTAAAATAAAAGGCCTCGATGTGCGAAGACGACAGCGAAATCATTCGCCTTGTGATGCCGTCAATCATTCCGTTTGAAACGGCGAGCACGACCACCAAGGGTATCAAAGAAATTCCTATGCACAAGACGGCGCCGCTCAAGCTCTTTCTTGCGATGGTCAAGCGGCCGCTTTTTGGGAAAATGATTCTTTTTGCGAACAGGAACGAAGCTTTTGCGTTCATCTTTCGACCAACACTCCGTCTTTCATCTCGCAAAGGCGCGAGCCTTTTTTTGCCAGGCCCATGTCATGGGTAACCAGCAGCAAGGTCTTTTGATAGCGTTCCGCCATTTCAAAAAGCAAGTCGCCTATCATCGCGGAATTTGCGGGGTCAAGGTTTCCCGTGGGCTCGTCGGCCAAAATCAATTGCGGGTCGTTGGCCAAGGCCCGCGCCACGGCCACCCTCTGCCGCTCGCCGCCGGAAAGTTCTGACGGCAAATGCGAGGCGCGGTCGGAAAGCCCCACGTCGGCCAAAAGTTTTTTGGCCTTTTCCATCGCGGCGGCTTTTGGAACGCCGGACATGTAGGCCGGAAGGAAAATGTTTTCCAACGCGGTGAAGTCCTTTAGCAAATGGTGGAACTGGAATATCAGGCCGACAAAACGAGAACGGTATTCTGTAAGCTCGTCTTCTCCCATTTTTGTAAGTTCGTAGCCGCCGGCCACGACTTTTCCGCCGCTGGCCGCGTCGATTCCGCCCAAAATGTTAAGCAGGGTGCTTTTTCCGTTTCCGCTTTCGCCGATGACACAAACGCGCTCGCCTTTTTGGACGTTGAGGTTCACGCCCTTTAGGACGCTCAAAGTTTCGCTTTCGGAAACATAATTTTTGACAAGGTTTTCAACCGTTAAAATTTCATTCGTCATGCAAGACCTCCGATATGGCCGTTCCCAAAACTTCGCGGCTGGCCGCCCATGAAGAAATGACGGCGGATAGAATTCCAAATAAGGTTATGAAGGCGACTTCGCCCGCGTACATTCTGGCGGGAATGTTTCCGTAAACGGAAAACATAGGGATTTGCGCGATGCCCGGCAAAAGCGCCGGCGAAAAAAACAGCGCGAAGGCGCATTGAAAAAGATAGACCGCGGCGGACAAAACGGCAAAGACGGTCTTTATGTTGACGCAAAAAAACATTCCAAGGACAAGTCCGGGAAGCGCGCCGCGAACGCCGGTCAAGAAACCGCGCATTATGAAAATATTTTTTATCGATGAAATGCGGCCGCCAAGCGCGCTCAGTATGGAAATTTCAAAACGGCGCTCGTAGACAATTCGGCGCATCGAGTTGAAAATGTTTATGGCCACCACCAAGAATATCAAAACGACCAAAAGCATAAGCATGTTCTTTTCGATTTTTAGCGCGCCGAAAAAGCTGCGGTTGTATTCCCGCCAAGACTTGAAGTCCGCGTCAGGAAAGGCCGACAAAATTTCTTTTTTTAGAAGGCCGTCCGCCGCAGGATTCTTTACCTTAAGTCCTACGACCAAGGGGCTTTTGTCAAAAAATTCCTTGGCGGCGCTTTTTTCTATAAAGGCGTACGACGAATTTAAGTCCGCGTAGCCAGTCTTAAAAAGCGCCTGCACGACAAAAGTCTTGGGGCTTGAGAAAGCCTCCAAAAGCGGGCGGCTTGAGCCGATTGAATAAAGGCTAAGCTTGTCGCCGACGCGCAAACCTAGCGAGCGCGCGAGGCTGTATCCGATGACGATGGGCAAATATGTTTCTTCGTTCTCGCCGACATATTTTTTGCTCAAGTTAAAGCTTCCGCGCGTAATTTTCAGCTCGCGCGCAAAGCCCGCGTCGCGTTCCATGACGTCAGGGTCAACGCCGCGAACCAAGAGCGCCGCCTGCTTTCCGTCCGGGGAAGATGCCAAGGATTCGCTTTCCACAAATTCCGAAGCGAACAAGACGTTTGGACGGCCGTCCAAGAAGCGCAAAAGCTCTTCGTTTTGACCTTCCGTTTGGACGCGGGCGTGAAATGACGACACTTCCATTATCGCGTCGATGAATTCGCTTTGAAAGCCGTTCATTACGCTCACGACAATGATAAGGGTCATCACGCCAAAGCATATTCCCAGCGTAGAAAGTTTTGACGTGAAGGCGCCCGCGCCCTTAAGGCCAGCCAAGGAAAAGCACTTGGCCACATAATAAATCCAACCCAAGTCGCCCTTAATTCTCATTCATCTCTCCGTTGTCAATCGTGGAAGAAATTTTTATGTTTCCCCTATAAAAATCGCGCACAATAATTCCGCCGTCAAAGTATGTCGCTCGGGCGTACTCGTCGCTCTTTCCTTCGATGTAAAAAGTTCGGACACGCAAAATTGAATTTTTGTAATAAGAAGTTTCCAAAACATTGTTCCCGGAATATTTTGTAACATGAACTTCGTCGCTAACAAGCGAAACGTTTTTTCCGTCCACGGCATATTTCTGAAGCCGGTCTTGGACAACCCGCCACGAGGAGTCGTAGGAGCAAGTATAAATTTCAAACGCGGTCAAAGCGCCGTCTTGGTCAAAGAAATTTTTTCTGCGGGACTTTACGTTTCCGTTTTCGTGGTAAAAAGTCCGGGTCTCCGTAGACTCCGCGTAATTTTTTTCAAAAATTGAAGACAGTTTCCCGGCGGCGGACGCGGCGTTGTAGGTCACCACGCGCTCCAAGGCGCTTTCCGCGCTGGAAGACGAAACCTTCCAGTACTCGACTTTGTCAAGGCGCAAGTCGTCGTCGTAAAAGCGCCGCTGGGCTTTTCCATTGGCGAAGCTTGTCAAAACCCGCTTTCCCGCGTCCTTGTGCGCCGCAGAAAAAACGTCGCTTTCCGTTTTCAACATTCGGATTTTTCTTACAGAATCGACAAATGTCGAATACTCGTCCTTGACGCTTTCCCCCTGAACGTCGGAAAGCGAATCCTCCATCATCTCGGAAATCTCTTCGGCGCTTTGGGCTTCCTCCAAATTCATTACGTCGCGCGCGCCTTCTAGGTCTTGGGGAATTTCTATGACGGAAGAATCCTCAACGGCAAAAAGAGGTTTTGCAAAAACCAAGCCAAGAGAAAAAGCCGCTATAAAAAAAAGTCCAAGACGAAAGCCCATCTATTTATATTCCCAAAAAAGTGTCGACATATTTTTGCGCGTCAAAAAGCGCTATGTCGCCGTAGCCTTCTCCGGTACAAACAAAGGCTATGGGCAAGTTCAATTCCTTTCCGACGCAAAAGACGACGCCGCCTTTTGCGCTCGAATCGCATTTTGTAAGGACAAGCGCGTCCACGCCGACCGCCTCGTTAAAGACTTCCGCCTGCCTCAAGGCGTTCTGGCCTGTAGTGGCGTCCAAGACGAGGAGCTTTTTGTAGCAGCCTTGGCCGGCTTTTTGCGCGCAAACGCGGTCAATCTTTTCAAGCTCGCGCACAAGGTTTTCCTTGTTGTGCAGGCGGCCGGCGGTGTCCGCTATCACAAGGCCTCCGCCCTTTGCCGTGACGGATTCGGCGGCGTCGTAGACAACGGCAGCGGGATCGCTTCCCATTTGGTGCGCCACGACACGTATGTCCAACTTTTGTCCGTGCGCCATAAGCTGGTCCACAGCCGCCGCGCGGAAGGTGTCGCTCGCCGCAAGGACAAGGTTCTGGACTCCGGCGTTCTTTTGCAGCAAGGCGATTTTTGCGGCGCTGGTTGTTTTTCCCACGCCGTTCACGCCCAAGAGCATCCAAACGTTGGTCTTTTGGGGCGTCGCTTCAAGGCGAAATTCCTTGGCGTAAGGCAAAAGCAATTCCTTGAGCTTTAGGGTGATTTCGTTCTGGCCAAAAACTTTTTCCTTGCGGCAGTTTTCCTCCAGCCTGTCAATTAATTCCATCGCAAGCTTGGCCCCAACGTCGCCTTCTATGAGCGCGTCGCCCAAGTCGTCAAAAAACGCTTCGCTTTCGGCCGAGCGGCCGGCAAAAAGCCCCTTTATTTTTTCCGCAAAAGAAAGTTTCATAGTCACTTCGCCTCCGGGCCAATTTCTTTTTTCTCTTCGTCGCCGGCCGCGCCATTTTGGCCCGTTTCCGGCATAAGGGGAGAGATTGCGTTCGCCTCTTCTTGCATCATGGCTTGAAAGGCCTCAAGCTGGCGCGCGTTCTCCATTTTGCGGAGAGTTCTCGCCCTAATCTTTTTGGCCTTTGGCGGAAGCGTTTTGTCAACCGCGATCAAGTAGGCCACCAATTCCGCCACAAACCAAACGCCGCAAGCCGCGCTTATTCCGGTGGCCCACAAGGACATCTGCCGGTATGTGTTGTAGGTGGAAGAGTCGACGTTTCCGTAATCCGAATTCCACGCGCGCTGGTATGAAACAAAGCGGCCGTAGGAATAAAACAAGAACGGCAGCGACATCAAAAGCGCGCTGTAGGAAATATACATTATTTTTCGCCGCCTGTCGATGTTCTTGCTCACGTCAAAAACCTTGACGCGCGTTTCCAGCTCGTTGCCGTCGACCATGAGGCGCGAAGGAATTTGCAAGAACATCATCTCGGTCTTGTCCTTTTCCGGATGCCGCTTGTTATGCAAAGTTCCCTCAAAATATCCAAAGACTGTGTTTCCGTTCACCTTTAACGGAACGTCCACGTAATCGGTCTTGCTCGACGGCCCGGCGTATTTTCCGTCAAAGAATAAATTTCCCGGCGTGAATTTGCTCAAGACAAGCTTTACGGAACCTTGCGACTCTTCCTTAAAATTCACTTCCACAAAAAAGCGGCGGCGGCCCGAAAAATTATAGACAAAAGTTTCGCGCGCGTAGCCTTTGGCTTCAAACGAAATCGAATGGAAGCCGGCGCTCACAATCGCCTTGTCAGGCATGGGCTCGTAAACCACGTTGTCTATCGTGAGAACGGCGTTCTGCAACGCGTCGCCGGGATTTATGTCAAAGTTAAGCTCTACGGGAAGTCCGTTGGCGATTTTTGGCAAGAGCGCGAAGGCCAAGTTTTCCGCGACGCGGCTTATTTGGCTTAACGAGCCCACTTCCATCGCCGACGCGATTTTCTTGGCGCCGGGATACGCGATCAATTCCACGGACACCGAAACATAGTCGCCGTAAAAAACCAATTTTCCTGCGATCAAAGAATTTATTTTTGCCGAAGAAACGGCTTTTTCGCACTTTCTTGAATAAGGCCCCTCCCTCTCCGCATCGGCGCCCGCGTCAAACAGCTCCTCCGGGTCGCTCCTATAAAGCTCGATTATTTCGTTTTCGGGAGCGAGCTCCTTTTGCATTTCCTTCACAAGACGGCGCTTGGCTTTTTCGGGATGAAAGATAAGTTCCTGCGTCTTTAAATTTTCGTCAATCTTGTCTTGGATGTCCTTTATTTTTTTCTGCTCGTCGCCCAAGGCCATTTGAAATTCAATCGAAGAAGAATTTTTAAGGACCAGCGAGTCGCGCGCCTGGATTTCCTTGCTCAACTGCAAAAAGAGCGAAAGACGCTCGGTCAAAAGGGCGTCAGTCTTGCGAGCGGTCTTTTCGTCGGTTTGGACGGAACGGGCCATGTCCACGGAAATGCGCTCAAGAATAAGTTTTGGAATGACGGAAGCGACGGCGGCCGCGCTCTTTGAGCGGCTCGCGTCAACGTCAAATTTTCTGGCCGCCAAAATCCAAGCCGTTTCCTGCGCTATGTCGCTCGACGAAGCCGCGAAAAAAAAACGCGCGCACAAGGCCATGACAAAAAGAGAAAGAACAATTTTTTTTTGCAAAAAACTATTGCGCGTCCTCTCCGTCATCTTCCGCGTCCAATGGAAGTCCCTTCCACATGGCGTTTAGATACGCCTCGATAAATTGGTCAATGTCGCCGTCCATTACGGCCTGAATGTTTCCTGTTTCCGCGCGGGTGCGCAAGTCCTTTACCATCGTGTATGGCTGGAAGACATACGAACGGATTTGGTTTCCCCACGAAATGTCTTTTTTTTCGGCCGAATACTTTGAATTTTCCTTTTCCTTTTCCTGCTTGTAGTATTCGTAGAGCTTTGACTTTAAGATTGACATGGCCGTGGCGCGGTTCATCAATTGGCTGCGCTCGCTGTCGCAGGCCACGACAATTCCCGTGGGCAAGTGGGTGAAGCGCACAGCCGAGTCGGTCTTGTTGACGTGCTGGCCGCCCTTTCCGCCGGAACGGTAGGTGTCCACGCGCAAGTCCTTGGGATCAATTTTAACTTCTATTGTGTCGTCCAAAACCGGAAAAACGTAAACGCTGGCAAAAGAAGTGTGGCGGCGCGCGTTGGCGTCAAAGGGGCTTATGCGCACCAAGCGGTGGATTCCGGCCTCGCCTTTAAGAAAACCGTAAACGTAGTCGCCGTCAATTTGGAAGGTAACTGACTTTATTCCACCTTCCGCTTCCAAAAGGTCGACAGTCTCAAGCTTAAAGCCGCGCCGCTCCGCCCAGCGCGAATACATGCGGCTGAGCATAAAGGCCCAGTCCTCGGCCTCAGTTCCGCCCGCTCCCGAGTGAATCGAAAGGAAGGCGCTCGAAGCGTCGACCTCGCCGCTCAAGAGGCTCATGCGGCTTTGCTGTTCGTAATTTTTTTGCGCCTCGTCCAGCTGCGAGCGAATTTCGGCTTCCTCCCCCTGCTCGCCCGACTCAACCGCCAAATCGTAAAGAGCCTGAACGTCGTCAATTTGAGCCATCAGCTCTTTCCAAGGCTCCACGGAATTTTTTAGGCGCTTGATTTGGTTCATCACCTTTCCGGCCTTGGCCGCGTCGTCCCAAAAGCCGGGCTCGCCCGTCAGGGCTTCCTGTTCCGCTATTTTTTTATAGACCGAGTCCGCGTCAAAGACGCCCCCAAACGTTAAGAATGTTCTCTTTTAGCTCGCCAATCGGCTGTTTCAAGTCTTCAAGCATAGTTTCCCCTAATTTTAATTGAAATTTAAGTATAACAAATATCGCTGTTTTTGTAAAGCCGCCCGCTCCCCCTCGCGCGGCAGGCGCAATTCTTCTATTGAAGAAAAACAAAAACGCCGATAAGATAGTAGTATGAAGCGTTCAAAAATTTTTGTCCTTGCCTTTTCATTTTTATTGGGAACAAGCGCGCTTTTCGCGCAAAACCGTCCCGTGGCAAAAAGCATTTCGGCCGAGCCGGGTCAAGACAAGACCATTGAGCTTTCTTGGGAATTTCCCGCAAAGACCCAGCCAAAAATTTTGGGCGTCCAAATATTCCGGCGGCCCCGCCCCTACGCCGCCGTCCAAGACCTTGACGGCGACATTCCGATCGCGGAGCTTGACGCGGCCAAAAAATCTTATTCCGACACTCTAAGCGCCAACGGAAGCTATTTTTACGCCGTCATCGCGGTGACCCAAAAAGGCCCTTACAAAATCATAATTCCCGGAATGAACGCAACGACGACCGGAGCGCGCCCCAAAGTCGCGGCCGTCCAGGAGGAAATTCCGCCGGCAACAAGCCGGGAAGAGGCGCCCAGAATAAACGAGGACGCGCTTACGGAATCGCAAAAAGAGCTTTTGTACGCGGACAAAAAAATGAGAAAGGCTCCCCTTCCGTATCCCGGAACGCTTTTGGGCTTTGACGACGGAAAGGCAAAAATGAGCGCGCAGGCAAAAAGGTCCGCCGCCGAATTGGGAAGCAAAAAAAAGCGGGAAAACGTTCCCATAAAGAGTCCGTATTTTTTTGAAGAGGACATGTTCTCGCCGGACGGCGGAGACGAATACACTTTGTTCGAGACCTTGCGCGCGGGGCTGGCTCCTAAAAAATACGCGCAAAGCGTGGAATTGTTGCAAGACTTTTTGAGCGTCCACCGCAACAAGGAAACGACCGAGCGCGCGCAATTTTATCTGGGCCAGAGCCACTACTTTTGCAAGGATTACAAAAGCGCCATCCGCTGCTTTTTGGAAGTTCAGGACGCATTCCCGGAACTTTCCAAGCAGTGGATCGACTCAAGCCTTGACCTTTTGTCTATTGAATAACGCTAGTCTATCTTTCTAATAATGTCTATCAACGCGGGAACGCGAGGCGCTTTTGAGGCGGCTCCTCGCAAGGGATCGTCCGCGGCGGCTTCAACAGCGGAACCGTCGGCCGGATTTCCGTTTTGGTCGGCGGCAGGAGCGGAATCCTGCGCGGCCTGGGCGGAAGCGTCATCTCCGTCCTTTTCTTTTGGAAGCTCAAGCAGCACAAGCTCGTCGCGCGCGTTGACGCGGTCGTAAAAACCGGTTCCGCCCAAGACGCCTTCCGAAATGTCTTCGGCCACGTCGGTTAAAGTCACGATTCCCAAAAGGTCGTCCTTTTCGTAGCGGAGGCCGCGGCCTGAGTCCGCCGTCTTAAGCGCGCCTTTTCTGACCACGGCGAATTTGGCGCCCTTGACCATTCCCTCCGTCCGGCCTATGTCGACCAAAACGTCGTTTCCGCTCCGCTCCAAAAGGCGGGCGCGGATTGGCAGGACGTCCAAGATTCCCTGCCGCAAGGAAAGCAAGGCGGCCGCGTAACGGTTGTTTCCGGTCTTGAAGACCTCAAACTTTTGCGCCAAAGTCCCCGTTCGCGCGGAATTCATCTCCGCCAAAAATTTTATGTCGCGCTCGCTTTCGCGGGCGTTCAAAATCACAAAGTAGTCGCAGCCGTTTTTTCGCGCGTCGGCGTAGGCCGCTCCGTAAGTCGTTCCTTCTTTGGGAAGGACCAGAACGTTGGTTCCCAAAAGTCCCTTGAACAAAACGGCCAAATGCTCGCTGGCAACGCGGCCCAAGTCCGGATGCGAAAGCGGCTCGTTTGACGGCATGTAGTAAAGGCCTATCGTCCAGCGGGTCTTGTTCAAGAAGAAGGGATTCACGTTCCATTTTGCGGCAAGAGTGTTTTGCAAAAGGCTTTCGTAGCCTTCCACCGTGTCCGAAAGCCGGACGAGCGCCGCCTTTTGTTCGTCGTCGGAAAGGGGCCGGCCTTCGCTCTTGCGGCTTTCTATAGCCGCCTGAAGGGTTTCGTTTTCTTGGATGAATTTTATTTGCGCCAAATAGTTTTCGCTAAAGCCCTGCCCCCGCAAGAGGCGGCTGAAGGCGGAGCGCGCCTGATGGTTGAGCGGCTCAAGCCTGAGCGCGGCCTGGTATTCGTAGCGCATTTGCGGTCCGGCGTATTTTTTTGCGTAGTCCAAAGCCTTTTGGACGTGGAACTTGGCCCATTCCTTTCTGCGCGAATCTTCCAAGTCAATGTTCTCGCGGACCAAAAGCTCAAAGGCCGCGCGCATCGTTTCGTCTTGGGGAACGGCCTCAAGGCCCAAATTCCAAGTCTTTATCGCGCCCTCAACCTTGTTCATCTTGAATTCGGAAAGGCCCTTTATGTACCAAGCCTCGCCCCGGTTCCTGTCTCGCGAAAGACTCCAGTCCGCCAAGTCTATGACTTCGGAATAGCGCCCCTGCCTAAAGTAAATCAAGGCCAAAAGCTCGTAGGCCTCCGTGTATTCGGGCGCCACTTGAATCGCGGCCAGGCATCGCCTTTCCGCGGAGGCTATGTCGCCCTTTTTAAAGTCCAAGTAGGAAGCGACGTAATGCGCCTGCGGATTGTCGGCGTGCGCCTGAATCGCCTGCGAGGCGAACCGCTCGGCCGCGCGGTCTTTTCCCAACTCGGCGCTTATCAAGGCAAGCGAAAGGAGCGCCTTGGCGTTTTGCGGATCGCGCTTGAGCGCGTCGGAGTAAAGGCTTTCAGCGCCGGAAACGCGGCCCCTAAAAAGGTTCAACTCCGCCAAGCCAAAGCGCGACTCAATGTCGTTTGGATATTTCTTTTGGATGTCCTCAAAGATTTTTTGCGCCTCGTCCAAGCGGCCGAGCGAAATCAAGGCCATGCCTTCCAAGTTGAGGATGTCCGGTCGGCCGGGCGCGTATTTCTTGGCGTTCTGCAAATGATCGAGCGCGGTCTCAGGGCTGTCCATCTCGTAAACGCATTGGGCAAGCCTGTACCAAGCGTCCGCGTAGGCTGGATTTATCTTTAGAGCCTCTTGGTATTTTTCGCTGGCGTTCCACCAAGCGCGGTCCGCTTGGAATTCCGCGCCTTCCTCAAAAAGACGCTGGGCCGCGCCGCCCGCTTTTTGCGCGAATATATTTCCCAGCAAAAGCGCGGCCAAAAGCGCCGCGCAAAGCGCTCTTTTTGGCGCGGCTGTTATTTGGCTAGTCGCCGCCTGATTCTTTCCCGCCCTCATTGTTTTCCCCGCTTTTTAGAATTACTTTAATCACGTTTATCCTGTGGCCTTCCATGTCCTGCACGATAAAGTCGTAATTGTTCCAAGAATGTTTTTCGTATTTTACCGGAATTTTTCCAAACAAGTCAAACACAAAGCCGCCCAAGGTGTCAAAGTCCTCCACCGGAAATTCCGAGCCGATGGTTTCGTTAAGGTCGTCAAGGCTGGTCCTGGCGTCGCAAAGCCAAACGTTGGGGCCAAGCGGAATGATGTCCTCGCGCTCGTTGTCAAACTCGTCCTGAATGTCGCCCACGATTTCCTCGATGATGTCTTCCATGCACACTATGCCCGAGATTCCGCCGTACTCGTCGACGGCAAGCGCGATGTGCACGTGGCGCCGCTTGAACTCGCGCAAGAGGCTGTCTATGCGCTTGGACTCGGGAACAAAAAAGGCCTTGCGGATTATTTTGTCAAGTTGAATTTCTTCGTTCTTGCTAAAGCAGCGGATCATGTCCTTTACGTAAAGGACGCCCACCACGTTGTCTATCGAGTCCGCGTAGACCGGAAAGCGCGAGTGGCCGCTTGCCGCGATTTTTTCCAAAAGCTCCTGGCCCGGCGTGTTGATGTTGATGAAGTCCACATCGATGCGCGGAACCATCACTTCCTTGACGCTGGTTTCGGACAAATCTTCGATTCCGCGAATCATGTCCTTTTTTTCTTCGTTGAGAATTTCGCGTTTGGCTTCTTCTTCGCTGTTTTCTTTTTTATGTTTGAACAATCCCATAAAGCTAAATTATTTTTTCCCCTTCAAGTTTTAAAAGAATCTCTTCCTGCATCTTAAGCATTTCGCATTCCGGCTCCTTGCCCTTTTCTATATGCTCGTCCCCGTGGTCATAACCGTTAAGGTGAAGAAGGCCGTGAAGCAAAAGGCGCTTCAATTCCGAATTTTCGTCGCAGCCAAAATATTCGGCGTTTTTC
>CADBBB010000065.1:16312-36467 GCA_902792795.1 uncultured Spirochaetaceae bacterium | reverse complement strand
GCTCTTACGAGCGCAAACAATCCCAGTCGCTATACAGATTGAGCAAAATGATTGCCCGCTCGCGTGAGCGAGCAAGTAAATAATTTCCTTGAGCAAAACGGAGGGCGCGCCCGACGTAGTGTTTCCGCCCGCCGCCCCGCTCCTTGCGCAGCTTTGCTTCGCTTTGTATAGGAAGTTATTCACTTGCGCTCTTCCGAGCGCTGTCAATCGCACGTTTTATAGCCTTTATTGCCAACGCACCAGCATAATCAGATAACCATGTTCATTGACGCGCGGACTTCTTCCAAAGTCGTCTGCGCGATTTCCCTAGCCTGCTTGACTCCGTCCAAAAGGACTTGCCTGATGTAGTCGGGATTTGCCTCCAGCTTTGCGCGCTCTTGGCGCAAGGGGCGGAGCTTTTCGTTAATGGCGTTTGTAAGTTCCGTCTTGAGGGCTCCGCCGCCGCCGTCTCCCAAACGCGCTGCGATCGCTTCCGGAGCCTCGTCCGTGCAGAGAGAAATCAATTGCAAAAGGTTTGCCACTTCGGGGCGGTTTTCAGGATCGTAGGTGATGTGGCGGTCGCTGTCGGTCTTGGCCTTTTTTACCAAGGCGGCGGTTTCGTCTTCGGTATTGTAAAGGAACACGCAATTGTTGAGCGACTTGCTCATCTTGGCCTGGCCGTCCAAGCCCTTGATTAGCGGCGTTTTAGCAAGGAGCGCGTAAGGCTCCGGGAAGATTTCCTTTCCCGCGCCGTACTTGTTGTTAAAGCGGCGGGCGATGGTTCTGGTGATTTCCAAGTGCGGAAGCTGGTCTTTTCCGACCGGCACGACGTTGGCCTTGCAAAAAAGAATGTCGCAGGCTTGGTGGATCGGGTATGTGTACATTCCCTCGTTGACGCCGCGCTTGAAGGAGCCGCTCGCCTCGCCCTTTATTATTTCGTCCTTGACAGTGGGATTGCGAGCCAGTTCCGAATTGCTCACAAGCGTGAGGAACGGAAGCATAAGCTGGTTTTCTTCGGGAACATAGGAATGCGGAAAAATGCAAACGTCTTTTCCGGGCTTGATTCCGGCGGCAAGGTAGTCGATGACCAGCTGCTTTGTGTTTTGCGAAATTTGGTCAAAGGCCTCGTGGTCGGTAAGAACCTGGTAGTCGGCTACCAAAATCATTACGGGCACGCCGAGGTTTTGCAGGCGCACGCGGTTCTGCAAAGAGCCAAAGAAGTGGCCTATGTGCAGGCGGCCTGTCGGCCGGTCGCCGGTAAGGACGCGGTATTTTTTTGGATTTACCTTAATGTCGTCTTCGATTTCGCGGCTTTTTTTTAGCGCCGCCTCGTAAGTTCCGCTCATGTCGGAATATTCAATCTCGTCTTTTGCCATTTTTGTTTCCTAAAAGTTTTTTTATATAATACTTCATATAGATTTTTTTTTCAATAAGTGGCCGCTCGCTTCGCATTGTTCCCAAACCATAACAGTTTATTCGAGCGGTTTTGCCGCGTCCATTCGGACGCTTGTATTTATTTTTTATAAGCGCTAATGTTAATGTCATTGCATTGAAGTCAATAAAAAATACGGACATAATGAGGCGGGACGCAGGCAAGAAAAGTTTGGAGGGACCCGCCAGCGAACGCTTGGCCGCAGGCGTCAAGCGCAGAGCGAATGGCGGGGGGCGCCAAATCTTTTTTGCCGTCGCTGGGCCCCGCAGTTTGAGTCCGTATTTTTGTTGTTCTTGAGGAATTATGACTAAAATAGATTTTAAAAATTGGCTCGACTCGTTCTTAAACTTTGAAAAGCTGCCGACCAAAAACATTTTTTGGCTGGACACGATAGAATGGCTTTGCAAGCAATTCGGTGACCCGCAAAAATCCGCTCCCTGCGTCCACGTGGCTGGAAGCAAGGGAAAGGGCTCGGTTTCAAGAATGGTTTCTTCAATCTTGACCCAAAGCGGAAAAAAGTGCGGACTCTACACTTCCCCACACATAAAGGACTTTTACGAGCGCGTTTCGCTCAACGGAGACTTGCTTGACGACTCCTTGTACGAATCTTGCGCGGACTTAATGCAAAAAAAAATCGACGGCCTGAAAAACGGCGCGCTCCCTTCAAACCGGCAAATCACTTGGTTTGAACTTGTGACAGTCTACGCCTTTTTGTGCTTTAGGGCGGCAAAGACGGACGCCAACGTTTTTGAAGTCGGCTTGGGAGGCCGCTTGGACGCGACCAACATCGTCCGACCTAAAATCGCCGTCATAAACACAATTGAGCTTGAGCACACAGAATTTTTGGGCGACACGCTTGAAAAAATCGCCGCCGAAAAAGCGGGCATCATAAAAGAAAAGACTCCGGTACTTTGCGCGGAGCCGACAAGCCAGGGCGTTCGCGCCGCCTTTGTAGAGGCCGCCCGCAAAAAAAACGCGCCGCTTTATTTTGCCGACGAGCTTTGCGACGGTTTGGAATTTTCTTACGAAAAAAGTTCGCAAGGCCAAGCCGCCGCCAAAAATTGCAAGCAAGACCAAGAAGCGGCGGCCGCAAACGATTCCAGCCGCTCATGCAATCAATACTTTATGAACGTCGCGATGCGCTCGTCGCTCTTTAGCCGCCCTCTAAAGGCCCGCTTGCGCTTGCTTGGAAGCGTCCAGGCCCATAACGCTTTCTTAGCCGCGGCCGCCGTCCGCCTGGCCTTCCCGGAAATTAACGAAGGCACAATCGAGCGCGGCTTGGAAAAGGCGGCGCTCCCCGCGCGCTTCCAAACAATCGCGCTTGGCGGAAACGGTACGCAAGCCCTATTGGTATTGGACGGCGCGCACACGGTAAACTCCATCACGGGAACAATGGAAACATTCAACGCGCTTTTTGCCGACGACGCGCGCCCGCGCCGCCTGCTCTTTGCCTGCGCCGCCGACAAGGACGTTGGCCACATCGCGCCGCTTTTTAAAAAGGCGGACGGCTCCCCTGTCTTTGAAAAAATTGTCATCACAAAGCTAAATTCCGCCAAGCAAAGCGACCCGCAAAAAGCGGCCGCCGCGTTTAAGGAATCCGGCTTGAACTACGAGCTTAACGAAGACTACGAGGCGGCCATCCTTAGCGCGCTTGAGGCTGCCAAGCGTGACGGCGCGATACTGCTTGCCACAGGAAGCTTTTACTTGGCGGCGGAAATTTTGGCGGGGGAAAAGGTTTGAGGAAACCGTTTAATTTCCTATGCAAAAAGCGGAAGTTGTGATATAATAAGGGAGTTGTAAAGATTCCAACTTGACAAAGCGCGGCTTTTTGCGCAAAAATATTTTATGCGAGAATATATTAAAACAACCGGCTTAAATTCCATTCGAGTTAGAACTTCATTAACAATAATATTGGCGACTGTATTGCTTCCTATTTTGATTTCCTTGATAGCGCTAAGCATTTTCACGCAGCACACAAGAGAATCGCATTTAAATACCGCCAAAGGCGTCGCGTTAATCGCATCAAAGTCGATTGACGCAGATTCTGTAGAAAATTACAAAACAGAGGGAAGAAGCGCAAATGGTTATGAAGAAACTTTTAATCGCCTTTCAATCCTTCAAAAAAGCATTCCCGATATCAAATATCTTTATGTCTATCAAATTAGAGAAGACGGCTGCCATATCATTTTTGACACTGACGAAGAAAACGCGGATTATAAAGTTGACCAGCTTGTAGAATTTGACCCTTCATTTTTGCATTTGGTGCCGGATTTGCTGCAAGGAAAAGAAATCAAGCCGCTTGAATCCAACGATCAATACGGCTGGCTATTGACCTATTATCAACCGGTTTTTGACTCAAACGGAAAATGCCAATGCTATGTTGGCGTCGACATTTCAATGGAATTGTTGAGAAGCTATAAATTGCAGTTTCTTTTAAGAACAAACATCTTGTCTCTTATTGCAATCCTTATAATGTTCCTTTCAACAGTCATACTCACCACAAAAACGCTCGTAAACCCGCTAAAGGGAATGACTGACTGCGCTTTGGAATTTGTCAGCCATAAAACAAACATTGACGGAATGACAAACTGCATTTCAAAAATAAAGAAGCTAAATGTTCACACACATGACGAAGTTGAAAACCTTTACATCTCTTTCACAAACATGACGGAAACTACAGTTCAGAATTATATTGACATAAACAAAATGCAGGAAGAGCGCATTCAAATCATGCAAAAATACAATACTGAACTTGAAATGAAAGTTGAAGAAAGAACGCGCGAATTGAAACTGGAAAAAGAAAAATCAGAAAACCTCCTTCTAAACATTCTGCCCAAAGAAGTCGCCAAAGAGCTTACGGATCATCCGGAACGAACCATAGCGCAAGACTTCCCCAACGCGACAGTCCTCTTTACTGACATCGTAGGATTCACAAAGATGAGCGGAACCATGAAAGCGGATGACGTTGTCCACATGCTCAACAAAATGGTTTCGCTTTTTGACGAAAGGGCAAAACTTGAGGGCGTGGAAAAGATAAAGACTATTGGCGACGCTTATATGGCAGCGACAGGCCTTGTAAAGGACAATGAAAATGACGGCGTCGTAAAAATGATTTCTTTCGCGCAAGGCTTGTTGAAAGACATTGAAGACTTCAACAAAAACTCTCAAATTAAAATTCAGATAAGGCTTGGAATCAACACAGGAAATCTTGTCGCGGGCGTTATTGGAAAATCCAAATTCATTTACGACATCTGGGGCGACACCGTCAATGTCGCAAGCCGAATGGAAAGCACTGGCGAGCCGATGAGAATACATGTAAGCGAAAGCGTTTATATTCAGGCAAAAGACAAATTTTCCTTTACAGACGCGGTTGGCATTGAAGTTAAAGGAAAAGGCTTGATGAACACGTACTTTTTAAAGTAGCCGCGCGGCATTTCAAAAAGGCGCTCGGGAGCCGCCCCGAGGCGCGACGCTGTCGAGCAATCTCTCCCCTATTTTACATACACCCGTTCCACCCGCTTTCCGACGCAAGTGAGAATCTCGTAAGAAATCGTACCCGCGTCGGCGGCCAAGTCGTCGGCGGTCAAAAGCGCGCCGCTTTCTTTTGGGCCAAAAATCACGGCGCGGTCAAAGCGCTTGATTCCCTTGGCGCTTCCTAGGTCAACCATGCACTGGTCCATGCAAATGCGGCCGCGGATTGGATAAAGTTTTCCGCCAACGCTAACCTTCAACGTTCCGGCTTGGCGGCGCAAGAGGCCGTCAGCGTAGCCGATTGGAAGCACGCCGATTGTCGTGTTCTTGCTTGCCGTCCAAGTGGAGCCGTAAGAGACGCTCATGCCTTTTGCAAACGGCCGCAGAGCGCTGATTCCTGTCACAAGCGCCATCACGGGCTTTAGCTCAAGCGGCGTCTTTTTGGCGCGCAAATACTTCGCGGTGATTTTGTCGGGATAGTAGCCGTACAAAATGATTCCGGGCCTGACCATGTCAAACTGCCATTCGACTTTGTCCATAAGCGCGGCGCTTGCGGAAGCGTGGACGATTCCGGGCTTGATTCCGCAGGCCTTGACAGATTCCACGGCGGCGACAAAAGCGTCGCGCTGCTTTTTGGCGTAGGAACGGTCGCGCGCGGCGGTTCCGTCGGCGCTGGCGAAGTGCGTGCACATTCCGCCAAGGGTCAAATATTTTGAAGACGATATTCTTTTTGCCAAGGCCGCCGCGTCGCATGGCAGGCAGCCTACCCGCCCCATTCCGCTGTCAACGGCAAGGTGGACGGCAAACTTTTTGGCCGCCGCGTTTTTGGTCAGTTTAGCGTTTGCCGCGTTTCTAGCCTTGAAAGCCTTTTGGACCGCGCGCTCAATAAAGCCTATGTATTCCTCGTCGCCTACAAAGGGCGTGATGTTGAACTTGACCAAATCCGCCATCTCAGACGGCGAGCAGTAGCTCAAAAGCAAAATCGGGGCCTTTATCTTCGCCTCGCGAAGTTCGATTCCTTCGCCCACTGTCGCAACGGCCAAAAAGTCCGCGCCGCATTTTACGGCGGCTTTGGCGCAAGTTACGGCTCCGTGGCCGTAAGCGTCGGCCTTGACCGAGCAGCAAATCTTCACTCCGGGCTTTACGAATTTTTTTATAGCCCGGACGTTGGCTTCAAAGTTCTTTATGTAAATTTCAGCAAAAGTAAGTCTCATTCCGCTCATAATATTTATTTTCGGAAGATTTTGCAACAATGATAAGCGCGCCCGCATTTTGGTCTTGCAAATACTCCCAGTAACGGCGCTTCTTGGTCTTGCATGCAATTTCCGCTTGAACTTTTTGCCAAAAATTGTTATAATTCTTCTAATAATCATAATAGTTTTAGGGTGGAAAAAATGAAAAAAGTTTTTGCAGTTTCCCGCGCCGCGCTCGCGCTTGTGTTTGTTTTGGGCGCCTTCGCTTTTGCGTCTTGCGAATCTACAAAACAAGAGGCGGCTTACGAAAAAGAAACGACGGAGCGTTCCCCAGCTTCAGAAAGTTCGCCAAAAAAAGAAATCCAAAGTTCCGCTCCAATTTCTTCCAAATCGCAGTTTAAAAAACTTTTGCAGGAAGTGAAGATTTCCGTGATATCTTCTCCAAAAGAAACCGTAAAAGGAAAACCTTTCGCTTCCCCCTATAAAATTCAAGCGTTGAATTCAAACGGCTCGCCTTGCGCCGCCCTTAAAATTACGGCGGAATATCCTTCGACAAGAAGCGCGGCCGCGGTTGGCTTTGAACGCGCCTCGCTCGTCACCGACCAAAACGGATTCGCTGAGTTTGAGGCGCCTCTTCCTCAAATCGCCGCCAACGCCAACGTCTTGTTCTATCCGGAGCCGCCGTCAAGCGATCCAGACTTAATCCGCCTTGCCTCGGCCGTGGCCGCCGAAGCGCCTTGGAAAGCAAGAACAAATTTGGGCGCCCGCGCTGGCATCCTTGTTTCGGTCGTGGACTACCGCCAAAACGGAACCGTCAACATCGGAAACGGCTCGCAGCCGTCCGCCCAGGCGCTGACCTCAAACTTGTGGCGCTCAAATTTGATGGGCGCGCAAAACGCGGACTTCCACAATTCCGTTGACGCGGACGACCCCGCCCGCATTCGGAGCGACGCGCTCAAGCAGCTCAACGGCAATTCGCTCTTTAAGTATGTCGTGTACGGCCGCGTAAAATACGCCGGAGAAATAACGCAGGACGCGGACGGTTTTTACAACGTCACGTTCAACGGAACGCTCGGAGCCTTGGACATAGCCACAGGCGAAGTTTTGGTCACCGCCAAAAAGACAGTCACAGTAAAGGACAAGTCCGAATGGAAGGTCGTCGGAGAGGCCCAGCAAGCGATGGCAAAACTCTTTTGCGAAGAATTGATATACTCCCTTTATAATTAGGAGAAAAAAATGCAATACACAGACACACGAGATTCAAACGCCAAGGTTGACTTTAAGACTGCCGTAATGAGCGGAATGAGCTCCGCGACGGGCGGCCTCTACGTTCCCCTTGAATTTCCAAAAATAGACGTTTCTAAAATTCTCTCAAACGGAAAGCCTGACTTTTTGCGCGCCGCCTTTGAGATGGCAAAGCCTTATGTCGAAGGTGAAATCCCTGACGCGGACTTGGAAGCGCTTGTAAAGGACGCCTACCCCTTTGAGCCAAAGCTTGTCAAGATTGAAGACGGAACTTACGTCTTGGAGCTTTCCCACGGCCCAACTTGCGCCTTCAAGGACTTTGGCGCGCGCTTCATGGCCCGCGCGATGTCTTTCTTCAACCGCGGCGAAAACGGAAAGCTTCACATTTTGGTGGCCACGTCGGGCGACACGGGAAGCGCCGTCGGAAGCGCCTTCCACAATGTCGAAGGCTTGGACGTGACAATTTTGTATCCCGAAGGAAAAATCAGCCCGCTTCAGGAAAAGCAGCTTTCCACATTTACAGGAAACGTCCGCGCGCTTAAAATAAAGGGCGCTTTTGACGACTGCCAAAAATTGGTCAAGACGGCCTTCACCGACAAGGACTTGCGCGCCAAGTTCCGCTTGTCAAGCGCCAACTCAATAAACATTTCACGCCTGCTTCCGCAAGGCTTTTACTATATGTTCGCCGCGCTGCAGGCCCAAGCGGAGAATCCCGGAAAGGACATAATCGTGACCGTTCCCAGCGGAAACTTCGGAAACCTCACCAGCGGCCTCATCGCGCGCGAAATGGGAGCGCCGATAACCGGCTTTGTGGCGGCCACAAATTCCAACCGCACGATTCCCGACTGGATCGCAACCGGCGACTACAAGGCTCGCCCCAGCGTGGAGACTTACGCAAACGCGATGGACGTCGGCGCCCCTTCAAACTACGAACGCATCGCCTACATGTATTCTTTGGAGGAAGTCCGCCGCCTCTTCGCCTCATACTGGCTGGACAACGACGGAATCATAAAAACCATAAAGGAATGCGCCGACTCCACCGGCTACACGATCGACCCGCACGGAGCGGTCGCCTACAAGGCTTGGAAAGACATCCAGAACGGCGCCCTTGACAAGCTTGAAGGAATCGACATAACAAAGCCCGGAATCACTCCCAACAAGCCTGATTGGGCCGACAAGGCAAAGAACGCGGTCGGCGTCATTTTGGAAACGGCGGATCCGGCCAAGTTCAGCGCGATTGTTAAAGAAGCCACTGGCAAAGAGCCCGCGATTCCCGAGCGTCTGCAAAAGGTCATGGCGCTGCCCGACCGCGCGATTCCGATGGAAAACGACTACCAAAAGTTCAAAGCTTGGCTCTGCGCCAACCTCTGAAAATAAAAGAGCCCGCGTTTGCGGGCTCTTTTATTGCGACACTTTTTTTGTCATTGCGGCGCGAACAAAATTGTCGCGCCGCAATAAGTCACATATCTTTATACGTCTGCACGGTGTCTTCCAAGTGCTCGATTTTGACGCCGGCTTCCTTGAACATGCGCATCGAGTCTTCCTCGTCGTGGTAATGCTTTTCGCAGACAACACGTTTTATTCCGCAATTGATTATGAGCATCGCGCAGGTTCTGCAAGGAGTCATCTTGCAGTATACCGTTCCGCCGTCGATTGATATGCCGCGCTTGGCCGCCTGGCATATTGCGTTTTGCTCGGCGTGAACCGTGCGCACGCAATGGTTTGTGACCGAGCCGTCTTCGTGAATACTCTTCCTAAAAAGGTGGCCCACGTCGTCGCAGTGCGGAAGGCCGGCGGGGCTTCCTACGTAACCGGTTACTAAAATTTGGTTGTCGCGCGCGATGACGCAGCCGCTTCGGCCTCGGTCGCACCATAAAATATTCGTCCCACGTGGGGCGGACGTATTTTTCTTCGCTCATAAAAAAAATATATCAAAATCATTCTCAAAAATCAAGCCGCCGGGGACCGCGTATTTTTGACAAGTGTTCTGTTCAAAAAAATTAATATTTTTTTGCCGCGCGCCCAAATAAATATTAATTTTTTTATCAATCGCCTATATGATATATGCATAAAAGTTTTCAGGAGGAAAAATGAAAGCGACAAAAAATTTTGCGGCGGCAGTCGCGCTGCTTTTGACGGTGGGAAGCCTTGCGTTCGCGCAAGTTCGTTCCCCGGATGAATTTGACAAAGAGGCGCAGGAGTACAAAGAGCGTTGGCTTTTGGCGAAGGAAAAACACAAGGACAATGAAGGCGATTACATTTTGGAACTGGTGTCGTTTTCGCGCGCCCGGCCAAAATGCATTTTTCCATATTTGGACATAGCCGAAACGACCGCGCGTTCAGCGGCTCCCGGAAGCTTTTTCGAGCAGCTGGGAATGGAATCTCTTGCAAAAGCCGCGATATTGTTGGGAACGGTTCCCGACACGGAAGACGGAAAGCTTGCCAACGCCAAATACCATAAGGTCATGGCGCTTCAGTACGCTAAAAATTTTCCTGACAACATAAAGCCGTGCGAGAACGAGGCGGCGCTCGCGGCGGAATATAACGGCGCGATTGGCCTCCACGCTTATTTGGAAGCCGCCCGGCTTTATTTTAAGAGCAGGAATTACGCCGCCTGCGAAAGCTGTTACAAAAAAGCCTTCGCGCTTGACAAAGACCTTGCGTCTTTAACAGGAAACGACATCGCGACATTTGAAACCGCAAGCAGAAACGCGAAAAAATTCGCGGACTTGGCCGCCTTTTACGACCAATACATGGACGCAAGCCAAACTTGCTATTTTCCAGACTTTGGCGCCCGCGCTATGTCCGCATACGAAAAGGCCAAGCAAAAGGACAAGGCCGTTTTGGTTTCTATGCTGGACAAGGAATACACGCTTTCCTACAACAGCGCAAGCGCCGATGAATTGATTTCGATTCTAAAAAAGAATTACGGAAAGGATAAAGGAGCCGCGCAATGCATAACCTTTGTCCAAAAATTCTACGACGACGGCGCCGCCCTCGGCCAAGATGACTTGGACGCGCTTCCTAAAAACGTCCGCGAGTTTTTTCCGGTCCGCTATATGTTCAAAATGAAAAACTCCAACGACATAGAGGCTTTGCAAAAAGAGTTTGAAGTGTTCGCGGGAACGTCAATCGCAAATTTCTACATCCGCCTTTACGACAAAGCCGAAAGGCTGGGCGACAAAAAAACTATGGCCCAAATAAAGGCGCTTCTCAAAGAACAGCGCTACAACGAGCGCGGCCCCAACAGGCTCAACAAATAAGGAGGAATGGAGGCATAAAAAATGCGGCCCAAGAAAAAAGATTGGGTCGCCGCCCTTCTCTTGTTTTGCGCGCTTTTTGCCGGCTGCGCGGACAAGGAGGCGGCCGGAACGCTGTACATAAAGGCGCTCGAAAAATACGAACAAAAAGACCTAAAGAGCGCGGGCGCCTTTATAAACCAATGTTTGGAACGTGACAAAAAAAACGAACGGGCAAAATTCTTAAAAGCCAAAATCCATTTTTTCCAAGGACAATACCGGGCGTCCGCGGAAATTCTTTTAGACCTAAAAAAAACTAATTCCGACAACAAAGACATTCAACTTTACCTGATCAAAAGCCTGATTCTTGACGGACAACTTGAACAAGCGCGCGGACAAATCCAAATCGCGCAAAAAAACGACATGGGCGACTGGCGGCTTTACCGCCTTGCCTCGATTGTCGCGGCAAAACAAAACGACACGGCGGCGCGTCTGGAGGCGTTGGACGAGGCCAGACGCGCGTTGGAAGGTTCGGCGCAAGTTTACTATGAGCTTGCAGCCATTTGGGAGAGCCTTGGAATCCAAGGAAAAGCCGCCGAGCTAAAGGAAAAATCCCTTGCCTTGGACAAGGGATTGGCGGAATTGCATTAGGAGGAATAAGTGAATATTATCATAAAATTTTGCGAAACAATTTTAAAATGGCGTGAAACATTGCGCGCGGCAATCAGAGTTTTTGCGGCTCTAACTGCGCTCTTTTGCCTAAATTTGCCGAATTTCGCTCAAACCTGCCTTGAAAAAAGAGCGAAAATTGAGATTCAAAATGTGGAAGTCTTGGTTGACAACATTTCCGAAAAAGGAATATCGTCACAAATTTTCGCGCTTGCAAAAACAACGCTTTCGGGTTTTGAGACCGGCGGAAAGCCTTACACGCTGGCCATAAACTTGAGCGAGCGCAGCTTTTACAAAAACGTTGAAAGCGCCCGTTCCCTCTATTCCCACTACCAGCTATTTTCAGAAAGCGGAGAATGCGTCTTGGAAAACGTCTTTTGCTCCGAAAGCAAAAACTCGATTCTTTCGGCGCTGACGCAAAAAAGGCAAATCGAAAAAATCGCCAAGGACTTGAAAAAGTTTTTTGCCGGCGCAAAGGAAAACGATGCGTAAAATAATTTTTGCCCTTGCCGCGCTTGCGTTTGAAACATTTTTCTCCCCCGCCCTTTTTGCCGACATAACCTTGCGCTCGGCGGACGACGCGCTCCAAATCGCGATGGCCAACGACAAAGAATTTAAGGTTCGCCGGCAATACGCGGAAGAAGAGGTTCGGCTTGCAAAAAGGTCTCTCGCGCCTTTCCTGCCGGAATTTGACTTTGCGATTTCCGACAGCGCGTACGCCAAAAAAACGGACGGCGACTACAAGAAGAAATCCATAGAGGCCGGCGTGACCCAAAAAATTTTCAACGGCGGAAAAAGCCTTCTTGAATACAAAATGCAAAAAGAAAAAAGCCTTTATAATTTTTTGGAAGTTCAAGAAGAGGAAAAAGCGCGAAGAAACAAAATAGTACAAGGCTACTACGACGCCCTTTTGGCAAAACTAAAGG
Source organism: uncultured Spirochaetaceae bacterium (assembly GCA_902792795.1). GTDB lineage: Bacteria > Spirochaetota > Spirochaetia > Treponematales > Treponemataceae > Treponema_D. The sequence continues at coordinate 24,313 of CADBBB010000065.1, read as the reverse complement.
CGGACGTTATGGCCGGAGCGCTTGAAAACGCGGGCGACGTTCTTTTGATAGCGCAAATAGAAGAGGCGCAGGGAATGATTTCAAAGACAGACTTTTTGGAAAGCCAAATTCGTTTTGGGCAAATCAAGGCCCAAGAAAAAAACGCCCGCGCGGAATTTATGGACCTCTGCCGCTCCTTGAACGAATTGATGGGACTGGACGCAAGGGTGTCTTTGTGTTTTGGACATGACGCGGAAGGAGAGCTGATGGAAAGCGCGGCGCTCGAAAAGGACTTGAACGCGCGGCTCTTGGAATTTTCAACAAAGGCGGCGCAAAGCAGCGTGGAACTAAAAAAAGCGAGGGCCCGCGCCGAATGGGAAAAAAGATTGCGCTCACTTCAGGCGAGGTCATTTTTGCCAAGCGTGTCTGTCAGGGCGGGCTTTTCATTTGACGGACGCGACTACCCCCTTACGGAGCCGTCCTATTCGTTTAAGGTGATATTGGGCTTTGACAACAATCCTTGGCTTCCCGCGAGCGTGTCCAGGAGCGCGGGCGTTCAAAAAGGAAACTTGGTTTCAGTCGCAGATTCAATTTCGGCGCGGGGAATAATCAACACAAGCTGGACAAGCCAAATGAAGCTGCAAAAGATTGGCGTTGAAAAAAGCCGTTTGGACGCGGAAAAAGTTAGGCGCGAAATAGAAAGCAAGGTCTTTAGGCTTGTCCAAAGCGTTGAGAGCGCGCGGCAAAACGCCCTTCTTTCTTTGAAAACCGCTCGGCTTAAAGAACAAAAGCTTATGCTCTTAAAAATTCAACTGGAACAAGGAAGCGTGACAAAAACAAATTATTTGGAAAACCTTTCCGAATTCGCCGCGCAAAAAATCGACTGCCTGCAAAGCGCGGTTGAAGCGGCCGCCTTGGAAAAGGAATTGGAAGACTTGACTTCCTGTAAAATTTAAGGAGGCGATGAAATGAAAAGAAATCTTTCGCTTGCGGGCGCGGTTCTTTGCGCGGTCCTTTGTTCTTGCGCAAAAGCAAAAGGCGGCGGCGAGGAGCTTCTTGAAGCGCGGACAGTGACCGTAAAAAAAAGCGCCCAAAACTTTTGTCTCGACACCTTTGGTTCTGTGACCTATAAAAGAAAAAACGAGGTGACCGCGCTTGTCGAAGGAACGGTTTATGAGCTGAACGTTCAGGAAGGAAGCAAAGTTTGCCAAGGCGACGTGTTGTTGAGGATGAAAAACGTTCAGTATGAAATTCAAAAGGCGGAATTTCAAAACCAATTAAATTCCGCAAAGGCGCGCCTTAGGGCCGCGAAAAACAACTTGACGCAAGAGGAACTTGGCGCGCAAAGCCGCATGCTCTCTTTGGAAAACGCAAGGGCCAGCTTGGCTCAAAAAAAGGAGGAGCTGGATTTGTCAAAAAAGAACCTCGAAAAAAACAGGTCGCTTTTTGAGGCTGGAGGAATATCCGAAAGCGCCTTTGAAAAAATGTCATTGGAATGCCAGGCCGTCCAAACGGAAGTTGCAATCTTGGAAAAAGAGATAAAGGCCGACGAGATGGGCTTTAGGGACCAAGACTTGCTTGCGGCCGGAATAGAGCCAAGCGAAGATCCGGAAGAAAAGGCGCGGCAGCTTGTCGAACTTAACGTTCAAAGCGCCAAGATTCAAATAGAGCTTTGCGCTGCGGAGGCGCAAAACGCCGAAGAAAATTTACGGTCGATAAATTCCCTGATGGAAAATTTGACGATTCGCTCGCCAATGTCGGGCATTGTCGGAACATTGAACGTTGAGAACGGCGAGCGAGTGACGCAAAACCAAAAGACGCTCACGATAATAGACATGTCCGAGCCGTTCGCGCAAGTTACGGTTCAGGAAAAGGACATGGAAAAAATAGCCTTGGGCTCCCCCGCCCTTGTGGAAATCGAGTCGCTTGGGCAAAAGCAAAAAAGCGCCGTGTCGTTCATAAGCCCGTTGGCGGATTACGAAACGGGAAATTTTTACATAAAAATTCCGCTCAAGAACACGGAAGAAAATTTGCGCTTTGGAATGTTCGCGCAATGCTCGATTGAAACGAACAAGCGGGAAAATTTTTTCGCCGCGCCGCCCGAAGCGATTCTTGGAAGGAACGGGAACAACATTCTATTTTATTGCGTTCAAAACGGCTATGTGTTTCAAAAAGAATGCCCGATTGAGATGGAGCGGAACGGGAAAATTTTCATCTCGGGCGGAATTGAAGACGGCGAAAAAATTGTCGTAAATCCTTCGTCGGCGATAAAGGAAGGCGTTCATGTCAAAGAAATTTAAGGCGATAACAGCGGCCGCGTTGTCATTCTGGATTTTGGAATGCATTTCTTGCTCCGTCCTTTCTTTTGAGGAGCTTGAGACCTGCGTTTCCGCAGGCGAATGCCAGAACTATTTTGACGGAGAGCGTCTTTTGATAAGTTTTTCCATCGGCGTGAACCAAGCGCAAGCGGAAACGCTTTTTGCCCTAAAGGAAGAAGGCGCGGCCTGCGAGATTGATTCAATTTGGAACGGAAAGACTTGTCGTGTAAAAGCGCGCGGCGGATTCAAAAAGGGGCGAAAATATTCTTTTTGCATGAAAGGCGGCGTTTTGACAAGCGACGGAAGGACCTACACGGTTGACATTTTTAGGGAGTTTGTTTACGGAACGCAAGCTGATTATTTTTGCGCGCAAACAATCGAGGAGCCGAAAAAAAATGGCGGGCAACAAAACGCATTAACATTCACGTTCAACAAAGCGGTGGACGCCGCGATTTTTGAGCGCGAGTTCAACTTGTCGCCAAGCCTTGAAGTCAAAAAAATTTATTCCGACGACATGAGTCGAGTGGAGATTGTTCCGGCGGAAAAATGGAAGGCAAACATTTTTTACACGTGGAGGCTTGGTGATGTTTGCGCCAAAGACGGCGCGAAAATTTGCAGGGAATATTCCGGGACATTTATGGCGGCGGAAAAAAACGAGGCGCCCAAACTTTTGTTTGTTTGCCCGGTTTTGGAAAGCGGCCTATTTTTGGAACAAAGCCCCTTGGACGACCTTTTTGAAAGGCAGGGCGTCGGCTTTGTCTTTGACTGCGAAATGGATTTTGAAAGCGTCCGGAACGGAATCTATTGGGCGCCGTTTTTGGACGGTTATTGGGAAAAAGTTGGAGCCGAGCGTTTTGTTTTTATTCCTTATGAAAGCTACAAGATTGGCGAGAAATATTCATTGACAATAAGCGATTCCGTGGAAGACACGCTCGGACTAAAATTGGCGCAAAGCGTGAACCTTGCTTTTACGGCGCAAAGCCAGTTCATAGACGCGAAAGTATTCTTGAACGGAAGTCCGCTTGTTTGCGGGCAAGTGAACGCGGCGACGGCGGCGCAAGGCTGCCCTATAATTTTTACGCTGGAATTTTCAAAAGTCTTGGACAAAAAATCAATCGCCGGCTTTAAGAACGCGGTGAGCCTTGCGCCGCATTTTCCGCTTGAGATCTCAAGCCCTGATTTGGAATCGGTCAAGGCCTTGGGCGGAAACGCGATTCAGGTTGAGTACGGAAACTATGAGTTTAGCGAGGACGGAGAGGAAAAAATCTATGTCTTAAAAATAAGCGGCGGCGAAAATTTCATTTACGACGCTTATGGCGAGCATTTTAAGGAGGACGCATGTTATTACATTTTGCTAAAAAAATGACGCCGCTTTTCCTTGCGGCGCTTTGCTTTTCGTGCGCGGACAACATTTTTGAAGAATTTTCGGTGAAAAGTTCCTTTTTGGAGAAAGAAAAAGTTTGCGTAGTTTTTTCTTCGTCGCCGGATCCGTCAAGCGTAAAGGAAAATTTTTTATTTACGGAAGACGACGTTCAGGTTGGCGGAGAAATGTTTTTTTTAGAAAACGTCGTGTCTTTTGTTCCGGTAAAAAAAATTTCCCAAAACCACAGCTACAAGATACAAGTCTTTTGCGGAACTAAAGATAAAATGGGAAACACCCTGCAACGCGACTATTTAAACGCGATTCACACAAAAAGCGACTTGTCAAGGCCAAGCGTTCTCCATGCAAACGCAGGAGGCGGCGCGCTTGAAATCCAGTTCAACAAGGCCATAAACAAACAGTCTTTCTTGGACAATTTTTCGGTCGAGCCGCAAAAAGATTTTTTTGTCCGCTGGGACGAGGCTGGCTCTAAAGTGGAGATAGAGTTCAAGGCGCCGCTTGCGGAAAGAAAACTTCATTCAATAAAAATTCAAAGCGGACTATTGGACGAGTTTAACAATAAAATGGAAAACGACTTTTATTGGTCATGGACCAACGAGCCTTTAGCGCCCGTTTTGGAATATTCAGTCTACGGCTTTTGCGTTGAAAGCGGCAAAAAAGAAATTCTTAACGAAATTTTTGAAGGCGCGGACTTTGACAAAGACTTTGAAATTGTCTTTAACAAGGATGTTGACTCCGAAATCCTTTCCGGCGCGATTTTTGCGGAAGAGGATTTTAGCCTTGAAACAAAGCCGCTGCTTGGCCCGCAGGGAAAATATTGCTCGAGCTCCTTGATAAAATTCAAGACTAAGCCAAGATGGGGACAAGAGGCCCTGCTCTGCGTAAGCCAAAGAATTTGCGACAAAAGCGACGGCCGCGCGCAAGAAAGGAAAATTAAATTAAAAAACAACGCGGAAGAAAAGAGGCCGCCTATGCTGGAATTTGTAGCGCTAAAGGCGGACGGAAAATTTATCGCGATGGACACAGAGCGGCAGTGGGCGGACATCAGTTTTCCGGTCGACAAATATCCGGAAGGCGCGGAAAAGGAGCTTCCGCTTTATTTTGTTTATTCCATAAGCGCGAAGGCGCAAAAAATAGACAGGCTTTCAGCGATGGACGCGACGAGGGTTTTGGCCAACTCTTGCGCCGCCATACGATTAAGGACTTTGGAAACAAAAAGCGAGAGCGAATTTTTGTCTTTGCAGGAACTTTTGGATTGCCAAGAAATTAAAGAAAAAATTTTGGCGCTAAAGGCGCAAGGCAAAACGCTCTCGCTTGTCCAATGCGGCGCGACATTTTCAAACCGTCAAAAAAACGAAAGGCCGGCGCGCGGCGTGATTGAATTTAGGGTGAGCCAAAAACTCTGCGACGACAGGAAAAATTTTATGGAGGAAGAGGCTCTTTTTGCCTGCAACAAGGACTGATGAAAAAAATCATTGATTTTTCGACAAGCCATCCAGTTTCTGTACTGATGTATTTTTCGCTGGCGCTTGTCTTGGGCGCGACCAGCGTCTTTTGCATAAACACGCGACTTTTGCCGCAAACAAAGGACAGATGGATTTTGGCGACGGCGAACTATGACGGAGTGAGGGCGGAAGAAATTAGAAAGCTTGTTACGATTCCGCTTGAACAAGAGCTCTCAAGCCTCAAGAACGTAAAGAACATGGAGTCTGTAAGCAGGGACGGAAGCTGCGCGATAAAGATTGAGCTAAAATGGGGAACGGACATTGACGCGGCGCTCCTTGAATGTTCCAGCATATTGGACGCCGCAGTTGAAGCGCTTCCAGACGACTGCCAGCAGCCGCGAGCAAAAAAATTAGGCGCCGCATCCGCCGCGCTTTCCATTTGCGTCGTTCCAAAAGACAAGGACATTTTTTATGCCTCGGAATTCGCGCGAAATGAATTCAAGTCTAAGCTCCTCGGGCTTGAGGAATGTTCGTCGGTTGAAATCTCAGGCGTCCAAGACAAAGAGATAAAAGTGATAGTTGATTCAAATAAAGCCGCCTTTTACGGCCTTTGCCTTGACCAAATCGCGCGGCGGCTGGATCTTTCAAACTACGACTACCCCGCCGGAACCATTCAAGACGGCCAGGACGACATCATATTAAAGACAGAGGGAACTTGCAAAAGCTTTCAGGAAATCTTGGAAACGCCGCTTAAAACAAAGCAAGGCCTTTTGAGGCTTGGCGACATCGCCCGCGTTGAAAAATCTTTTCAAAAACTGCAAGACTTTTATTTTTATAACGGCGAGCGCTGCGTTGAAGTGAAAGTCTTTTGCAAAAACAACAAGAACCCTCTAAAATTGAGCAAAAAGACAAGAGCCTTGCTTTTGGAAACAAACGGGCGCGACAAAAACATTTTGGCGCTGTTGACTCAAGACGCAGCTCAAGAAATTTGGCGCTCGTTGAAAAACCTCTTGGCCAGCGCGGCGGCCGGAACCGCCATTTCGTTCTTCCTGCTTTTGATTTTCTTTAAGTCGGCAAAAATCGCGGCGCTCGTAGCCTCCGTGATTCCAGCGGGCGTTTTGTTCACTTTTTTTTCATTGTTCTGTCTTGGAAAAAGCGTGAACGTAATTTCACTTTCGGGCGTGACTTTGTGTTTGGGAATGCTGATCGACAACAACATTGTGGCCGTTGAAAGCGTTTTGGACGGCGTAAAAAAAGGAGGCGCGCTTGAAGAAGGAATTTCACGGTCAATAAAAAAAATCGCATTGGCCAACTCCGCCTCAACCTTTACGACGATTATAGTTTTCGCGCCTGTTTTTTTTATCGGCGGAATCATAGGAGAGCTTTTTTGCGACTTGGGAGTTTCCGTCATTTGCGCGATGGCATTTTCTTTAATTTTTTCTTTTTCCGCGCTTCCCGCAATCCTTGTCCTGTTCTTTAAGGAAGAAATAAAAAAAGCGCGGACGCCGGCCTTTGATTTTTTGGAAAAGCGCTACCAAAAAATTCTTGAACGTTCGCAAAACAAAAGATTCCTTTGCCCCGCCGTCACAAGCGTCTGCTTAATTTTTACGCTTTTAATTTTGATTCCAATAAAGAAAGAGACGCAGCCAAAAACCCGCCAAAAAAATTTTTTGGTTGACATTCGCTTTGAGCCAGGAAGCGGCGTGGAACATTTGGAACGGCGGGCAAAGGCCTTGTCAAAAAGGGTCATGGACTTGAAAGGCGTTCAAAGCGTCATCGCTTGCGGAGGCTTGAAAAAAGACAGGCCGGACCGTTTGGCGGACGCGGAAGACGTTGAGGAAAGAATTGTCCTTGCGGTTGAAGCCCGCGACATAAATAAAACAAAGGCCGAATGTGAAAAAATTTTTAAAGGACTCAACTTGGACTATAATTTTGGGGAGGCTCAGGACATGATTTCGGAGCGGCTTTGCGCCAAGGACAAGCGGCTTTTTTTTGGCGATAATCCAGCGGAACTTTACGAGCGATGCCAAAAACTTTTTGGAAAGAGCTTTTTGCCGCGCCAAAAAAAGGTTTTAAAAACCTTTAAGGCCAACAAAAATCTTTTGGAAAAAGCCGCCGTCACTCCCCTGGCGCTGTCCGCCGCGCTTAAGTCTTCGTTTGACGGAACGGCGGCCTTTCCTTATTGCGAAAACGGAAAAGAAATTTCCCTGCGCGTCCAATATGAGCCAAACGAATTTTCTTCGCAAAGAAATTTGGCCGCCTTGCGCGTTCCTTGCGGCGCGGGCATGATTCCCTTATCCGCGCTCGGTCATTGGGAAGAACAAAGCGGAGAGTCCGTCCTTTACAGAATGAACGGAAAGGACGCGAAAATTGTTTCGCAAGAAGCGTTTAAAAAATTTGACGGCGGACAAAGCGTTTGGTTAAAAAAGCGCGACACGGCGGAACTGTTAAAGGCCGGAATGCTTTTGCTTTTTCTTGCGCTAATTTTGCTTTACTGCGTACTTGGAGCGCAGACAGAATCATTTGTCACGCCCCTGATTTACTTACTTGCGGTTCCGCCGGCCTTTTTGGGCGCCGCTCTTTTTTTGGCCGTTTTCCGTTCGTCGCTCAACATTAATTCCTTGATGGCCTTTGTGGCGCTTTTTGGAACTTCGGTGAACTGTTCGATAATATTGCGCGAGGGCGGCCCGCAAAAATTTTCATCGGTCATGGCCACCACCGCCACGTCGGTCGCCTCTCTCCTTCCCTTTGCCGTCGATCCCCTTAACTTGAATCCGCAAAGTTCCCTCGCGCTGGCCACTTGCGGCGGCCTGACAATTTCGGCGGCGGCCTCGTTGATTTTGATTCCAAATTTTTGCAAAAAACAAACGGAGAAAAA
>CADBBB010000065.1:0-16306 GCA_902792795.1 uncultured Spirochaetaceae bacterium | reverse complement strand
TCCTGCTGGCGATCTTCTTCTCGGCGACCAGCTATCTCGAACTCGGGGATTTCAATCCGGGCCGTTACCAGCAGGGAGAAAAAATCGGGGCGCTGGAAAATTTAATTTCAGTTTCGACCGTTTGCGAATATTCAAAATGCAAGGCCTCCGCTTCGTTTTATAAAAGCAAAAAGAGCGCTTTCTTTGACATTTGCGCGGCGGCTAACGAATTGCATAAAGAGCTTCCCAAAGACGCTCAGCATCCAAGAATTTATTCCTCGGCGGCCGAATCAAAATGGCTTTTTTGCGCGGCCTTTGACGCCCAAAAATTTCCCCGACAAGAAATAGAGCGGCGGCTAAAAGGTCCGTTTCAAAACATAACGGAAGCGAGCCGGACAATATTTTTAGGCGGCGAATCGGAAGAAATTCAAGTTGCCTTTGACAGCGGCCGTCTTTGCCAAAAAGGAGCCGCGCCTTGGAGACTTTTGGAAATCATAGGGCAAAAAAACGCCGCCGCTTTTTTTGGAAACGGCATGGCGTACCGGGAGCGGCTTGAAAGCCCTTCCCAAATCAACTGCGACAAAGAGCTCGGCCAATTGGCGGCCGCCAAAATTGGATTTAAGCAAAAGGATTCGATTGTCCGCGTAAACGGCCGGGAATGCGTTTTGGCCAGCGTCCAAAGCCCGTCAGAAAGCCAAAACATAAAAATAGCTTCGCAAGCGCGAAAAATTCTTAAAAAGGAATTTCCGCAAAAAGGCGACTGGCAAATAATCTATGACAACGGAATGGAGCAAGAAAGGCTTCTTTGGCGGCTGGCGCTGGCCTTTGTCCAGAGCCTCGCCGCCTTGGCCTTGTCGGTAATTTTCTTTTACGGTTCGGCAAAAAAAGCGGCTTCGGTCTTGATTTGGACGGCGGCGGCCCTTTTGTTCAGTCTGGCGGCTCTGGCCGCGCTTAAGATTCCCCTAGACGGCTCGGCGATAAGCGGGCTTACAATTTCTCTCGGCCTTTTGTGCGATTCGGCGCTCTACCTGTCCGACGACTGCGAGCCGTCCCTTGGCGCGATGGCGCTTTCAAGCCTTACGACAATTTGCGCGATTCTTCCCCTTTGCGTCTTGGAAAAAAGGGCTCCGGGAATAAAGGCCCTTGCCGCCGCCTGCGTGGCCGCGCTGGGCTCATCGACTCTTTTGGCGCTTTTCTTTTTTCCGCTTTTTTTTAAAAGGGAAAGTTCCACAAAGAAAGAAAAAAATTCCTCGCCGCCTAGAGAATTTCTAAACCTGTCTATTTTTTCATACAAGCTACCTAAAAGCATTATCATGTTGTCATCTTTTTTATACATTCTTCCGGCCTTAATATTCTTTTTTAGCTCAAAGAACCTCGCGCGCCCAGATTCTTCCCCCGTCATTTGCGCCCAAGCCGAATATCCGCCGGAAAAAAGCGCCCGCTTTGTCGACCAAGAGATATTGAAATTTACAAGCGAAGCGAACAAAATAAAGGGCGTGGAATTTATCCAAAGCGAGTCCAAGCGCGGCTCGGCAGAAATTCAAATTGTTCTAAAAAATCCAGGAAAAAAAGACTTTGTCCTAAAAGAATTGGAGAGGCTTTCAGGCCTAATTTCCGGAAGCCTGAGCCTCCCCTTGCGCGGACAAAAAAAGATTGTCCAAAGCGTCGCCGTTTGCGTTTTGGGAGACGACATTTCCCTTTGCCGCCGATACGCAAAGGAAGCGGCCGCGGCCGTTTGGTCAAGGGATTTTTTTTCAAATAATAAGACGCAGACAATTCTCAACTTCAAGGACGACGAGCGGATTTTGGCGGCGCGTCCCAAGGAGGCCTCTTTGGCAAAGAGCGGAATGAGCGTCCAAGAATTTTCGCAAATCTTGCGGTGGAACCTTTTTGGCGCGGTGATCCACAAGGAGCGCTTTGGACAAGAGCCGTTGGACATTCGGGCCGGAAACAAGGCGCTTGCCTTTGACGGCCAAAACGCGCTTTTGGACTTGAACTTGGCGCGCGCGGCTCTTCCTCTTGACGGGGACGGAAAGGCAAAAAGCGTTCCGCTCCTCTCTTTATGCTCGATTGAAAGCAAAAAAGCGCCGTCACGAATTTACAGGAAGGGCGGAAAAAGGGCCGCGCGTTGGACTTTGGAAGCGGAAACAGACAAGAGCGACAAAATGTTCAAGGAACTCAAGCTGGCGCTAAAAAACGTGAACCTTCCGGACGGCTATTGGTTTGAATTTCCAAGGGAATGGGAAAGCCTTTGGCAAGACTACGCGGCCATTTTCGCGGCCTTTTTGTTCGCGCTGGCCGCCATTTACGTTTTGGTGGCCGCGCAATGCGAGCGCCCCTTGGACGCGCTCAAGGCCGTTTTGACGATACCCATTTCGCTCTTTTTGCCCCTGCTCTTGCGCGCGGCCTCGTTGGCGCCTTTGACGCTGGGAGACGCGGTGGGAATGGTTTTTGTTTCTGGAATTTGCGTGAACAACGCGCTTTACATTATGAGCGAGTTCAACCTAAAAAAAAGAAAGGACGCGTTTTTGGCTGTCCAAGGCGTGCTAAAGAGCGTTCTTTCTTCTTCAGCAACGACAATCGCCGCCTCGCTCGCGCCGATTGTTATGTCCGCCGGAACTTTCGCAGGCGACCTTGCCTTTTTCACTCTTTTTGGAACGCTGGGCTCCGTGTTCGCCTCGGTTTTCATATTTCCGCAAACGCTGGAAGAAGCGCGTAAAAAAACTCCCCGAAGCGATTTCGGGGAGCAAAAGGCCGCGCGGGGCGAGCGAAAATCTTTTATTCTTGCTTTTCGCTCGCGGCGGAGGTGGGAATTATCAAGTTCAAGAGAATTCCTACGACGGTGGCCAAAGCTACGCCGCCAAGGGAGAACTTGAAGCTTCCGACCATAAACTGCAAGACGCCGCCGCCGATTCCGATGACCATGATCACCGAAGAAATCGTAAGGTTGCGCTTTTGCTGGTAGTCAACGCCGGCGTCGACCAAAGTCCTTAGGCCGCTGGAAGCGATGAGTCCGTAAAGCAAGGTGCAGATTCCGCCCAAAACCGGCGTCGGAATCGTTTGGATGATCGCGCCGAACTTTTGGCAGAACGAAAGCAATACCGCGATGACGGCCGCTCCGCCGATAACCCACACTGAATAAACCTTTGTGATGGCCATGACGCCGATGTTTTCGCCGTAAGTCGTGTTCGGCGGGCCTCCCCAAAGGGCCGCCCAAGCGGTGGCCACGCCGTCTCCGAGCAAGGTGCGGTGAAGGCCGGGATCCCTGTAAAAGTCGCGGCCGACAACCTTGCTTGTCGTGAGAGTGTCGCCCATGTGCTCGCAGATTGTGGAAATTGAAACGATTACAAATGTCAAAATGGCCACAAGGTTGAACTTGGGCGCCTGCCAGAAGCAGCTTCCGGCCGCGTCATACTGTAGGAACGGAAGCGCGAACCATTTTGCGTTCTGGACGGAGGCGAAGTCGATCAAGCGGTAGGCCGGGAAAAAACAGCCCATAATCAAGGTGAACAAGTAGCCGCCGATAAGGCCGATGAGGATTGAGAGGGTGTTGAAAAAGCCTTTGAGGAAAATCGTGGCGAAAACCGCGATGGCAAGAGTGACGGCGGCGATGCTTAGAGCCACCAAAGAGTACTCGTTGTTCATGTAAAAGGCTTCGTTTACGGCTGTTGGCGCGAGCGACATTCCGATTACGATGATGACGGAGCCGATGACCACCGGCGGAAGCGCCGCGTCAATCCATTTTTTTCCGGCAAAGCGAACGATAAGCGCGACAATCGCGTAGAAAATGCCCGCGAAAATCGCGCCGCCCATCGCGTACGGAACGCCGAATTCCTTGCCGATGGCTATCAAGGCCGGAATGAAAGCGAACGAAGAGCCTAAAAAAGCCGGAACCTTGGCGCCTGTAATCAAAATATACAGAAGCGTGCCAGTTCCGGCTGTAAACAAGGCCGTTGAAGTGCTCAAACCAGTTAGAATCGGAACCAAAATCGTGGCTCCGAACATCGCGAACACATGTTGGAAGCTTAGGGGAATCCATTTTGCCAGCGGCGGCTTGTCGCTCGGCATAAGGACCGAATAATTGCTTTCTGCCATAAAAACTCCTTTAGATTTAATTGAATTATGATAGCGCATTTCGCGCGTTTTTTCTAGTCCCCGTCCGTCCAAGGCGGCCGGCATTATTCCTTGACCACAAAGTGATGTCATGCTACAATCCTTTTTTGGAGGCTTTTACATATGAGAATTTCAAAGAATTTTATCTGGAAAAAATGCCTTTCTTTGCTGTTTTTTCCTATTGTTTTTGTGGCGGCCGCTTGCGACAACAGCAGTTCGCCGGTATATATTCCGCCGGAATCCCTTCCCTTTAGTTACGAGTTCATCAGCGCCAACAGAAATTTCATCGGCGGCTCGCTTATATACGACCCAGACTCATCGAGCGCGTTGACGCAGATTTCCGCTGGAGCGAAATTCGGCGTGCGGCTTGGAAAGCTCAAGCAAGTGTCGGAAAATGTAAAAAGCTTCGATTCAGGTTCGACAGTGCATAGCCAAACAACCGACGACTCTGTCACCGGCATGAGCGACGATCCAAACGCCACAGTCAAGTTGACTACAAATTTGAGCGGCGGAACTTCAAAAACAAAAACGGTTTACGAAGACATTCCAGAAAAGGCCGTTTACGGATACATTTCAATTTTAAGCGTGAGCTCCGATTCAATTTCGTTTTTATACACGATGGTGACTCCCACCGGATCCGCGCCCGCCAAGCAGTTCACCCTAAAAAAAGGAGAAGCCTGCGACATTGACGGAAGCGGCGTCAACAACTTAAAATACGACGCCCCCGTCCTCAAGCGAAACGGCTACAGCGAAAAGGCGCGCTGGCTAACGTTCTTGAATGATGAAAATACGCTCACCTCGAATATGTTCTCCAAATTCAGCGAAAGCGAAGCAAGGGCCGGATACCGGATAACCGACAACGACACGGCGAACGTGGACAAAGGTTTGTACGGCGTAAATTCCAACAACGACTTTGTGTATGTCTACTACGACAAATACGAAACGGACAACTCGATGGCTTACGGCGACTACATCATTTGCCTGCCGTCAGACGAAGGCATTGACGAAGACAACATTGACTGGGGCGAGGAATACGACAATCCCGCCGAAGACGACGAGTCCACAAGCGGAAATGAATTCTACGACAGCGTGGAGGCCATAAACAATTCATCCGCGACGATGAGCTTTGGCGGAAAAACCTACATCGTCACAAACGGTTCGACAGCCGACGTGGAACTCAAAGACAAAGATCAGTTTGAAAACTACGACATTATATATGAATACAAAGACTGGCAGTTCCCTGACGAAGACGAGGGCCCGAACGCCTTGCTTGCCGACTTGAACGCCTCCCCCGCCGTAAAAAATTTGATCAACCTCCCTTCTTCCTCAAGCGTCGACGCGATAATCTCGCGTCTCAACGAGCTGCTTCCCGACGGCGATTTTTTCGCCGCAGTTTTAAACTCAAAAATAACTGACGCGACAAAGAGAGCGGAGGCCCAAAGCGCGTTCGCTACGGCGACGACTGACGATGACAAAATAAAGTTTTGCCGCATCCTTATAGACGAACTGTATCCGTCTTCGCCGGAAGCGCTTATCGAAGGCCCTGACATTACAAGCGTCTATCCCGACATGGCCCTAAACCTTGGAAGCCCGGAAGATTTGTCCCAATTCATGTATTCGGGACAAAAGAATTTGTATGTCGACTACGCCGGCGACGACGGTTCAAAATCCATTCACTCAGATTATCTCAATTACAAGAAAAGGCATGACGAGCTTGAAAAGGAATGGAAGCGCTTCTTTGCCTTTGACATAAGCCAAGTTGTTTTGTATCCATACGACAAAAGCAAGACAAAAAAATTCAATCCCAAATCAGCCGGCGTTTATCTTGGCGCGGGCTTGAGGGCTTCCGTCTCTGTGTCCAGCGGACGCGCGGATTTTGAAATCGCGCTTGCATTTTGGCTTGACTTGGACTTGAACATGCAGTCGCTGAACGTAATCCTTGACTTCACGCTCAATCCTGCCCTTGCAAAGAAAATGGAAGGCCCCAACATAAGCCTTGCCGAAAAGCTTATGGAGGTTTTCGGAAACAAAGTAAAGCGAATAGAGGTCAAGCTGAACGACGTGAACATAAACGTCGCGGGCGTTCCCTTGGTGTTTGGAGTCGCCGCCAAGACCGGCATTAACTTTAAGCTTGAAGGAGCCTTTGATCCGCGCATTTGCTTTTCGGGCATGTATGGTGGAGAGCTAAAAATGGGCGCCAGCTACGGAGTCGAATGGTTCGCGAAGCCATATTTCCACCCTTATGCAAACGCAAAGGGAATAAACAACACGGACTTTTACATAGGCCTTGGAAACGGCGCTGCAAAAAACACAAAAATTACATTTGAGCCTTGGTTCTGCCTCACGCCTTCATTTGGCCTTGGAACTTCCGCCATAAGCGCGCGCGGTTCCATTCCCACAAAATTCGGCCTTCACACAGTGATGTCGATTCCGCCGATAAAGATGGAAGAAGCGGGCGTTTTTATAAGCGTTTGGTTCACTCCCTATGTTGAGGCGGACTTGAAATTTATTAAATTCAGAAAAGATTTCAAGTCATTGAAGCCGCTTGACCATGACATATTGTTCTATCCTAGCTTCAAGACCAGACGAAGGCAATAGGAGCGCCGGCGTTGACTTCCCGCAAAAACCGTCCTTTTTCCAACGCCGCCGCGTTTTTGCCGCTTTTTTTGATGCGGTCGGTTTTGGAAAAAGTCCGCGAGGGAAAGGCCTGTCGACCGCAGATTTTAAAATTCAATCTCGCGACTCTTGACTTTTTTTCCTTGTTTTACATTTTGAATGTAAAAAGTAAATTTGCCCTTAAAGCCCCTGCCTTGAAAAATGTTTTTATTGGTTTCAATTTTGCCGCACACAGCGTCAAGGCATGATTCCGCCACGCAGTCAAGGTGGTTTTCACCCACTGCGTAAAGAAAAACGCTGTTGTTCCAATCAGACATATACTCCTTTAAGATGCTGTTGTTCGCGGTCACTTTTTCATCGGTCATGCCCTCCGGACGGTCAAAGCTCATCATGTATTCGCCCTTTGAATTGCACGGCTTTTTTATATGGTCGTCAAAGCGTTGGAACAAGACATAATTAGCATTTTTGTTCTGGTCATAAAAATCCACGCTTACAGTCGGCTTATACTCTACTGTTCCGTCATCGTTTCCCACGTCGCTGGCCAATTCATAAAGGGCGTAAGTGACAAAAGTGACGGAATTTTTTTGAATCGCCTTTAACTGGCCTCGTTGCGCGACAGGAGCCGTGAAAACCCAGTTAGGAATTTTCTTCCCATTATAGTCTTCAGTTGTAAATGCCACGCTGACATCCGGGATTGAAATTGTGGACGAATGGGAGGTTGTCTTGCTGTGAGTCCAAGTAGTTGAGCCTCCAACATTGCCGCCAATTGAAAATCCGTTCGCAGGGCTAAAGGAAGGGCTTACGCCGTAAGTAACAGATTGGTTCATGCCGTCTGTAATGCTGGAGCCTGTTGTAAAGTTTTCGGAACCTTGGCTTGTCTGGGGATCGCACTTGTCTATAATTAGCGTCGCCTCGCCCAGTGACGAGCTGATTTTACAGTTGGCAAAATAGTTTTTGTAGCCAGTGGTGTTTTTTTCGTTATGGCAAGTGACGGATGTTTTTACAAGGTAATAATCCTTTTTGCGCTCAAGGTCGCATATTGTCCAAACATAATTAGTCACAGTCGCGTCCAGCCAAGAATCCGCGTTTGAATCTTGTCCATGGTCGGTGACATTATGCGTAAAAATCTGCGCCTTTATCAAGTCGTCCAACGCGGATTCACCCTCAGGGACTGCGGAGCTTTTTGCGACAAGCGAGCGGGCAGTCGCGTCAATTTGCGCGGAAGCGGAAAATTCGTCCGAGCTTCGAATCCATTCGGAAAATCTCTTTGCGGATTCGTCCTTGAGGCTTTGAGCTTCGTTGGGAAACTCGTGGACATAATAAATGTGGTCGCCGCATATTCCTATGGCAGCATGAGTCAAAGTGTTGCTGTCCGCTCCGTCAGCGTCGGAAAGCGCGCTGACCAATTGGTATACAGTCTGGTTTGGAGAGTCGTCGTCAAGTTTTGCCCGAGCTTTTAAGAACGCGTTTTTTTCAAGGTCCAGCGCGGAGTCCAGCTTGGCTCCAAAATCCCTGACATTTTGCTCTGAAGGGCAGTCAATAACAAGGGCCTTGCCTTCAAGGCAAGTTTTCAAAGCGAGAATGACATTGTCGTCCGAAAGGGATGCCAAATCGCTTCCTTTAACGACAAAGACATCTGGCGCGGCGCCGTCGGCATTTGAAGCGGAATATGCGCTGTAGCCAAGCGCTCCTACAGTCTTGCTGGCATAGTCCGACAAATTTGACGATGCCTTGTAAAGCGTCTTGGACGAACTTGAGGGCAGAGCCGCCGGGTTGTCGCCGCCGGAACATGAGGCGCAAAAAAGCGCTAAGCCCAGCGTCGCCAAAAGAGCGACCGTCAAAACGCCGCTTCGTGAAAAATTTATCTTCATAGAATCCTCCCGATTTTTTTATGGAACAATTTTCGCATATGTACGCGAATTTAGTCAAGGGAAATTTGCTCGCAGGCAACTAGAAAAAAAGCGGCCTTTGCGCTAATATGAAAAAATGACTTCCCGCAAAAACCGTCCGCTTTCCAACGCCGCCGCCTTTTTGCCGCTTTTTTTGGCGGCAAGTTTCGCCGTGTTTTTGCTGTCGCGCGCGGCGATGATAGACAAGGCGGCAAAAAACGCGCCCCTTCTTGAACAAATCCAAGAGCAAGAAATTTCAAATAAATTGGACGCGCTCTATCCCGAGCGGCTTGAGCTTTTGCGCGACCTTCCCTACGAGGCTCCGGCCGCCGACTTTGAACTGCAAGCGGGCGCGGCAATTTTGGTTGACTACAACACAGGCTTTGTCATCTACCAAAAAAACGCGGGCCAAGTGATTCCGCCCGCGTCTATGACAAAACTTTTTTTGATGCGGTCGGTTTTGGAAAAAGTCCGCGAGGGAAAGGCGGCCCTTGACCAAACGATTCCTTTGGACCAACGGAGCTGGGCTTGCTCCGCGCCGCCGCATTCCTCCCTAATGTTCTTGGGAAAGGGACAAATGGCCACGCTGGAAGACCTTCTTTGCGGCCTAAGCGTGGCAAGCGGAAACGACGCCGCGGCAGCCGTGGCCTACAGCCTTTTTGGCTCGATGGAAAATTTCATCGGCCAGGCCAACGCGCTTGCAAAAGGCCTTGGCTTGCAAAAAACAGAGATTGTCGAGCCTTCGGGCTATTCCGAAAACAACTTGACCACTCCGCGCGAAATGGCGGCCTTTTGTCGCGCATACATAAGGGACTATCCCGACGCGCTCCAAAAATTCCATTCGATAAAAACATTCGTCTATCCCAAGGAGCGCAACTTGCCGCCCGAACAGCGAGGCCGAGCCAGCCAAGACTTTTCGCGCGGCATTCCCCAAGAGATTTGGACGCAATTTGAATTTGAAAACACAAACAAGCTGCTCGGCGTTTTGCCCGGCTGCGACGGAATAAAAACCGGCCACATAAACGAAAGCGGCTACAACTTGGCGCTTACCACAAAGCGCGGCGAAGAGCGCTGGATTTCAGTGACCATGCTTGGACCGGGAGAAAATTTGCGCGAAGGCGACGCGGGCCGCTGCGCCGACGGAACAGCCCTGCACGAATGGGCTTACAAAAACTTTCGGAGCTTTGACGCCGCCGCCTTTGGCCAGACGGAATTTGTCGTTCCCCTCTATGGCTCGGAAAAAATGTTCGCGCGCCTTGTCTTGAAGGAGGCCGCCACGCTTCCTGTTCCAAAAAACAGCTCGCCGCTAGTCCGCGCCAAAACGCCAAAATATTTGTTTGGAAAAATTGATTTTGGAAGGCCGTGCGGCTCGCTTGAAATTGTTGACGGCGGCCGCGTTCTTTTTGAGATTCCCCTTGTGGCGGCGGAAGAATGCCGCGCGGCAAACCAATTTGTCCAGCGCTGCGACGAAATCATCCTAAGATTGAAAGGCGCGCGTTAGCGGCAATCAAGCCTGATAATGACATATTTTGTCCGAGAACAAATCGGGAAATTCCAGCGACGCGGCAAAAAAAAGCATTTGGCCGCCCTGCCCTCCGGCCGAGTTTTGCGCGCCGTCCTGTCTAAAAGCGCGGTTGTAAATCGCGTCGCCGCGCACAGGAAGTCCCAGCCAAGCCAAATGGCAGCGGACTTGGTGCCTAAAGCCTTGGGCGATTTTGCATTCCACGCGGACAAAAGGCTTTGAAGCCCCAAAATCCGCCGAGACAATCTTTGTGGCATACAATTTCTTTTGCCCCAACTTTTTTAGCGCGGCGGCGTTTGAATCCTGCAAAACTGGGCGGACTTCTTTTTGCCCCTTTCCATAGTGGCGAAAATACGAGGCGATTTCCAAGCCGCAAAGCGAGGCGGACGATTTTTTTAAAAACAAAGAGGCGGCGGCGTTTTGACCTTGTACGGCGATCGGCGGAAAGCCTCCAAGGGCGGCGGCATTGTCCGCGTCAAGGTCGCAGTCGGCGCGGTAGCCTTTTACAAAGCGGCCCTCCTCTTGGGCGGCGATTATGTGGTCGTAAAAATCTTGGCTCGCGGCCACAAGCAAAAGGCCGCTCGTCTGCGTGTCGATTCTATGCAGCAAGCCGCCTTCCGCCGCTTTTTTTCCGCGAACATTTAGGACAGCGGGGAAAGCCTCGCGCATTCGGTCAGGGCGCTTGCGTCGCCGACGGCAAGCGGCGCGCTTGCAAGGCCAGAGGGCTTTGACAAGACGACAAAGGGCTCGGAGGCGGTCGGCTCGTGGAGAATTTCAATCATAGGCGCTCTTCCCAAGCCTTTATTCCAGGCGAAGCGTAAGAGCGCGGATAAGCGGCCTTTAGCGCCGCAAGAACCCGCTTGAAGCGTTCAGGAACGGCCGCTTTAAAGGCGACCATGCCTTGCTTTCCGGGCAAGCGCAGTTTTAACAGGCGCGAATGCAGCGCCAAGCTTTCGTTTGGAAAAAGTTCGTCCTTTCTTGAATAAATCGCGTCGCCCAAAACAGGGCAGCCCAAAAATTTCATGTGGACGCGTATTTGATGGGTGCGGCCCGTTTTTAGCCGGACGCGGACAAGAGAATAGCCTCCGTAAACGGAAACGACATGGTAAAACGTTACGGCCCTTTTTCCAGGAGCCGAGGCGGCGCCGCTTGCGTCCGCTTTCCAACCGTTTTTTTCCGTGTCCTCGCCAAACTTTTCATGCTTTGATCCGCCAGAAAGGGCGACGGCCTTGAAACGCTTTCGGTCGGCGGGATCACGAACAATCCATGTGTCCACGATTCCGTCTTTTTGCGGCGGACAGCCTTTAACGATCAAAATATATTCTTTAACAAGGCGGCGGCTCAAAAACTGCGCGTGGAGCCATTCTTCCGCCGCGGGTGTCCTTGTCAAGACGGTGGACGATTCCCGGCCGCCGCCGTTCCAAAGTTTGGGGCGTGTCTCCGTCCTTTACGCCTGTGACCGCTCCCCGCCCCCAATGAAACAAAAGCGCGTTGACAAGGGTTCCAGTCCAATTTCCCGCCGCCGGATGCGTGACCATTCCCTGTTCCTTGTTGACCACGCAAACGTCATCGTCTTCGTAAACAATCTTTAGCGGAATGTTCTCCGGCTCTATGTTGTCGGGAACGTTGTCTTGCCAAAAAATTTGAATCTTGTCGCCCGCGCGGATTTTGCAAGAAAGCTTGGCCGCCTTTCCGTTGACCAAAATTTCTTGAACGCCGCTTTTTAGCTTTGAACGGCCAAGGCCTTGGGGCAAAGAAGAAATATATTTGTCAAGCCGCTCGCTTCCCAAAAAATCATCGGGAACGCTCGCCTCAAAAAACGGCGCTTTCCAAGTTTCCAAAAAGGTATTCCTTCTTTGTTCCTTCAAAGAGGAACGTTCGGTCTTCGTTGGATTCCACTGGAGTGATCGTGATGTTCTTGAGCTGCTCGGCGTTCCTCTTTTTTTTGGCCCGCTCGCGCTTTACGATTTGCCAAACAAAGTCGGTCACGCCTATTCCCACGCTGATGGCGGCGCTCGTGAGCAAAATGCCCTTTAATTCATTGAATGAATATCCGTCGCCGCTTGACGAAAATGGGTTTCTAAAATACGAGCCGTCCCAATCATGGTAAGCGAACATCGCGAAAGAATATGAAAACGAAACCATCAGCGTCGTAAAAGGCCAGGAACCAAGCGTGACTATTTCGCCGCGCCTCATGTCCTTTACCCATTGGGGCATGGTCTTTTCGTTATAGGGCTCCGCGTCCGAAATGTTCAAGTCGTCTGCGCAAAGAGAGGCGCCCGCAAACGTCAAAAGCGCGAAGAAAACCGCCCAAAACTTTTTCACTTGGCGCCGCCTTGCGCGTCCAAAGGCGCCGCGCCGTAATCGCGCTGGCCAAAAATGGCTGTTCCGATTCTCACCATCGTGGAACCTTCCTCGACCGCGATTTGCCAGTCGCCCGACATTCCCATCGAAAGCTCGGACAAATCAAACTGCGGGAATTCTTTTTGGCATTCGTCGCGCAAGGAGCGCAATTTTTTAAAGGCGGCGCGGACAAGATTTTTGTCTGAGGAATTTGGCGCCATCGTCATAAAGCCGCGCGGCTCCACATGAGGAAAGTCGCCGGCCGCGATTTTTTGCAAGGCCTCAACCACAAGCGCCTTGTCCTCAAAGCCAGACTTTGACTCCTCTCCCGTGTGGAATTCAAAAAGAACTTGAATTTTTTTGTCAATCTTCGCGGCCTGCTTTTCTATTTCTTCAAGGAGTTCGATTCTGTCCACGGAATCAATCGCGTTTGCCACGCGGACGGCCTCCTTGACCTTGTTGCGCTGGAGGCTTCCGATAATTCTAAGGCTTGCGTCGGGATATGTTTTTCTCACTTGGTCAAATTTTTGGGCCGCTTCCTGAACGCGGTTTTCGCCAAAGACATTTTGTCCGGCTTCTATCGCCTCAATTACGGCGTCCGCCGGATGAAATTTGCTCACGGCCACAAGGCGGACGTGTTTTTGAAGGCTTTCCTTTATTTTTATTAAATTGTCCTTTATTGACATATCATTTCATTATAAAAGAATTGAGCGCGTCTGACAAGAGCAGAAGCTCTTTGACAGGAAGAGCCTCCGCGCGCGAGGCCGGAGAAAGGCCCGCTTTTTTTAGAACTTCGTCCGCCGCGTCCTTTTGGCCAAGGCCAAGGCTTGGCAAGAATTTTTGCAAGTTGTTCTTTATGGTCTTGCGGCGGCTGGAAAAGACGGCCCTCAAGGTCTTTAAAAAAAGCGCGGGGTTTTGGCAGTCGGGAAAATTTTCTTTTTTGCCGAATGCAACCGCGCGCGAGTCCACGTTGGGGCGCGGCCAAAAGTTGGCCGGTCCCAAGTCGCAAATTGTCTTTACGTCGTACGCCCACTGGCACAGGGCCGAAAAGCTCGAATAGTCCTCGCTGTCTTCCCTGGCCGCCATTCGCAGGGCAACTTCCTTTTGGACGGTAAAGGCGCACTTTTCAAAGCGGACTCCGGCCTCAATCGTGTCGGCGATCAAGGCCGCGGCGATGTTGTAAGGCAGATTTCCAAAAAAATATTTTGGCGCGCCATCCTCATTAAAAACTCTCTTCCATGTCTTTAAGACATCGCCTTCCACAAGGCTAAAATTTCCAGCCGCCGCCTCATCCGCAAAAAATTCCTTTAGGCAGGCGCAAAAGCCCCGGTCTATTTCAAAAACCGTGACCTTGGCGCCCAAGTCCAAAAGCTCCTTTGTCATGGAGCCAAGGCCGGGGCCAACTTCCCAAACGGAATCGCCTTTTTGTATTTGCAAGGCGGCGGCGATTTTTTTGCGCGCGCCTTGGTTGAGCAAAAAGTTTTGGCCAAATTTTTTTTGCATGGCCATTCCCTTTGACTCCAAAAATGAGGAAAGGGCCGCGGCCGAATTGTAGTCGGGAATCATTCGCATCACCCCATAATAGCGCGCCTTAAATTTTTACGCAAGGAATCTTGGCAAAAAAGAAAACCGCGCGGCTTATAAAGTCGTAAAAAAATCCCAATAGGCCTCCGCAAAAAGGCGCCATAAAGGGAAAGGCCAGCGAAACAAAAACGCAAAAAAGGCCTAGGTAAACAAAGGCCGTGACCAGCGGAGAAAGCGCCGCGCTCGCCGCCACCCCGCCCGGCGCGACAAGTCCAAAAAATTTTAGCGTTATCGGAGCGGTTGCCAGCTGCGCGCCTACGGAAGAAGCGAATGAAGAGCCCGCGCCGTTTGGAAAAGAGCGCGAGAGGCGCTTGGCCACAAATTCGTTGAAGGCCAAAATTCCAAAAAGCGCTCCGTAAGAAAGCATGAACGAAAGCTCAAACGCGTCCGCCGCGAAAAGCGAGCAATGGATTACAAAGACCAAGGCCAACGAATTCAAGCCGCTCCTAACCTTAAGCTTGAACAAGCCGGAACAAAGCGCGCAAAGGGAACAAAGGAGCGCCCTGAATAGCGAAGGAGACTTTCCTGCAAACCAAACAAAGGCCAGCATGCAAAAAAATTCAAGCGCCAAAGCGAATTTCTTTCCGGCGGCCTTTTTTCCAAAGGCGAAGGCAAGGCCGCCTATCAAAGAAAGGTGCATTCCGCTCAAGGCCAGAATGTGGCTCAGTCCCGCAAGCCTAAAGGCGTCGCCCGCGCCGGCGTCCAAATAATCGCGCGAACCGGAAAGAAGCGCGAGCAAAAGGCCGCCCGCCTTGCCCCACGCGAACATTAGGCGCGAAAAATGCAGGCGGCTCAGGGCGCGAATTCTTTGGAGGCTTCCCCAAAGGCCGCCGTCATAAGAGCAAGAAATGATTTTTTGGCTTTCAAAGCGCGGAACTTCAATTTTTTGGGAAGCCTTGTCAAAGATTGCCGGGCTGGCTTCAAGCAGGACGCGGGCGCCTTGGTCAAGCAAAAAATCGGCCTTGCTTCCCCGCCAAGCCGTGTAAAGCTTTCCGGGCTGGTAAATTTCGCTCAGCTCCAGCGGAAGATAAACGTCCGCGGTTCCTTCCGCCGCCGCCGCAAGGCCGTTTTTGTCCCAAACGCGGCTAAGGCTCAGAGTGAGCTTGCAAGATTTTTTTTTGCCAAAAAGCCTTGCGGGGCTCTTTGCAATGCGGCCTTCAAGGGCTTCCGCGTTTTTTAGCGGAACAAGCGAGCGATACGGCTTTGCCGTCTGGACTGGCAAAATTCTTAGATACAAGAGCGCCGCCAAAAGCAGCGCCGGCAAAAGAAAAAAATTATTTTTTACAGATGTCACCATTTAAGTCTCGTAAGGGCGTTACGAGCCGCGACGGCGACCTCCTCCGGATAATCTCTTACATAAGTTACATAAAGCAAACAGTCAAACGAGGATTTGTCGCCGAGATTGGCCAACGCGTTTATTACCGCAAGGACAACCGCCTTGTCGGGAGCGTTCCCCGCCTCCTGGGCCTTGTTCATTTGGTCCAAATATTCCGAAAGCGGCGCGACCGCCTGCCTGGAAGCCAAAAGCTCCACGCAAGAAATGGCCGAGGTGAACTGTTCCGCCGAAAGAAATTTGGCGTTGTAGGCGTTTTTGGCCACGGAAAAATAATCCTTTGCCAAGCCGCCCGCCCGCGTCCATTTGTTTTGGGCCAGAACAGAAACCGCTTCCAGCTGAAAAGCCGCAAGGTCCTGGGAGTTGGAAGAATTCCCTGCTAATATCATAGACCTGTTTAGCAATTTTTCAGCTATTTCGCAGCGCAAAGCGGCGGAAATTTTGTCATTTTTTACAAAAATTTTAGTTAGTTGTTTTAGTTCAACAAAGTCCGCCTTGTCAGCCACGTCAAAAATTTCGTTCAAGGACTTGTCGGCGATTTTTGTCAAGGCGTCGGTCGCGGCCGGATGCAAGTCAACCCAAATGTTCTGCCTAAGGATTGAATAAAGGTCGCCAAAGGACGATCCGTTTCCGACAACGCCGAGGGCGGCCACGGCTTTTTTGACGCTTTCGTCGGCGGCGCCGCCAGCGGAAATTTTTTGGGCCAAGAATCCGTTGACAAAGGCCGTCCAATCGGTGTAGGCCTGCCGCTCGTAAAGCGCGCAAATTTTGTCCAAAACGCTCACCTTTACGTTCATGTCGTCAACACCAACGGGGATCTTTTCCTGGCGGGTGACCTGATCGAGATCGATCCGGAGAGCGGCGTCCTTAACCTGGAATACGTTGACTACTGGTATCCGGAGGAGGCGCAGCAGGTCCTCGACAATA
>CADBBB010000064.1 GCA_902792795.1 uncultured Spirochaetaceae bacterium | reverse complement strand
TCGGAAGGCTATCAAAAAAATCTTCCGCGGCGCAGCTAAAGCCGCAGGCGCTGTAGTCGTAGCGGCAGTCGCTGGTGGCAAAGTACATTCCGCGCGCGAGCCGCTCCTTTATTTTTGAATTGGATTCGCTCAAAAGGTCAAAGGTCAGTTGGTCGATTCCGCCCTTGCCTTTTGGGCAAACGGACGCGCCTCCGGCAAAGACCGCGCGAAGCTCCGCGTTTTTTTCAAACGGAACATTCTTTATCACGACAGGAATTCCGTTTGAAAGAACTCCTTCCTTAAACAGATTGACGTTCTCATCGTAAAAAAAATCGTCGCCGGAAATTTTCTTGACGCTCGCGCAAGAAAAAACGGCTAGAGAAAAAACAACTGCAAGAATAACGGCGGCTTTTTTCAATTAATGTCCATCTCCATCAAAAGCGGGGCGTGGTCGGGCCTCGCGCCTGAATCCATAATTTCGGAGCGGGCAACTTTTTGAGCCGCGCGTTCACTGACCAAAAAATAATCTATGCGCCAGCCCGCGTTGTTGGCCTTTGCCGTCGTTATTCGCTGCGACCACCACGAGTAAGCGCCCTTGACGTCTCCGTGAACCATTCTAAAGGTGTCAACAAAGCCCCGCTCCAAAAGCGCCGTAAAGTCCGCGCGCTCCTCGTCGGTAAAGCCCGCCGAAAAATGGTTTGAGTCCGGGTTTGCCAAGTCTATTTCTTTGTGGGCAACGTTAAAGTCTCCGCAAGCGATGACAATCTTTTTTTTGTCGAGGGAACCGAGCCAGTCCGCGAATTTTTTATCCCATTCTTGCCGCTCGCCAAGGCGCTTGAGGCCGTCGCCGCTATTTGGCGTGTAGACCTGGACAAAATAAAAGAAATCGGTCTCAAGCGCTATGACGCGGCCCTCGGAGTCCATCGTGTCCGGCGCTCCGATTTTTGGAAAGTCGGCCTTGACAGCGGCGCCTTTTTTGTAAAAGCTGATAGTTCCCGCGTAGCCTTTTTTTGCCGGCGGAACTGACGAAACATAGACATAGTCGTAGTCCGGAAAGAACGCGGCCAAGGCGCTTTTGTGGGCCGGCAAAAGCCCCGCCTCGCCAAGCTTTGTTTCCTGCAAGGCGATAAAGTCGGGCTTTTGGGCCGCGATTTTTTTTAGGACTTCCCGCGACTGCTCCGAGCGGGGCGAAGTTCCCGCCAAGGCCGCGTTGAGCGAATCTATGTTCCAAGAGATGAATTTCATGCGGCTAGTTTACCAAAAAAGCGGCAAAAAAGCAAGAAAAGCTCTTTTTTTTGAAAAAACAGTAACATTTTTGTTACCTTTTTTCCAGAAATGTGTTATAATATGTGAAAGCGCGCGCAAAACGCGCTTTTCTGGGGCTTTTTAAGCCTCATCCTCCTCTCCTTTTTTTTGCCCTTCCGTTCGTCGAACGGAAGGGCTTTTTTTAGCGGCAAGAGCAAACGTTCGCAAGCCTAAAACAGATTGATTGCCGCATACGGTCGGACAAGTCCGCCGTTTTGCTAAGTTGAATCTATGTTTACTTGCGCTCTTGCGAGCGCCAGGCAATAAGCGCCAACATTCGCGCTCGCAAAGCTCGCGCGAACAGGCGTATTGCGGCGCGATAATTTTATTCGCACCGCAAAAGGAACGAGTCAAGGCTTTAAGCGAAGCGCGCCTTGACCGTTCCTACTGATTCAAGGCTGAAACTACAGCCGCAATGCCGGCGCGGCCGACGTTGCTGGAGCGGCCTACGCCCCAAACTTGAGTTCCGTCCTCTTTTGTGATTTGGACGTAGCCCATGGCCTTGGCGTCGTTTCCGCTTCCGATGCTGTGCTCGTGGAAGCTTGTGATGTTGAACTTGGGCGCGGGCGTTTGCTTCATCGCGTTGACAAAGGCGTCAAGCGGACCGTTGCCCTGCGCGCTGATCTTGTACTTTTGGCCGTTGTAAACGACGTCGGCGTTGCACAAAACGCGCTCCTCCGCCTCGGCGCCGGTGGGTCCTTCCAAGTGGGTTTCGACCAGCTCCTCGATTTTGAGCGGGCTTGTAAGGCCGATCCACTTCTTTTCAAAGATTTCCTTAATCTCTTGGGGCTTAAGCTCGCGCTGGGCCTTGTCGGCGGCGTCCTTGACTGCCGCGCCGATAACCGGATGCATAGCTTTGGGCGGTTGGATTCCAAAGTCGCTTTCCAAAATAAAGGCCGCGCCGCCCTTTCCGCTTTGGGAATTGATTCGGATGATACCTTCATACTGGCGGCCGATGTCGTGCGGGTCGATGGGCAAGTACGGAACGTCCCAAACGGCGTTCTCGGCCATCGACGCGCGGGCGGCCATTCCCTTGCGGATCGCGTCTTGGTGGCTTCCGCTAAAGGCCGTGTAAACCAACTCGCCGGAGTAAGGCGTGCGGGGATGGATTTCCATGTCGGTAAGGCGCTTGTAGGCGTCCGCCAAGGCGGGAATGTTTGTCAAATCCAATTGCGGGTCAACTCCGTGGCTGTACATGTTGAGCGCCACGACAACGACGTCAAGGTTTCCGGTGCGCTCGCCGTTTCCAAAGAGCGTTCCTTCAACGCGGTCCGCTCCGGCAAGCAAGCCCAGCTCGCAAGTGGCCACGCCTTCGCCGCGGTCGTTGTGGGGATGCAAGCTTACGATGACGTTTTCGCGGCCGCTTATGTTCTTGCAAAAATATTCGATTTGGTCGGCGAAGGTGTTGGGAAGAGCGCACTCAACGGTCGTGGGAAGGTTTATGATGATTTTGTTGTCGGGCGTGGGGCCCCACTCGTTCTTTACGGCCTCGCAAACTTCGACGGCGTATTCGATTTCGGTGTTGCTAAAGCTTTCGGGCGAGTACTCAAGCTGGATCTTTATTCCGTCGGCGTACTTCATGCAGTCCTTGATGCAGCGCACGCCGTCAATCGCGATTTGCTTTATTTCCTCTTTTGACTTGTTGAACGTGTACTTGCGCTGAGCCGGAGACGTTGAGTTGTAAATGTGGAATATCGCTTTGGGAAGGCCCTTAATCGCCTCGAAAGTTTTCTTGACCAAATGCTCGCGCGCTTGGCAGAGGACTTGGATCGTCACGTCGTCGGGAACGCGCTTTTCTTCGATAAGGCGGCGCATAAAATTAAATTCAGTGTCGCTTGAAGAGGGAAAGCCGACTTCGATTTCCTTAAAGCCTGTCTTTACAAGCAAGTCAAAGAACTCAAGCTTTTGCTCGATGCCCATAGGGTTAACGAGCGCCTGGTTTCCGTCGCGCAAGTCAACCGAGCACCAAACCGGAGCCTTGGTGATCGCCGCGTCGGGCCACTTTCTGTCTTTGATGTTCACCTTTGGATAGGGAACGTACTTGCCTTTTGAATCCATATTTAACTCCTGTAAAAAAAAAGACCGGCGTTTGGCGCCGGTCTTTGCAATTTGCAAAATAATTTGACGGCGCCTCTATTTTTGGCTATGCAAGAGAAGTCCATTCAATAGCAAAAGCGATTCCGTCAATTTCATTTCCTACTCCCTTGGAGGGCGAGGCTTTCGCTCTTCGGCGACATTCACGCGAATGCGGCGGCCTTCAAATTCCTTTCCGTTTTGCGCCTCAATCGCCTTGTCGGCGGCGGCTTCGTCAGCAAGCTCCACAAAGCCAAAGCCCTTTGACTGGCCTGTGGCGCGGTCCTTTATCACGATTGCCGAAACAACTTCTCCAAACTGGCTGAACAAAGCGTTCAGCGACTCTTCCGTCGTAGAATAACTAAGGTTTCCTACGTAAAGCTTTTTTGCCATTTTTTTCCTTAGGCGCCTATCGCGCGTCTTGTTTTATATTAGCGCCAAACGGGATTTTGGTCAATCGCCGCCGCGTCTTTCAGACGCTGATTGCGCATTACCGCGCGCGGCGGTTCTTTTCGGGGTGCGAGTCGTAGTAAAGCTTTTTGTCGCTGTACATGTTCTCGTCGGCCTTGCGAAGAGCGACGCGGACGTTTTTCTTTTCCTTTTGAACGCTACCGCCAAGCGCGAACGAAACGCGGTCATAATGTTTTGACGCGTCGCGAACCGCCTGAATTTTTTGGGCCAGCTCCTCTTCGGTGACGCCAGAAACGATGATAGAAAACTCGTCGCCGCCCGCGCGGAAAATTTCGTTCTCCGAAAAAACATCCCTTAAAGCGGCGGCCGCGTCCTTCAAAAGCTTGTCGCCGGCCACATGGCCTTCGTTGTCGTTAACTCCCTTAAGTCCATTCAAGTCCGCGAAAATTACGCCGACAGAATCGCCCGGCTTTGAATCCGGCTCTCCGCCAGGCAAAACGCCCGCGCCGGCGCTCAGGCTGTCAACGTAGTTGTTCATCTCGTTGCGGTTAAGAACGCCGGTCAGCATGTCCTTGGAGCTCAAAACCTTGAGGCGGTCCAAAAGCAAATAACTTCCCAGCTCCGAGCCAAGAATGAAAGTGGTCAGTTCCAAAGTTTCCTTAATCTTAACCGCGTTGTCGGCGTTGAAGTTGATGGCCCAAATGTAGCCCAGCAAGTGGTCGCGCGACTTTAGAGGGAACAAGACGATGCTTTTCGCGCCGGCCGCCTCAAGGGAGGCGTGCCAAACGGGATTTCGCTCCTTGACGACTTCCATGTCCTGCTCGTTCTTTATGATAAGGCAGTTGCTTCCGGCAATCGTTCCTTCCCAGCTTTCTGCGATGGAATAGAATTTTTCGTCCAAATATTTTTCCATCGGCAAAAGCTTTGAGCCTTCGGCAAAGGCTTCGCCCAAAACGGAACAAGTCCGCTTAATGTCGTTCATCGCTAGAACGCAGCAATGTTCCGCGTCGCACATGTCGCGAATGTCCTTGATGACATCCTTCATGGTGGCGAAAAAGTCAGTCGTTCCGCGAAGCTTGATACAAGTTTCCAAAACGGCGCTGGCCATGTCGCCGGAAATGTTTGAAAGGCGCTCGCTGGAAGCCTCAAAATTTATTTCCATTATGTAAAGGCAGTGGCAAAGGTTTCCTTCGTTGGGCTCCAGCGGCAGGAAGGTCATGTTGAACCAGAGGTCAAAGCGGTCGGGATGGACATAGGAATGAAGGCATTTTTTGTTGACGGCGGAACGGTAGCAAAAGTCCTCAAAGTTAAGGTCGCGCGAAAGGTAGGCTGTGTACTCTTGGTTTGGAATGAATTTGTCGGAAAGCATTTCCGTTCCGGGAGCGGGCTTTTCGATTGAATCGATGTAGGCGCGGTTTCCGGTCACGATGCGGTATTTTCCCGCGCGTCCATTCCCCAAATCCTCAACGGAGACGACGCAAGCCATCGCTCCTATTCCATCAACTACCTTCTGAAAGTCTTCCATGAACGCTCCACTCTATGCTATTTCATCAAGCGAATATATCTTTCCTTTTTGAATTTTACCACATTTTAAAGCGTTGTCAAGCGAAATCAAGGCGCGGACGGCTCCGATGGCAAAGCCCTGCCTGCCGCGCGCGCGGTGGGTTATTTCTATAGTGTCGGCCGGGCTGTCAAAGAAAACCGTGTGGGTTCCGGGAATCGAGCCGCATCTTGTTGAAGAAACGTGCAGTTCCGAAGCGTCCGGCTTTTGGTGGAAGGCGTCGACGACCATCTTTGTCTTGTTGGGATTGTTGGCCATAACGCGGCGCGCGATTTCCAAAGCGGTTCCGCTGGGGCTGTCGGCCTTTTGGTTGTGGTGGGCTTCCCAAATCGCGGTGTCGTACTCGCTGTAGGAGTTAATGAGCTTGACCGCTTCTTCGATTATTTTATAAAAAACGTTCACGCCGGTGGAAAAATTTGACGAGCGGACAAGGGTTCCGCCGGTGGAGGCGCACAAATCGCCGATTTCTTTTTCCGCGTCCGCCCAGCCTGTAGTTCCGACCACAAGCGGAAGGCCAAGCGGAACGAGCGCCTTGAGGTTTTGGACAACCGCGCTCGGATGCGTGAACTCAATCACGCCCTGCGCGCCGCTGGACTTTACCGCGCGGACAATGTCGTCGGCGCCGGCATTTTTCACGTCCGCGTCGGGCGCGAAGGAATCGACCGTGACGCAAACTTCGTGGCCCAGCTCAATGGCCGCGTCCTTTATCATGTGTCCCATCTTTCCAAAACCAACCAAAGCGATTTTCATAATTCCTCCAATCTTGGGCTTGCCTTCGTTTAATCTTGCCGCTAGCCGCTACTCGAAGTACGCGGCGTGCAGGGTCTTGACCGCGTCGTCGCGCTGCGCGTCGTCAACGATCATGCTTATGTTCACCTTTGACGCGGCTTGGCTTATCATTTGCGGATTGATTTTAGCCGCGGCCAAGGCGACAAGGCCCGTCGACAAAACTTCCGCGGACTTTGTCGCGTCGCAAATGACGGTGACGATGGACTTTCCGGGCCGCGCCTGCACTTGCGCCACGCGGCGGAGGTCTTCGAGCAAGCCCGACAAATCGGACTTTGTGTTCACCGTAAGGGAGACGCTCACTTCGCTCGTGGCGATTACGTCAATCGAAACGTTCCACTTTAGGAACTGGTTGAAGATGTGGGCCAAAAAGCCAGCCGCTCCCAACATTCCGGCGCTGGTGATGTCGATAAGGGTAACGCCCTTAACGGCAGTTATCGCGCAAACTTTGGGAACGGCCCCGGAATGTTTTTGCACGATGATGGAGCCGGGGCTTTGAATGTTGTAGGAATTTTTCACGCGCACGGGAACGCCGGCCTTAAGGCAGGGAACCATCGAGCGCGGGTGCAGGACTTGCGCTCCGAACATGGCAAGTTCCTGCGCCTCTTCGTAAGTGACTTCGGGAACGGTGCGCGCGGCGGCGCAAAGGCGCGGGTCGCTGGTCATGATTCCGTCAACGTCTTTCCAAGTTTGGATTTCGTCGGCCTTCATCGCGCTTCCGATGATTGTCGCGGTAAGGTCTGAGCCGCCGCGACCGAGCGTGGTGATGTCGCCCTTCTTGTCCTTTGAGATGAAGCCAGTCACGATTGGAATTTCATTGGCGGCGCCGTCGGCGTACGAGTTCAATTCCATCGGAATGTTTTTCCAAACTTCGTCCAAAAGCTCGGCGGCCATAAAGTTTGAGTCGCTTACGATTCCCAAATCCCAAGCGTCAAAAAAGCGCGCCGGAGTTTTTTGCGACTTTAGGTAGGCCGCCATCATGCGGACGCTGAGGCGCTCGCCAAAGGAAACCAAGTAGTCGCGGGTGCGCTTGGTAAGTTCCTTAATCATAGAGATGCCGGTCAAAAGCTGCTTGAGCTCTTGCAAGAGCGGCTCAAATGGAGAAAAGTCGATCCCCAATTCCGCGGCGGAATCGCGGTGGAGCTTTTCCACTCCGCTTATGTCAACGTTTCCCGCAAGCGCCGCGTCGGCGGCGTCCAACAAGTGGTCGGTTGTGTCTCCCATCGCGCTAAGAACGACGACGGGCTTTTTGTCTTTGTAGGCTTGGATTATGGAAGCTACATGCTTGATTCGTTCGGCGTTGGCGACAGAAGAGCCGCCAAATTTCATTACTATCATAATGTTTTATTGTAGCGCAAAAGGGGCTTGCGTTGCAACTAGCCGCCGACAGGCAGCAGGGGGCCATACACTGCTCCTTTACACAACTTTGAACGAATTGAACCATGCCCGCTCCGAAAAAGCCTTCTTCTTTGGCATGGTCGGCTCGGATTCCGCGACACCAACCGGCAAAATGCAGACAAGCTCGTATTCCGACGGAACATTCAAAAGCGCCGCGATTTTGTCGCAGATTCTGTCCGTGTCGGTTATGTGGCCTTCGTACCAACAACTTTGGTAGCCAAGTTCAACTATAGCGAGCAGCATGTTTTGTATGGCGGCCGAATAGTCCTGAATCCAAAAACAGCGGTCCCTGTAGGCATTTATTTTTTGCGAAAGAACGCAAATGAGCGCCGGCGCCGTCTCGCAAACGGGAGGCTCAATAACCGAATTGATTTTTTTGAGTAAGTCCGCGTCGTCAACGCAAATAAGGCTTGTGGTCTGCTTGTTGCAGCCGGACGGCGCGCTAAGGCCCGCCTCGACAATCTTTTCCAAGTCTTTCCTTGGAACGGGAACGTTCTTGTATTTTCCCCGGTAGCTGCGCCGTGTTAGAATCGCTTGCAGTGTGTTCAATTTTCGCTCCTCAAATCGTTTTCTTTTCGCAGCGAATTTCCAAAAAGGCGATGACGTCTTTGTATTCGCTTTCGCCTTGGCTGGCTTCCTGCGTAACCCGGCTCAAGCCCTTGTTGTAAAACTCATCGCCTATCATAGCAAGCTGGGACGTGTCCCGCCTTTTGTAATTTTCAAGCAGTTCATTCATCGGTTTGTACTTTTCGTAATACTCTCGTTTGGCCGAGATGTTCACAAAAGCGCTTTTCCTCAATTCATATATCATCAAGTCCTTTGGCCAAAAGCGGAACATGTCTTCGCAATATGTTTCGGGACAGTATTTGTAGACCCACCATTCTTTCATGCATTCCGGCTCAACGTTCCTAAATTTTAGGACGCCGCCCTTTTTCAACGTCGCGAATATTTTGGAAAGGCACTTTTTCTTGTCTTCAAAATGGTGGAAGGCAAAATTGCACACGACCAGATCCACCGACTCTTCTTCCAGATTGAAGGATTCCGCGCTTGCGTTTATGACCTCCGCTTCGAGATTTTTGCTTTTGGCGACGTCCAGCATTTCCGGCGACAAGTCGATTCCAATCCATTTTATATTTTTGTCTTCATAATGCTTTTTCTGGCCCAACAAATAATTTCCGGTTCCGCAGGCCAAGTCCAAAACGGTTATTTTTTCGTTCTTTTCCAAAAGTTTTTCTATCTCTTGGTCTTTGGGAAAGTCCAGCCTGCCCTTGTTTTTGTCATAGACTTTTGAAACTTTTGCGTAATCAGTCTTGAGCATGTTTGGCCCTCCGATGGTTCTATTTGTCAAAGGTTATTATGTGGCGACACTTTTCGCCGCCGGAAAGAACTGATTCCACGCATTCGATTTTAAAGTTCCTCTGGGGAACAAGATTTTTGAACACGCATATCATGCTTTGCCTTGAACATTCGCAAAGCTTGTTTGATTTTACGCCAGCCTGCGTATGCAAGGGACAGCCGCACTTTGTAAAAATAAGTTCGTAGACGCTTCCCGGCTCAAGAACCTTTCCGTCCACGTCCTTTTTCTCATTCACCCGCGTAAAGAATTTATCCAAGTCGCCGCCGCATTCGTCGAACAAATCCCTGTATAAATTTTTCAACGCGTCGCAGGAACACCGCTGGGCGCATTTCGCGAACAGTCTCGAACACTCTTCAATGTCCATCTTTTCCAGCCCGGCGTCAAATCCGCCGAACCATTCGGCAAAAAATCTTTCGTCCATAGACCTTTTCTTTGCAAATTCCTTTATTCTTAAATTGAATCTATAGTATTGTCCGTCCTTGAAATAAATCCATCCGTCTTTATCATAAAATTTTCCAATTAAACATTCTTTGTCTAAATTACATAAGGATAAATCCGCGTCGTATTTTTCAAGAATTTTTTCTACAAGCAAGACGCTTTTTTGCTAGTGGGGTTGGGCTTTGTAAATTTTTTCTTTTCAGAATTCGTCAAATCTGAAATAGAAACGCCCTTTTCTTGCGCGTAAGCGCGCATCGCTTTCATGTCAACAAAATACGGGAGCGCGTTCACATCTATTGGAGAATAATTTTTTTGCATGTAAGAATTATAATTGTTCATCTGTCCATTCATATTTGTAAACCTCCATAATTTCCTTCATTTTATCACCGAATATTCCAAAATGAAATTGATGAAGCATGCAGATTGGCTCCGCGCCAAGTTTTTCAACATAATGCTGGAGCAACTTTTCATCCGCTGCGAAACCAAACTAAACTTCAGATGTTTTTGTCAATTGAGCCCAATCTATAATCATCAACATAAACCGAAATGAATCCAAAATCCATATTATTATTATAGCATAAAAAAAGTTTTTATGCATCAAAATTCAAACATAAAAAAAACGCGGGCTTCGCAAAGAACAAAGCTCGCGTCCATAAAACAGCCAAGCCGTTTTACTTTATTTCCACTACCCAGCCGTCGGGGGCTTTTTCCGTTCCCATTTGGATGCCGGTCAAAGTGTCGCGGAGTTTTTGCATTACTTGTCCGCACTTTTCCATTCCGCTGGGGAGCATGATTTTTTTGTCGTGGTCGTCAATCTCGCCGATCGGAGAGATTACGGCGGCGGTTCCGCAGAGGCCCGCTTCGACAAAGTCGGGCAACTCAGACTTGTTGATCTGGCGCTCCTCGACTTCAATCTTCAAGTATTCCTTGGCGACGTGAATCAAAGAGCGGCGGGTGATTGAAGGCAAAATCGAATTTGATTTTGGCGTAACAAGCTTTCCGTCCTTTGTCACAAAGAGAACGTTGGCTCCGCCTGTTTCCTCGATGTATGTGTGCGTGGCCGGGTCTGTGTAGAGGTTCTCGGCGTAGCCGCATTTGTGCGCGTCGACGATGTTGTGAAGGCTCATCGCGTAGTTGAGGCCGGCCTTGATGTCGCCTGTTCCGTGGGGAGCGGCGCGGTCCAAGTCGGAAATGCGAATCTTTATCGGCTTTACTCCGCCCTTAAAGTAAGGTCCTACGGGAGTGACCAAAATGCGGAACTGGTATTCGTCGGCGGGCTTAACGCCTATGACGGCGTTTGAGCCGAACATGTACGGGCGGATGTAAAGGGTGGCGCCGCTTCCGTAGGGCGGAACCCATTCAATGTTGGCCTTTACTGTTTCGATTACGGCCTGAACAAAGCGGTCTTCAGGGAAAACCGGCATCTCAAGGCGGCGGCAGCTGTCAGCCATGCGGCTTGCGTTTAGGTCGGGGCGGAACGTTACGATTTTTCCGTCGGCGGTCGTGTAGGCCTTTAGGCCTTCAAAGCAAGTCTGCGCGTACTGCAAGACGCCCGCGCATTCGCTGATTGTGACCGAGTGGTCGCTTGTGAGCGTTCCCTCGTCCCACTTTCCGTCCTTAAAATTGGCGACGAAACTTTTTGAAGTTTCCATGTAACCAAAAGGCAAATTGCCCCAATCGATGTCTTTTGCCATATCTTTACCTCTATGAAAGAATTATAGTATTGTTTAAAGAAAAGCGCAAGAGCGCGGCGGCTTGGAGGATGCCGCTTAGCGACTATTTACCTTACGCATAGGCGTACTTTTTTATGCTTTCAAATTCCGCGGAATGTTGGCTTTCTTCTTCTTCCAAGTCATAAAGATTTTGAAGGTTGAGCCAAAATTCCGCCGTAGTTCCAAAGAATTTAGCAAAACGAATGGCTGTGTCCGCAGTGACTGCCCTTTTTCCGCGAACGATTTGCGAGATTCTCGTTTCTGGAACATTGATTTCCTTGGCAAGACGATAAGCGCTGACATTCATGGGCAAAAGGAATTCTTCTTTTAAAACTTCGCCAGGGTGAACGTTAGGAAGTTTTTTATTTGTGGTAGTCCGTGATTTTAACATTGTCCGCGCCTCCATTGTCAAATGAAGCTTTCGTCTAGCAACATTTTGAATTGCAGGCGGAAGTTTTTTGCAGCGAAAGCCATTGAACACCAATTCCGTCTCGGAATCCCCGAAAGACCTTATCATATAATAATACTAACGCAAAACATCAGTATTGTCAAGGGATTTTTTCCTTTCCCACAAGACTCGCGCCAAATACATGAAGGGCGTATCAAGCAAGCTGGTGGCGATGTAAATTACGTAACAGGAAATTGTGACAGAAATCAACGTGGGCGTGTCGAAGAGGCCGGCGAAGGCGAGGACGTTGAAAACCGTGATGTTGACCGCTTGGCTCACCAAGGTGGAACCGTTGTTGCGCAGCCACAAAAAGCCGCGCTTGTTTCCGCATATTTTTTCTGACAGACGCCACCAATAATCGTAAAGGTTGATGTCCAAAAACTCGCTTACGGCAAAGCCGACAAAGCTTGCGGCGACGATGCGGGGTGTGTTGGCAAAAAGGTTCTTGAGGGACTCAAAGGCAAAGTCGTTTGGCGACGGCGTGTAAAAGCGCCATATCATCGAAAAGAAAATAAAAGCGACGCTGGAAGTGATTCCCAAAAGGACTCCCCTGCGGGCTTCTTTTTTTCCGTAGAACTCGCTCAAAAAGTCCGTGGCCAAAAAGGTCGTGGCAAAGAGCGTGTTTCCAAGCGTTTGCTCCATGCCAAAGGCGTTGACCAAAACGGGCACTTCGACATTGGCAAGAATCGTGCAAATTGCGATCCAGGCAAAGATTCCGCCCTTGTTAAAAAAGCGGAACATCACAAGCAGGACGCCGAACGCAAACAAGAGCGACGCGACCAAAAGAATTTCATTTGTCATTTCTGACACCTCCTATTGCGGCGCGACAATTTTTCTCGCGACGCAAAAGGGACGAGCCAAGGCTTTAAGCGAAGCGGGCCTTGGCCGT
>CADBBB010000063.1 GCA_902792795.1 uncultured Spirochaetaceae bacterium | reverse complement strand
TCTTGCGCATCATCGGAAAAGAAAAATTGCAAAAGATTTTGGGCGCGCTGGGCTGAGACTGCTAGCCGACCAAAAAGCGCCGCGCGGCTTTCAAGACCAAAACCGCGCGGGCTTTTAAAAGCCTAAAATCGCGGGCGACGGAGATTCTATGATTGGATTTTATCTAAAGAAAAACTTTTGCGACGGCTGGGACAACATTTTCTTTTTGATTGTTCCAAACATCATCACGACCCTTTACGCGGCGCTGTCCTTTTTTATCCTCAGCGTCGTCTTCAACCTTGAATCGTCTTTCGCGCTGCCCTTGTCGTGCCTTGCCTTTATCGTCTTGACGGCGCTGGGAATGGTTTTGGTCATGGCCAACAGCGAGAACGCCGCGGCCATCGCAAACTTTCAAATGCCTACGCTCGCCGCGTATTTTAAGCAAATCCCAAAAGTTTTTTTTGACGCGGTTCGCTACGGAGCGCTTTTGGGCGCTTTGGTCGTGGTGGCCTTTATAGGAATCCCGGTTTATTTTTCGGCCGGCGGCGTCTTGGGCTTTGCCTTGTGCGCGACGCTGATTTTTTTTGAGGCGATTTTCGCGCTGGCGCTGCAGTGGTTCATTCCGCTAAGGGCGCTTTTGGGACGCGGCTTTGTCCAAACGATAAAAAAATGCTTCGTTCTTTTCTTTGACAACGCGGGCTTTAGCGTCTTTATGTTTTTCTTCAACTTGTTTTTGCTTTTGTTGTCCTTTATGATTTTTTGCTTGGTTCCGGGAACCGCCGGCGTCGTGTTGAGCGGAGTGAACGCCCTCCGCCTTCGCCTTTACAAGTACGACTGGCTTGACGCGCACCCCGAAAACAAAACGCCAAAACTCCGCAAAAAAATCCCCTGGGCGGCGCTAATCAAAGAAGACGAGGACAACCTTGGCCCGCGCGGCTTCAAGTCCTTCTTTATGCCGTGGAAGATAGATAACTAAAAATTGCGCGACAGTTCACGCTAGAAAGACAAACTGCAATCGCTTGGGCCGGCAACAAACGCCAAGGGGTAACAAATGAGCAAAGCTTCGATTATCATCGAAAAAAATTTCAAGGTCGCCGACGTTGACGACAGGCTTTTTAGTTCTTTTATCGAACATCTAGGCCGCGCGGTTTACACGGGAATCTACGAGCCCGGCCACAAGGAAGCCGACGAGCAAGGCTTTAGAAAGGACGTGATAAATCTTGTCCGCGAGCTTAATGTTTCGCTAGTCCGCTATCCGGGCGGAAATTTTCTTTCCGGCTACAAGTGGACGGACGGAATCGGGCCGCGCGACCAACGGCCAAAGCGCTTGGACTTGGCGTGGAAGACAATCGAGTCAAACCAAATAGGCATAGACGAATTTTACGATTGGTCCAAAAAAGCCGGAACCGGAATAATGGGCGCCGTCAACATGGGAACAGGAACGCCCAGGGAAGCCGGCGAGCTTTTGGAATACTGCAACTTTCCGGGCGGAACGGCATGGAGCGACCTTAGAAAGAAAAACGGCCACGCCGAGCCATACGGAATAAAAAGCTGGTGCATCGGAAACGAAATGGACGGCCCCTGGCAGATTTGCCACTTGGACGCGGTAGACTACGGAAAGAAGGCCTGCGAGACGGCCAAGATAATGAAGTGGATTGACGACTCGCTGGAACTTGTCGCCTGCGGAAGCGCATCCTCCGCCCTTCCAACATTCCCCGAATGGGACAGAATCGTGCTTGAGCAAACTTACGAGCACATCGACTACCTTTCGCTGCACAAGTACTACGAAAACCTTGGAAACGACGACGACTTCTTGGCTTCGTTTGTGGACATGAATTCCTTTATCCACAGCGTGACGGCCACTGCCGACTACGTCAAGGCCTTAAAGCGCAGCAAAAAAACGATGAACCTTTCGTTTGACGAATGGAACGTTTGGTACCAGCAAAAGCAGCAGCCGCACGGCTGGGAAGAAGTTCCCGCGCTGCTTGAGGACCGCTACTCGCTGCTCGACGCCTTGGTTTTTGGCGGCTTGGGAATCACTTTGCTGAACAATTGCGACCGCGTTAAAATCGCCTGCCTCGCGCAGCTGGTAAACGTAATCGCGCCAATCTTCACGATGAAAGGCGGCAGCGTCATTCGGCAAACGATTTTCTGGCCCTTCAAGCACCTTTCGGTCTTTGGCCGCGGAACTGTGTTAAAGCCGGTGGTCAAGGCCGCGACAAAAGAAACCTGTTACGGAGACACGCCGGTTTTGGCGACGGCCGTAGTTCACTCGGAAGAAAAGCAGGAAGTCACAGTCTTCTGCCTGAACATCGACAAAAACCAAAGCCAGGAATTAAAGCTTGAGCTGCGCGACTTCCCCCAGATGAAAATGATTGAGCGCATCGTGCTGACAGGCAACGACCTCAACGCCATCAACAGCTTTGAAAAACCCGACAATGTCGCGCCCCGCTCCCTTCCCGTCCTCAACGGCGAAAACGGAGCCTTTAGCGTGAACATCGAAAAGCTTTCATGGAATGTTTTGAGATTTAAATACTAAAAAAAAGCCGCTTGCGAAAGCAAGTCGGCTTTTTTAGGCGATTTTCATTCCGTCATTTTTTATACAGCGTTGTAATACAAATCATCTGGACAAATGTCCTGGCCATTTGTCCATTCAACATTAAAACCGTTGGCGCGAACGCTTTTAAAATAAGCGCTGTCGTTCAACTGGCCAAACCACGAACCTTTTATATATGGCTTTACGTCAAAACGCTTTCGCTCGCCGTTGTCAAATTCCAAGAGAAGAATATAATCGCTTTCCGCAAAAACAGCAGTCACTGTAGGCCTAAGCATAGCGCCTCACTTTAACGGTTCGATTTTAGCGCAATTAAGAAATTTTGCAAGCGTTTCCTAACTTCAATTTCTTACGATATGCTCGAAAGTTTCAGAAAAGAAAGCTTTGACATAATTGTTAAGTTGGTTTTGCCTTTTTTTTAGATATGAAATATTCTCTCGGCTTTTTACAAAGGTATCCTTTGCATTTTGCTCAGATTTTTCAGAAATGAACAGAAGATAAATCTCTACGCGCAATGCCGCGGCGACTTTTTCTAGCGTTTTGTCGCTCACCCAAGTCTGGCCACATTCTATGTTCGCGATGTAAGTGTTTGAAACATCCGCCGCTTCCGCCAATTGTTCCTGCGTCAGCCCTTCCAATTTGCGATATTTTCTTACATTTTGAGCGACTACATTTCTTATGCGTTGTTTTTCTTCCATCATATTTATTATATGATATTGGTTCATATTTCTTAATAAATTGACATCATAACAATAGTATGATATAGTCATAGTATATCTTACATAGTGTTATGGGAGTCTAATATGGCCTTAAAACCAGCGATTTGCACCCAATGCGGCGGACAAATTGAAGTCGATGATTCAAAAGAGGCGGGCATTTGCCAATTCTGTGGAACAGCATTTATTACAGAGAAAGTCATTCACCAGTTTGTAACGCAAAACAACTTTGCAGGCGCCACATTTAACATTCAAGGCGGCGTAGACATCGAAAACTTATATACACTCGCCCGTCGTGCAGTAGAAGCAAACAACAAAGATGATGTCCTAAAATATTATGGGCAAATACGAGAACGCGACCCCAATGATTGGGAATCAACATTTTTCTATGCATGGTTTGAGAATGGAGAAAACTTCGAGAAATATTTTCAAACCACGGAAGATTTAATCTTAAAATTAGACTCTGGAAAAAAATTTGAAGCGCTAAATAGACTCTATACCTTTTTCAAAAATATTAAATTTACATTTGAAGTTGCTTATGGAGAAACATCTCCTTTTCCTTTAAAAAATCAGGATTTATACTATGACTTTGTAAAGAAACTCTTCGAAGAAAAAAATACTGAAATTATTAATATCGCAGGTAACTTAACTTACTTCATGGAATTTTGGAAAGGTCAAAAAAAATTCTATCTTGACATTTTGTCAACACAAGACAAAACATATCTGCCATATCTTAAAGAATTTCATTGGGTTCTTCACGTTGCGCCTTCTCTTTATGCAGATGAACAAGGATGCACGGATATAATAAAGGAAGTTGAAACAAATATTGAAAGACTAAACGCCTTGTTGGATTCTGAAGACGATAAGAAAAACAACTATTTAGCTTATTATAAATGGCTAATTGAAAAGAAGCCAGAGCGTTTTTTGCCTGCGAACATCAAATATCTTGAAAATAGAATTAAAGAACTAGACTCAACATATTCTGTCTCCAGCGAAGCTATGAGGGCGGCAAAACAAAACTTATCTGAAAAACAAGGTGAAAGTTCTAGCAACGCATCAGCCATAATATTGATAATATTGTCTATCATTGCTGAAGTAGCGTTGTTTTACACAAGCCACACCGGCTGGGGCGCTTTATTGCTAATACCTTTATTGATTTTGAATTTTATGTCAAAGTTATGTTCTGGCGACCGTTTTGCCAGTGGCGGTAAGAAATTTGGATGTTTCATTATCAAGACTTTAATTCTAGCAATTCTATTCCTATGTTTTAAAATTATAAGCGATTAAATTTTAGACATGGAGTTTTTATGGATTTAACAGAGATTGCAAACGCAATAGTGGGAAAAATGGGAAATAAGTTCTCTGAATCAAATTTTTATAAGTATATTAAAGATTACGAATATCTTTCAGAAGAAGAAATTTCTGAGATAAGGAATCTTGTAAAACAAATTCTCAAACGCAGAAATCCATCTTATGGAATGGGGAGATAATATATGTCGCTATTCAACAAAAATCCAAACGAAGCCGCTTATGCTGGCGGAAAAAAACATTGGACAGATGTAATCAAAAACACAGGTGACGGAAACCTACTTATTTGGCGGCAACCAGAAGAGGACTTTAACACAAATTCAACACTTATCGTTATGCCGGGCGAAGAAGCGATTTTTGTTAACCAAGGCGTTATCGAGCAAGTCTTTGAAAACGGAACATACAAACTTTCAACAAACAACTATCCTTTTATCAGCCGGCTAAAAAACGCTTTTTCGGGCGGAATCAGTACTTTCAACTGCGTTGTTTATTTTGTACGCAAGGCAAGCAGCGTTGAAATAAAATGGGGAACGGATTCGCCAATTCAAGTCCGTGATAAAGTTTTAGGAATCGCAACAAAGCTTCGCGCGCGCGGTTCTTATAAAATTCAAGTTGAAAATTCCGCAAAATTCTTGGAAACACTTATTGGGAACAACATTCAATGCGCGACACAAGAAGAATTGAATAAGTTCTTCATCACTCAGTTCCAAAGCAAAATTAAATCCACCGTTGCCAAAGAAATTGGCGCAAGCGAAACGGAAGTTTTAGGCATCGACGCAAGATTGGATGAATTTTCCGAGTTAATCCAGCCCAAAATAAATGAACTGCTAAATGAAAATGGATTAAAATGCTCCGCGTTCGCATTTGCCGCTATAGACATTGACGATGAAAACGGCTTGCGTGAAAAGTATGACCAAATCGGCATGAAGCAGATAGAAACTGTCCGCGGGGCTCAAGCGCAAAAAGCCGCCCTTGACACGCTGGGAATAAATTGGGCGCAGCAACAATCAGCGGAAGTTTTAAAGACAATGGCGGCAAATCCAGGAAATATCGCAGGTCAAATCGGCGCTGGAATTGGAATGGGAGCGGCAACAGCAAATGCGTTTGGAGCGATGGCAAGTCAAATGTTCTTCAACCCAAACATCGCCCCTAATATGAAAAATCAACAAACAGCTTCACAATCATCAAGCGATCCCATGGAAAAGCTTTCAAAACTTAAGCAGATGCTAGATGCCGGTTTGATTGAGCAATCCGAATACGACGCAAAAAAATCAGAAATATTAAGCGCAATGTAACATGGAGAAACATTATGACAAAGAAAAACATTCTAACAATAATTCTTAATTCTATTTTTGTAGTTGCGTT
Organism: uncultured Spirochaetaceae bacterium; assembly: GCA_902792795.1. Classification (GTDB taxonomy): domain Bacteria; phylum Spirochaetota; class Spirochaetia; order Treponematales; family Treponemataceae; genus Treponema_D. The sequence goes on along the minus strand of CADBBB010000063.1, from coordinate 5,908 downwards.
CAACGTTTTCTTTTTTGTTTATGGCGGAACATCTCATACAACTTCAATTTGGATTTGTTATGGATTTTTGCACTTTTCCTATTTAATGGTCTTGCTCACATCTGCCATTGAGACAAAGGAATATATTTCAAAACTTACGACATATTCAATTTCGTTAACATATTTTCTTATTGAGCTTATTCTTGCGATTGTCGCATTCTATTATGGCGCTTCTTTAAAAATAAAAATTGTAATTTCAGTTCAAACAATTCTTACAGCGCTTTATCTTATAATTCTTGTTTCAAATCTTTTGGCAAATGACGCTACAGCAAGCAAACAAGCCAGACACAATATAGAAAATGATTTTATAAAGACCATTTCAGCGAAAGCAAAATACATCGAATCAATCACAGAAAAACCAAAAATCAAAAGCGCGATAAGTAATTTGTATTACGCTATTCATTCAAGCCCTATAAAAAGCTTATCCGAAGTATCGGTTTATGAAGAAAAAATAACAAACTTGCTTGACGAACTAGAAGAATCCATAAATCAAAATGAAGAAAAAGCAAATGAATTGATTTTAGAAATAGACCGCTTAATAAATAAACGTAATTTTACGCTAAAATCAAAAAGATAAGTTTTTCTCCTCGTAAAAAACGCCCTTATAACGAAGCTAACTTTCTTGTTCTCCGCTTATAGCAAAAATGCAAAAAGCGCGCTATAATTATCCACGAGGTCATTATGTCAAAATTGGAACAAAATCAAATCCGCTATGCAGTCGCGTGCGTGAGTGAATTTGCCCAAAGCAAAGGGCTCTCAAAAGTTCAAGCCTTTTTGTATCTTTTTGAACATAAGGCATTGGAATTTTTGAACGAATTTTATGATGTGGAGCACACGCTTTCATTTGAAGACGCTGTTTCAGACATGACGCTTGTATGCCAAAAGAACGGAGGCAAAATTCAATGATTTTGTATCACGGCTCAAATGTTTCCATTCAACAAATTGACCTTGGCAAGTGCAAACCCAACAAAGATTTTGGAAAAGGATTCTATCTAACAACAATAAAAGAACAAGCGCAAAGAATGGCGGCCAGGGTCGCTCGAATGTTTGGCGGAAGCGCAATTATAAACATATATGAATTTGACGAATCGGTTTTAAAATCAAATTCTATTAATATTAGAAAATTTGAAAAACCTTCGGAAGAATGGGCAAGATTTGTAATAACAAACAGGAATTACAAGCGAATCCAACAAATTCAAGAAGACAACAATATCGACAATCGCTATGACATAGTAATCGGACCAATAGCCAACGATGATTTGGCTTTGCTCTTTAGGCAATTTTCCGACGGATTGATTTCTGTTGAAACTCTTGTAAAAGAAATGGAATTCAAAAAACTTACAGACCAATACTCATTCCACACACAAGAGTCGATTTCTTACCTCAAAAAAATTGGAGAAGAACATGTGTAAAACAGACCAATTGATAGAATACATAACAAGCGACATAATTTCTTATATAATGGAAGATACAAAACTTCCGCTCCCCGAAGCGATGCAACGCCTTTACACTTCGCAAACCTACGCAAAACTGAACGACATTGAAACAGGCTTGTACAGAGAAGGCTCCCCATATGTGTACGATATTTTTAAATCAGAAAAAGCCAACGGCAAAATAATTCAAGAAGAGATTTGACCCTCCTCCCCACATAAAAAAAGCCGCTCCATAACGGAGCGGCCTTTACAGCAAGCAACAGCCTGCCTTATTTTGTCATCAACATCGTCTTGGAATCCAAGTTAACGCTGCCAACGTTCTCGTTTGAATGTTCCTTAAGAACGTTCAAGCTGAGGTTTCCGCCGGCGGCTTCGATGTGGGCTACAACGGCAAAGTAAGAAACGATTTCCGAGCGGACGCTGTCAAGCAACTTGTTGCTTTCCTTTGTGTCGCTGAACCATACGGTGATCTTTTCTTCCTTGGCAAAGTCGGCGACGGCGGCGATGTCGTTCTTGGAAATCTTGTCCAAATCCAAGCCGTCGATTACCAAAGCCTTAACGTTGATTCCGCCGCTCTTCAAAGCGCCGATTGTGTTGATTACTTTGGGCAAAGTGAACGACTCTTGGTTAAAGTTCAAAATTGTGCGGTCGCGCATAATTTCGTCCTTCAACTCTGAGGCGTTGGAAATGTTCTTCTTTTTGGCGATTTCGCTGAACACGCTGGCGTACCAAGAAATCACGTTTGAAGAGTGCTGGTCAAAAGAAACGTGAACCAAGGGATTTCCGGCCAAGAGAGAGTCCATTCCAAACTGAACCAAAACGGAAGTCTTTCCCAAGCCCTTCTTGGCTGTCACCAATCCAATCTCGCCTTCCTTGAGGCCGCCGTTGGAGGCCGCGTCAAAAAAGCGGATGGGGCTTGATTTATACAAATCGTTCTTATCCATGTTAATTCTCCTTACTTCTGAGCGGCCTTGCGCTCTTCCTGATACTTCTTCTTCAATTCGTCGGAAACGGCATTAGGAACCTTTCCGTACTTGAGGAATTCCATCGTGAACTCAGCCTTGCCCTGTGTTGAAGAGCGAAGGATTGTAGAGAAGCCGAACATTTCCGAAAGAGGAACTTCAGCGTTTACAGTAGAAGTGTTGTTCTCATCGGTTGTGTCGATGATAACGCCGCGGCGCTGGTTGATAAGGCCGAACATATTTCCCTGGAACTCAGTCGGTCCGGAAATTGAAACCTTCATGATTGGTTCCAAAATGCATGGGCCGGCCTTTTCATAACCTTCGCGGAAAGCGCCGATGGCGGCTGTCTGGAAGGCGATGTCGCTAGAGTCTACCGGGTGGTACTGGCCGTCGTTGATTGTGCAGCGGACGTTAACTACAGGCGCTCCGATCAAAGAGCCCTGCTGCATCGCGCGCTTAAAGCCCTTGTCGCAAGACGGAATGTATTCGTTGGGAATAGCGCCGCCCTTGATTGAGTCGACAAACTCGTACTCTTTCTCTTCGCAAGGCTCCATAAAGCCAGCCACGCGTCCGTACTGTCCCGAACCGCCAGTCTGCTTTTTGTGGGTGTAGTTGAAGTCGGCTCTCTTTGTGATTGTCTCGCGGTAAGCTACCTGAGGAGCGCCTGTCTCAACTTCGCACTTGTATTCGCGCTTCATGCGCTCTACGTAAACGGCAAGGTGCAACTCGCCCATACCCTTGATGATGGTCTCGTTTGATTCGGGGTCCATGTATGTCTGGAATGTCGGGTCTTCCTTTGTAAAGCGGTTCAAGGCCTTTGACATCTGGGCCGCGGCGTTCTTGTCTTTGGGCTTGATTGACAAAGAAATAACCGGGTTGGGAACGTACATAGAGGCCATTGAAACGTTCAATCCGCCTGAAGTGAATGTGTCGCCAGAAGCGCAGTCAACGCCGAACAAGGCAACGATGTCGCCTGAGCCGGCTTCGTTGATGTCTTCCATCTGGGCGGCGTTCATACGAACAAGGCGGCCTACCTTAAAGCGCTTGCGGCTGCGAGTGTTGTAAAGCTCGTCGCCCTTTACGATGCGGCCCTGATAGATGCGGGTGTATGTAAGCTGACCGTACTGGCCGTCGTCCAATTTGAACGCCAAGGCGACAGTCGGCTTGTTGTCGTCGGAAACCAATTCAACTTCGGCTTCGTTGTTGTCCAAGTCAAGGGCAACGTTCTTAACTTCTGTCGGATCGGGAAGGTAGCGGATAACGCCGTCAAGCAAGGGCTGGATACCCTTGTTCATGTGGGCTGAACCGCAGAACACGCCTACAAACTGCTCGGCCAAAGTGCCTTTGCGGATGGCGGCGATGATTTCTTCTTCTGTCTCAGTTCCTTCAAGAACGTGCTCCATCAAAGTGTCGTCGAACATAGAAGCGGCCTCAACCAATTCCTGGCGGTACTTCTCGACGTCGTCCTTCATGTGGGCGGGAACTTCGGCGTAGCGGAGCTCGTTTCCGTCGTGGCCCTCAAAGTAAATGGCCTTGCGGCTGATCAAGTCAACGACGCCTTCCAACTTGTCTTCCAAGCCGATGGGCAATTCCATCATGTAAGCGTTGAGTCCCAACTTTTCGCGAATCTGCATGCGGACGCGAAGCGGGTTGGCTCCCTGGCGGTCGCACTTGTTGACGAAAGCAACGCGGGGAACATGATAGCGCTTAAGCTGGCGGTCTACAGTGATTGACTGAGACTGAACGCCGGCGACAGCGCACAAAATCATGATGGCGCCGTCAAGAACGCGCAATGAGCGCTCTACTTCTACCGTAAAGTCTACGTGGCCGGGGGTGTCGATTACGTTAATTGTGTAATCCTTCCACTGAACCTGTGTGGCCGCTGACTGGATTGTGATTCCGCGCTCGCGTTCCAATTCCATTGAATCCATAACAGCGCCGACGCCGTCCTTTCCGCGGACTTCGTGAATCTGGTGAATCTTGTTGCAGTAGAACAAGATGCGTTCCGTTGTTGTGGTTTTTCCAGAGTCAATGTGGGCGCTGATACCGATATTTCTCATTTTAGAAATATCCATAGTATTACCTCTCAAAAAAAATTTCTTAAAAGTATAGTTAGACAATTATAGTGAATTCGGGGCTTTTATTCAAGTCATTGCCAATATTTTTGTGAAAAAACAAAAAACGCTCCCAGTCGTCGCTGCGGTCGGCGGAACCGCTAGATATCGTCGCTCCATGCATTTTGCCCCTTGAAACTATTTACGTCTGCCGCTTGCGCGGCAGGGGCAAAATGAATGTTTCCGCCAACCGCCCGCCTCCTTCGCGCGTTTTTTACATTCATCCACCCCCAATCACTATAATTCCTACCATCCAGACGGGAACTCGGCGGTGAGGCTGGCGTTGAGCCTAACGGAACCTAGGCGGACCAAAAAGCTGGCGGCGGCGGACGGGGTGAACTTGCGCTTGCCTTCCTTTTGGCTGGCCTCAAAGCCCGCGCTGACAGCGGTCAAAAAAATGTTCCGCGGGTAATAGGAAATCTTTAGCCGCTCGGTCCACTCGCGCTTTTCCCAATAAAATTCCGGCTGTAAGGAAACGCCGCAAGTCACGCTAAGGCGGCCGCCGCGCCCGCCCGCAAAATTATGGCTAAAGGCCGCCGTGACGCTGGCTTTTGGAAGCGGCGTGACTGTTTCTTGCGCGGGCGTTTGTCGCAATACCGCAGCGCCGCTCGTTCCTGTAAGCCTAAAAGCGTTGATTTTTCCCGCGATTTGAAAGCCGGCGGCAAAGCGCGCCTCCAAAGAATTGTGTTCCGTCTTTTTTTGCCAGTCGACCAAGCGCTCCTCCAAAAGGCCGCCGCATCCAAGCTTTAGGGTCGCGTCGTTTTTTAACTTGAACAAAAGCTGCGGCGTGATTTTTGTCTGCCAGAGCTTTTTGTATTCCGTGGCGTTTGCGGCGACGTATGGCGTTTTGGATTCCTTAAAAATGTTGTCGCTCGCAAAGAAGGCGGCGGCCACAGAAAAGTTTTTGGCGGCCACTAAAAATTCCTGCGAGATCGTCTTGCGTCCAAGGCTTTGCGGGCTTTGGGCAATTCCAAAAGTTGTCCGGCTTTTTAAATGCGGAATTTCTACGCAAATGTCGGCGCATGCGGCGTTGAGCAATTCGCTTTTCCAAGTGGGAACGGCGTCAAACCAATCGATAGTGGCGGCGGCGTCTCCAACTTCCTCATAATAATATCTCCGGAACATAAGGCCCGCTGTTAGCTTGAAAAAGTTATAATAAAAAAAGCCGCCGCTCAAGCCGGCCAAAAATGGCGCCTTGCTCGGGTCGGATTCGTTTTTGCTTATTCCAAATTCCGCACGCAGGGGCATTAGCCGTATTGTGTCCGTGGAAAATTTTTCCAAAGCCTTAAAGGACACGGCGGCAAAAATCGCGTCGTCCCGCGCGCTTGAGCTTTTGGTCGGAAGCGAAACTCTTAGTTCC
>CADBBB010000062.1 GCA_902792795.1 uncultured Spirochaetaceae bacterium | reverse complement strand
CATAAAACAGCTATTGAGTATCCTGCAAGCCAGGAAAATGCACCTTCAGTTTAGAATTCAATAAACATAAGGGAAAGAGTAGGAAAGCTTAGGTATGGAAAGAATCAATTTAAATGACGGGTGGCTTTGGACTCCCAAATTTCAGTCGGAACTTTGTTCCCCCAAAATAAGGGGCGCCGCGCTCAAAAAATCCTTGCAAAAGGCGCGGCTTCCGCATACGGCGGCCGTCACGCCCTACAACTATTTCAAATGCGACGAATACCAAATGGTTTCGGGTTACAGGCGCGAATTTAAGACGCAGGCCGCGTGGAAAAACCGCCGCGTCTTTGTCAATTTTTTGGCCGCCGCGCACAAGGCCGACGTTTACCTTAACGGAAAGCTTTTGGGAAGCCACTCAAGCGGCTACACCGCATTTAAATTTGAACTTACAAAAAATCTCGCGCCTGCCGGAAAGACAAACGTTTTGACGGTGAAGCTTGACTCGCGCGAAAATCTTGACACGCCGCCCTTTGGCTTTGTGATTGACTACATGACTTACGGCGGCCTTTATCGCGGCGCCTTTTTGGAAATCGCGAACGAAAATTTTATCGAAGACGTTTTTGTGACCACAAGGGGAACGGCCTTGTCCGCGCAAGTGGCGCTCGACAAAACGACCGACGCGAGCGTCCGGATTTTTGTGACAAAAGCCGGCGACAAAAAAATTATTTTCCAAAAGGAATGCGAGCTTAAGGACGAGCAAAAGGCGCGCTTGGATTCCGACGCGCTCGCCGTTGAGTTGTGGTCGCCCGACAGCCCCGCGCTCTACGCTTTGACAGCGGAACTTTATTACGGAAAAAATTTGATAGACTCAAAGAGCGTCCGCTTTGGCTTCCGCGACATTGAGATGAAGGGCGCGGGCCTTTTTGTGAACGGAAAGAAATTCCTTTTTCGTGGAATGGACAGGCACCAAAGTTATCCGTATGTTGGCTACGCAATGCCCGCTTCCATTCAAAAGTTTGACGCGGACATTTTAAAGAACGAGCTTGGCCTTAACGCCGTCCGCACTTCGCATTACCCGCAATCGCAGGACTTTATCGACCGCTGCGACGAACTTGGCATTTTGGTCTTTACCGAAATTCCCGGCTGGCAGCATATCGGTTCTTCCAAAGAATGGCGGGAGCAGGCCGTGCAAAATGTCCGCGAGATGGTGGAGCAGTATCGCAACCATCCTTCGGTTTTTTTGTGGGGAGTCCGAATCAACGAGTCGCCCGACGACGACGAGCTTTACCAAAAGACCAACGCGCTGTGCCGCGAGCTTGACCCCAGCCGGCCTACAGGCGGCGTTCGCTGCATAAAAAAGTCTCATTTGCTTGAAGACGTTTACACTTACAACGACTTTAGCCACGAAGGTTATAACGCCGGCTGCGCCAAAAAATGCTCGATTGTCCGCGCGGGCGACGCCAGAAAGCCTTACCTGATTTCCGAATACGCGGGCCACATATTCCCGACAAAAATTTTTGACGACGAAATCCACAGAACGGAACACGCCTTGCGCCACGCCAACGTGATTGACGCTGTCGCCGCCGCCAAGGGAATCGCCGGAAGCTTCGCTTGGTGCGCCTTTGACTACAACACCCACAAGGATTTTGGAAGCGGCGACGGAGTTTGCTACCACGGCGTGATGGACATGTTCAGAAATCCCAAGATGGCGGCGGCGGTCTACCAAAGCCAGCAGGAAGAAATTCCTGTCTTGGAAATTTCTTCGACGATGGACGTTGGCGAGCATCCCGCAAGCGCGCGCGGAAAGAACTGGATTTTCACAAACGCGGATTCGGTAAAGATGTACCTTAACGGAAATTACATCCGCGAATATACGCGCGCGGACTCTCCTTACAAGAACGTTCCGCACGGTCCAATCTTGATTGACGACTATGTCGGAAACCGTTTGGAAAAAGAGGAGGGCTTGCCGTCGTCAACGGCGCGCGACGTCAAGAACATTTTGAACCATGTGGCGCTTTACGGACAAAATTCCGTGGGCTTTAGCCAAGGCCTTTCTTACGCGCGCCTTTTGCTTAAAGGAATCAACCGCGCCAAGATTACCGGCTGGTACACAAAGTTTGTGGGGCTTTGGGGCGGCACGGTCTCCGTCTTTAAGTTTGAGGCGATAAAGGGCGGAAAGGTCGTCAAGACAGTTTGCAAGGGGCCGGTGGAATCTACCGAGCTTTGCGCGCAAGTTTCTTCCAGCGTTTTGCATGAGGAAGAAAGTTACGACGCGGCCTTTGTCCGATTTAGCGTCCGAGACAATTACGGAAACGTCTTGCCGTACTTTTTTGAGCCGGCGAGCTTTAAGGCCGCTGGAGCGATTGAGCTTTACGGTCCAAGCCAAACGACATTCCGCGCGGGCTATTGTTCCTGCTATGTCCGCACCGTGGGAAAGAAGGGCAAGGGAACGCTCACAATCCAATGCGGCGGAATGGAAAAGAAGGTTGAATTTACGGTAAAATAAGGCGAGGCAAAATAGATGGACAACTTTATCGAAAAAAGCGGGTTAAAGAGAAGGGTTCTTGTAGTCGACGACGAGGACATAAACCGCGAGCTTTTGGGCAACATGCTTGCCGAACATTACGAGGTTTCATACGCGGCCAACGGAGAGGAGGCGCTTGAAAAGCTTTTTGACAGGAACACGCATTATTCGCTTGTCCTTCTGGATCTTCTTATGCCGATAATGTCAGGCCTTGAACTTTTGGAAAAGATTCAGGCGGACGAAAGACTGAGAGCCGTTCCGATAATCGTAATGACTTCCGAAAAGCCCGCCGAGGTCAAGAGCATAAAATTGGGCGCGGCGGACTTCATCACAAAACCCTTTGACATGCCCGAAGTGATTTTGGCTCGCTGCGAGCGAATCATCACGCTTTACGAAGACCAAAGCATCATCAAGGCCGCCGAAAAGGACGAGCTTACCGGCCTTTTTAACCGCGAATTCTTTTTTGAATACATTCATCAGATGGAAGACTGCAACAAAAACAAGAGCATTGACGCGCTCGCGCTCAACATCGACCACTTCCACATTCTTAACGAAAGCTACGGACGAAAAATCGGCGACAGCGTTTTAAAGACCACGGCGGAACTTTTGATGAAGGCCTTTGAAAACGCTTACATCGAGTGCCGCACCGACTCCGACCACTTCTTTATGTGCGGCTTCCATAGGGACGATTACGTTTCCATTTTCAACGATCTTCAAGAGGAACTTTCGCGCGTGACGCAAATTCCAAAGATTCACTTTAGAGTCGGCGTCTACCAAAACGTGGACAAAGACGCTCCGATGGAAACATGGTTTGACCACGCCAAGCTTGCCTGCGACAGAATCAAGGGCGACTACACAAAGCAAATTTTCTTTTACACAAAGGAACTCAACGACGCCGACCTTTACCACGAACGCCTCATCAACGACATCGAAGGCGCGATAAAAAACCGCGACTTGCAAGTTTACTTCCAGCCCAAGTACGGAATCCAAGGCGACAAGCCAATCTTGCGCAGCGCCGAAGCCTTGGTAAGATGGAAGCACCCGCAGCTTGGAATGATAAGCCCCGGCGACTTCATTCCTCTGTTTGAAGAAAACGGCCTTATTCAAAAAGTGGACCACTTTGTATGGCGGGAAGCTGCCGACAGAATCAGGGAATGGAAGGACTCAATCGGCGCCGCTGTTCCCGTTTCGGTGAACGTTTCGCGAATCGACATTTACGACGAAGGCTTTGAAGAGCGCGTCAATTCCCTCTTAAAAGAAAAGAATCTTACGCCAGCCGACATATACCTTGAGATAACCGAGTCGGCTTACTCCGAGGACGCGGCGCGCTTGATAGAGGCCGTGAACCATTTGCGCGACAAGGGCTTTAAGATTGAGATGGACGATTTTGGAAGCGGCTACTCTTCGTTGAACATGATTACGACGATTCCGATTGACGTTTTAAAGATGGACATGAGTTTTGTTCGCAACATGAACAAGGACGAAAAATGCTTAAAGCTTGTGGAGCTTGTGATTAGCATCGCCAAATTCTTGAACGTTCCTGTCGTGGCCGAAGGAGTCGAGGACGCGGGCCAAGTGGCGGCGCTGAAAAAAATGGGCTGCGACATAATCCAAGGCTATTATTTTTCAAAGCCGCTTCCGGCGGACGACTTTGCCGCGCTTTTAAAAAAGGAATTGGGAGGAAAGAACTGATGACTGTCGACGCGTTGAAATCGTTTGGGGCCAACGTTGACGAAGGCCTTCGCCGTTGCATGAACAACGAAGGCTTTTATCTTAAGATGGTGGCAAAGGCCGTCCAAAACGATTGCTTTGAAAAGCTTGAAGGCGCGATAAAAGAAAACAATCTTGACGCGGCCTTTGACGCGGCCCACGCGCTTAAAGGCGTTTTGGCAAACCTCGCGCTTAGCCCAATCCGCGACCCGATTTGCGAAATCGTCGAGCTTTTGAGAAGCAAGACCCAAATGGACTACAGTCCGCTTGTCCAAAAAATTCTTGAAAAACGAAACGAACTGAAGGCGCTATGAGAAACAAAAAAACAAATTTGCTTTTTCCTGTAATCGCGGGCGGAGTCGCCGCGCTTTTTATAATCGTCGTCGGAACTTTTTTGGTCGGAAAAAAAGCCTCGTCCGACACCGAAAAGGCCGTCCGCGCCGTAAGCTTTTTGTACCTTGACGAGCTGGCCGGCCGCCGCGAGCAAGTCGTCGCCACCGCGCTAAAGAACAACATCGACAAAATCTATGTTGCCACAAGCCTTATGGACAGTTCCGACCTTAGCGGCGAGGAGCGGCTTAGGGCCTATCAGGCGCGAATGAAAAAACTCTACGGCCTTGAAAAGTTCGCCTTTGTGGACGAGGACGGCTTGATTTACACTTCGCTTGGAACGCAAAAAAACATCGGCGAATACAATTTTGACCACATCTCTTTGTCAAAGCCTGAGATTTCTGTCAAGGACGTTAAAAGCGGCGACAAAAAAGTCATCATCGCGATTCCAGTCCAAAACATGAGCCTTAACGGAAAAAAGCTTATGGTTTGCTTTATGGAAATCGGCATGGCCAACATGCTGCAAGGCGTTTCCCTTCAGTCCGACAACAACGACACAACTTTTTGCAACATTTACACGCGAAAGGGCGAGGCCTTGACCGACATGGTTTTGGGAGGCTTGGCCAGCGAGGACAACCTTTTGGAGGCGATGAAAAACGCCGACTTTAAGGAAGGCTATTCCATCGAAAAATTCTCGGACGAATTTTCTTCGGGCAAAAAGGGCGTGGTCGCCTTTGGCTACGGCGGAATCGAAGAGGCGCTTTCTTACGTTCCGATACAAGGAACGGACTGGATGCTCACATACTTGATTCGCGACAGCGTAATAAGCGAAGAGATAAGTTCCGTCTCAAAGGGAATGATGGCGCGAAGCCTTGTCTTGACAGTAATCGTTTTCTTTGTCTTCCTCGCGATGTTCGCGGTGATTGTCGTTCAAATAAAAAAGAACGCCGCGCTTGAAGTTGAAAAAGAAAAGGACAACATGATAAACGCGCTTTCGTCTGACTACAGAAGCGTTTACTACGTTGACCTTGACAAGGACGAAGGCGTTTGCTACAGAAAGGACAAGTTCCTAAAGGGCAACGTCGACGAAGGACAAACCTTTCCCTCTACAAAAAATTTCACAAAATACGCGAACACTTACATAATCGAAGACAAGCGCGACGAGTTCCTGAAATTCGTGAGCAAGGAAAACATCAAGCAGGCGCTAAAAAAAGAGGCGGTCATTTCATATCGCTTTGTGACAAGGCGCGGCGGCGTTGACCGTTACGGCATGGTCAAGATGGCTGGCGTAAAGCGAAACGAGGACGACCACGACAGAGAGATTCACAAAGTCGGAATCGGCTTTGTTGACATCGACGCTGAAACGCGCGATTCGCTCCAAAAGAACCAAGCCCTAAGCGACGCGCTTGCCGCCGCCGAGGACGCCAACAAGGCCAAGACAGTCTTCCTTTCAAACATGAGCCACGAAATACGAACCCCGATGAACGCCATCATAGGACTGGACAACATCGCGCTAAACGACCCCGACATTTCGGAAAAGACGCGCGACTACTTGGAAAAAATCGGAGTGTCGGCCAAGCACCTATTAAATTTGATAAACGACATTCTTGACATGTCGCGCATCGAGTCGGGCAGCATGGCGCTCAACAACGAGGAGTTCTCCTTTCCAAAATTCATCGAAAGCATCAACACGCTTTTTATCGGCCAATGCAGCGAAAAACAGTTGAACTACAGCTGCCACATAAACGGAACTTTGGACGACTACTACATCGGCGACAACACAAAGTTGCGCCAAATTCTCATAAACACTTTGAGCAACGCCGTCAAGTTCACGCCGACGGGCGGAGAAATAAATTTGGGAGTCGAGCGCGTGGCCCGCTTTGCCGGAAAGTCTACGATCCGCTTTACAGTCCGCGACACCGGAATTGGAATGAGCGAGGAATTCCTTCCAAAAATTTTTGACACATTCGCGCAGGAAAAGCAGGCGGGCGGAAACAAGTACGGAAGCTCTGGCCTTGGAATGGCCATCGTGAAAAATTTGGTCGACATGATGAACGGCGACATTTCCGTAAAAAGCAAGAAGGGCGAGGGAACGGAAATCACAGTAACGATAACGCTTTTGGATTCCGAAAAGAACGACTCGGTAAAAAAGATGGGCGAGGTTGACTTTAAGGGAATGACCGCGCTTGTCGTTGACGACGACGCGATTGCCTGCGAGAACGCGAAAATTTCTTTGGGAAACCTTGGCCTTTTGTGCGAGACCGCGCTTTCGGGCGAGCAGGCGATTGAGATGGTCAAGATCCGCCACGCGCGCCGCGAGCCTTACAACTTGATTTTGATTGACTGGAAAATGCCCGAGATGGACGGCGTTGAGACAACCCGCCGCATCCGATCGATTGTCGGAACCGAGTCGGCCATAATAATTCTCACCGCCTACAATTGGGACGACATCACAGACGAGGCGCGCGCGGCCGGCGTCGACAGCTTTTTGGCAAAGCCGCTTTTCGCTTCCAACGTGGTGGAAGAATTCCGCTACGCGATTGGAAAGAAAAAGGCCGCCAACGCGGAGGAGGCCAAGGCCGACCTAAAGGGAAAGCGCATTCTTCTTGCCGAAGACATGGAAGTCAACGCCGAAATCATGGTCATGGTCTTGAACATGCGCGAAATGCAAGTCGAGTGCGCGGCGAACGGCCGCGAGGCGCTTGAAAGGTTCTCCAAGAGCGAAGAAAATTATTACGACGCGATTTTGATGGACATGAACATGCCGGAGATGGACGGCCTTGAGGCAACGATGAAAATCCGCGCGCTTGAAAGAGAGGACGCCAAAACGATTCCAATCATCGCGCTCACGGCCAAGGCCTTTGACGAAGACGTCCAGCGCAGCCTGCAGGCCGGCCTAAACGCGCACCTAAGCAAGCCCGTCGAGCCGGACGCGCTTTTTGCCACGCTGGAAAGCATGGTGAAGTAATGTTGTTTTGTGGTAAAATAAAAATTAGCGCATTGCGCAGGAGGAAATATGTCAGTTTTAAAAGATGGAATCAACGGAGCGGGAAAGCAGCTTGGCGCTTTTAAAAAATTCATTTCGCGCGGAAATGTGGTTGACATGGCTGTCGGCGTCATCATAGGCGGAGCCTTTGGAAAAATCGTCACAAGCCTTGTGAACGACATCATCATGCCCTTGATTGGCCTTGCCGTAGGAAAGCTTAACTTCGCCGACCTTAGCGTTACGATTGGCGAGAGCGAGATTAAGTATGGAAGCTTTATCCAAGCGGTTGTCGATTTCTTTATTGTGGCTTTTTGTATCTTCATCGTGATAAGGCTTTTTGAAAGCTTTAAGAAAAAAGAAGAGGAAAAGCCCCAGGAAGAAGCGCCTGTGATTAAAAGCGACGAAGCCGTTCTTCTTGAAGAAATCCGCGACTTGCTTAAGTCAAAAAACTAACCTTATCTTTATCATGGCGGCGTCACAAGGCCGCCAGCTTCTCCTCAAAAAAATTCAACTTTTTTCACTGTTTCTATTGACAGAAACATAAATCTCTTGTATATTTTTCTTAGCGATTGTTTCTATGTGTAGAAACAATGGAGACTAGCGGCAACTGGAATTGATGGATTGCCAAAATGCTAGTTAGCCGCATAAGCGGCAACATTCGCGCTCGCGCCAGGGCTCGCGCGAACAGCCGAACTGTTTTTAAGGAGTTTGTATGCAAAAGAGAAACGACACGGTTTATGTCTGCCTGTCCAGCGAGCGCTACACGCCTTTTTCGCTGGCAAAAAAAATCGGGGCCAAGGCGATTTTGGAGTCGGCCAGCTTTAACAAGGGCCGCGAGCGCTATTCAATAATAATGGCCGAAGAAGCCTTTAAAATTGTGCAGGACGAGGAGGGCGTGGCCTTTTTGATTGACGGCCGCCGCTTGCCCTTTAACGCGCAGGGCGTTGTCAGCAAAAACGCGGTTGGTCAAACAAAAGAGGCCGACGTTCTTGACGCGCTCGTTTACTTGGCCGGCCAAAACGAATGCCCGGTAAAAGACATTCCGCTCCCCGCAAGCGGAATCGGTTACCTTAGCTACGAGTTTGTCCAGCGCTGTGACACTGTTCGCCTTGAAAACCAGTTTGACGAGCTTCGCATTCCGGAATGCTGCTTTGTCGCGGGCCACGTCTACATCGTCTTTGACCACTTTACCGAAAAGCTCCACATCTTTGGACTGAACTACGCCGAGCGCCAAATCGACTTAAAGAAAAAAGTCGACGAGCTTGTGAAGAAGCTGAACAACATGGACTTCTCTTACATGGAGCAAACCGAAGAAGCCGCTCCCTGCAAAGTTATCACCAACATCGAGCAAAGCAAAAAAGAGTACTGCGAAAAAGTCGTCGAGCTAAAAAAGCATATCGTCGCGGGCGACATCGTGCAAGCCGTTCCCTCGCGCCGCATCCAGCTTGAGTGCGACATGAGCGCCTTGGAATTGTACCGCCGCTTGCGCTTGATAAATCCTTCGCCTTACTTGATGTACATCGACTTTGGCGAATTTCAGCTTGCGGGAGCGTCGCCCGAAAGTTTGGTGCGCGTCGTTGGCGGCCGCGCCTCAATCCATCCTATTGCCGGAACGATTCGCCGCGGAAAGAACGAGGCCGAAGACGAAAAGCTTAAGCTGCAGCTTTTGGCCGACCCCAAAGAAAACGCCGAGCACCTTATGCTGGTTGACTTGGCCCGCAACGACTTGGGCCGCGTTTGCGCTCCTGGAAGCGTAAAGGTCACGCAGTACATGGAAACCGAAACTTTCAGCCACGTAATCCACTTGGTCAGCAACGTTGAGGGAGACGTCGCCGAGGGAATTACGCCGGTCCAGGTTTTGCGCGCTTCTTTCCCCGCTGGAACGTTGAGCGGCGCTCCGAAAATTTCGGCGATGCAAATTGTGTCGCGCTTGGAAAAAACAAAGAGGCGCTTTTACGCAGGAGCGGTGGGCTACATTCGGCCCAACGGCGACTTGGATTTTTGCATCGCGATTCGCTGCGCCTTAAAGCAAGGAAAAGTTTGGACGCTCCAGGCTGGAAGCGGAATTGTTTACGACAGCGTTCCCGAACGCGAGTTTGAGGAAACCAACGAAAAGCTTGGCGCGCTTGTCGCCACGTTCAACACGGAGGAAAAATAATGATACTTGTAATCGACAATTACGATTCGTTCACATACAATGTTGTCCAAGCCTTGCAAACTTACGGAAGCGAAAAGGTTGAGGTTGTCCGAAACGACGCAGTCACGGTTGCCGACATCGAGGCGATGAAGCCCGACTACTTGGTCGTCTCTCCGGGCCCGGGAACTCCGCGCGACGCTGGAATCAGCGAAGAGGCGATAAAGTATTTCGCCGGAAAAATTCCCATTTTGGGAATTTGCTTGGGCCACCAAGCGATCGCCGAAGCCTTTGGCGCCAAGATTGTCGGAGCCAAGTTCATCAAGCACGGAATCGTCGAAGAAATGGATTTGGACGGAAAGGGCCTTTTCCGCGCGATCGGAAAAAAAGGAAAGTTCACGCGCTACCATTCGCTTGTCGTTGACGAAGCCACTTTGAGCGACGACTTTGAAATCACCGCGCGCGCTTCCGACGGCGACATCATGGGAATCCGCCACAAAAAGTATGACATCGAAGGCGTCCAGTTCCACCCGGAATCAATCGCGAGCGGCGACGTTCAAAAATTCTTCATGGCCTTTTTGAACTACCGCCGCGAAAACCTTCCGGTGGCCGAATACCTTAACCAGTTGATTTTCAAAAAAGACTTGTCCGAAAAGCAGGCCGAATTCTTTATGGACATCATGACCGACGGAATGATGGATGAGCGCGTCATGGCCGCGATTCTTGTGGCGATGGCGGCAAAGGGCGTGGCCGAATCTGAAATCACCGGCTGCGCCAAGGCCTTGCTCAAAAAGAAAAAGTCTTTCCCGCTAAAGCTTTCGGGCCACGCCGAAATCGTTGGAACCGGCGGCGACGGAAAGGGAAGCTTTAACATCTCATCGCTTTCGGCGATAGTCGCCGACGCTTGCGGCCAGCCTGTAATCAAGCACGGCAACCGCGCCGTTTCTTCCAAGTCTGGAGCGGCGGACTTTTTTGAGGCGCTCGGAATCAACATCAGCGCAAGCCCCGACAAGACTGCGGAACTTGCCCAAAAGACAGGCTTTGCCTTTTTGATGGCGCCGATATACCATTCCGCCATGCGCTTTGCCGCGCCGGTGCGCAAGGCCTTGGGCGTCAAGACCGTGATGAACATTTTGGGCCCGCTCCTAAATCCTTCTTGCCCCGACTACCAAGTGCTTGGCGTTTACAGTTCCGACTTGCTTGAAACATACGCGCGCGCGGCAAAGGCTTTGGGAGCCAAGCGCGTAATGGTGATTGCAAGCCGCGACGGCTACGACGAAATCAGCCCCTGCGCGATTACCGACGTTTTCCAAATTGACGGAAACGGAAACGAAACGCGCTACGCGATCGACCCGGCAAAGTTTGGAATCGAAGGCGTGAACGAGGCGGAGCTTATGGGCGGAAACGGAGCGGACAACGCCGCGCTCGCGATGGACGTTCTTAACGGAAAGGGAAAGAAAACCATCCGCGCGTCAATCGGCCTTAACTCTGGAGCGGTTTTGTATTTGAGCGGAAAGGCCAAGACGCTAAAGGAAGGCTATGACATGGCGCTTGCCGCTCTTGACAGCGGAAAGGCCTTGAAAAAGTTGCAGGAAATTCAAGCGGTTTCAAAGGAATTGGCGGGCTAAAATGGCGCTGGACATTCTTACGCAAATAGTTGAGCGGCGCAAAGCCGACATAGAGCGCTTGGGCGTTGGCATGGGATTTGACATTCCGGCGGAACGCAAGCGCGCCCTTCATCCTTTTGTTCAACAAAAGGGCGTGATTTTGGAAGTCAAGCGCGCCTCTCCCAGCAAGGGCGACATCGCGCCTGGCCTTGACGCTGTCAAAACCGCGCTTGCTTACCAAAAGGCCGGGGCGGCCGCGACAAGCGTTTTGACGGAATCCAATTGGTTCAAGGGCAGCTTGGACGATTTAAAAAACGTCGCCGACGCCGTTGACATCGCCGTTTTGCGAAAAGACTTTTTGGTTTACCCTGATGAAATCGACGTGGCCTACAAGTGCGGAGCGGACGCGGTTTTGCTTATCGCTCGCATTTTGGAAAAAGAAGTCTTGGCGCGAATGTTGGAGCGCGTTTCTTCTTTTGGAATGACGGCCTTTGTGGAATTGCGCTTGGCGGACGACTTGCAAAAGTTGGTTGAGGCAAAAGCGCTTGCCGGCGCGAACGTTCCGACAATCGTTTGCGGAGTGAACGCGCGCGACCTTAAGGATTTTTCGATCGACCTTTTGACGCCGCTTACTGCAACGTTGTTTTTGAAAGCGGAATCAGGACCGCCCAAGCCGCCTCCTTTGCCGGAAGCCTTGGCTTCGCGGGCCTTTTGCTGGGCGAAGCCGCCGCGCGCGACACAAGCAAGGCCGCCTCTTTTGTCAAAGCCTTTGTGTCTGGAACGGAAACGTCCAACGCGCTTGCTTGGAAAAAAATCGCGAACGGTCGCAAGCCTAAGAATGGAGCCGCCGCCACGGGCGCGCAAAAAAATCGCCCGCTTGTAAAAATCTGCGGCCTTACGAACAAAGAAGACGCGATGGCCGCCGCGAATCTTGGCGCGGACCTTTTGGGCTTTGTCTTTTGCGAGGCCTCTCAGCGAAACGCAAGCGAAAGCGTTGTACGTGAAGTCCGCGCCGCCTTGCAGAACAGGCCCGCAAGCGAAGCGTCGCGGAAATCCGCGCCGTTTTTAGTTGGCGTAATCATCGACACGACAAGCGGGCAAGCAAAGGCGGCCCTTTCCCTTGCGCGGCAAGGCGTTTTGGACTTTGTTCAATTGCACGGCGAGCGGGCGGCCCAAGAGTTTTTTGCCGACAAGGAAAACCTTTTCATTCCGCATTACTGCGCGGCGAACTTGTGCGGCGCGGATGGGGTGGACAAAATCCAAGGCCTTCTTAACCTTGGCGAGCCGCGCGTATTGATTGACGCGAAGGTTGGCGGCAAGGTTGGCGGAACGGGAACGCAGGTCGCTGAGGACTTGGTTTTTGAAGCCAAGAAAAAGTCGCCCTTGTGGCTGGCTGGCGGTCTGGGCGCGGACAACGTTCGGGATGTAATAGAAAAATATTCCCCCGAATTAATCGACGCTTCCAGCTTGTTGGAAGCCGCTCCCGGTAAAAAGGACCACGAAAAGCTCAAGGCCTTTTTTGAGCAAGTGGACGCGGCGCAGTCCTAGGTTTGCGAAAAGTCCCGGGCGGCGCGGCCTTCTTGGTCTTGCTACAGTTTTAGTTAATAGGAGAAAATATGTCATATTCTACAGACGGATTTTTTGAACAATACGGCGGAAAGTACGTGGCGGAAGTTTTGCGCCGCCCGCTAGACGAATTGCAAGCGGCCTTTAAAGAGGCGATGGCCGACAAAAAATTTTTGGAGGAGCTTGAAGTAATCCAGCGCGATTACATTGGCCGCGAGACTCCGCTTTACTTCGCTCCAACGGCCACAAAGCTTTTGGGCGGAGCGCAAGTCTACATCAAGCTTGAAGGCTTGGCCAACACAGGCGCCCACAAAATCAACAACGCCATCGGCCAGTGCTTGCTTGCCAAGCGCATGGGCAAAAAAAGAATCATCGCCGAGACCGGCGCGGGCCAGCACGGTTTGGCCACGGCCGCCGCGTGCGCAAAGCTTGGCTTGGATTGCGCGGTTTACATGGGCGAGGTTGACGTACGCCGCCAGCAGCCCAACGTGGCCGCTATGGAATTGTACGGCGCTAAGGTTCATGCCGTTACAAGCGGAAGCCGCACCTTAAAGGACGCGGTAAACGAAGCGATGCGCGACTGGGCGGCCAATCCCGACAGCACCCATTACGTTTTGGGAAGCGCCCTCGGGCCCGCTCCTTTTCCGGACATCGTTCGCGAGTTCCAAAGCGTGATCGGCCGCGAAGTTAAAAAACAGTGCGCGGAGCGCGGAATAAAAATCGGCGCGATGGTCGCCTGCTGCGGCGGCGGCTCCAACTCCATAGGATTTTTCGCGCCCTTCATCGACAAAAAAGAGCCGCGCCTAATCGCGGTTGAAGCCGGCGGAATCGGCCCCGACGTAGGGCAAAACGCCGCCCGCATGACGGGAAACGCCGGCCGCGTCGGAATCATGCAGGGCTACAAAAGCCGCTTTTTGCTTGACGACGACGGCCAGGCTTTGGCGACCCGCTCGATCAGCGCGGGCCTTGACTACTGCGGAATCGGCCCGCAGCTTGCAGCCCTAGGCGAAAAAGGCCGCGTTGAATTTACAAGCGCGCTGGACAGCGAGGCTTTGGACGCGGTAAAGTTTTTTGCAAAGAACGAAGGAATCTTGTTCGCGCTAGAAAGCGCCCACGCGGGAGCGGCCGCGATAAAGCTCGCTCCAAAAATGCCAAGCGACCAAGCGCTTGTCATAAACATGAGCGGCCGCGGCGACAAGGACGTTTTCATCACAAGCCCGGTATTCCGCAAGGACGCTTGGCTCAACTTCCTTCACGCGGAAATCGAGCGCTTGGAAGACGCCAAGGACATTCACGACGCGGAGTCGATGGCGTAGCGCCAAACTCGCGCGAACAGCCGAACTTTTTTTAGGAGGAACTAACATGTCTAAAATAAAACTTATGTCGCATTTGGTGGCCGGATACCCGACCGACGAACTTTCGCTTGAGGCGGCCAGGGCTTTGGTGGCCGGCGGAGCGGACATTTTGGAAATACAATTGGCCTTTAGCGACCCAAGCGCGGACGGCCCCGCGATTCAAGGCGCCTGCACAAAAGTTTTGGAACGCGGCTACAAGACCGCTGACGGCCTTGCCTTGATAAAAAAAATCCGCGGCGAGTTTCCGCAAACTACGATTTATCTTATGAGCTACGGCTCGCTTGTGTTCACTCCGGGGGTAAAGGAATTTTGCAAGCGCGCCGCGGCCGCCGGCGTAAACGGAATGATTATCCCCGACCTTCCATTTGACTTTGACGAAGGCCTTACAGCCGCCTGCCGCGAAAACGGAATGGAAAACATTCCCGTCGCCGCTCCCAGCATGAGCGCCGAGCGCTTGCAAAAAATGGCGGGCGCTGGCTTTAAGTACATCTACGCCGCCTTGCGGACCGGCATCACCGGAAGCGACACGACAATCGGCCAAGACACAATCGACTTCATCAAAAAAGTCGCCTCGGGCGGAAGCAAGGTTTACGGCGGCTTTGGAATCAGCAAGGGCGAGCAGTCCAAGGCGCTTGCCCCCTACGTTGAGGCCGTCGTTGCCGGAAGCGTTTTTGTCCGCACGATAAATGCCGCGCTTCCTGGTCTTGACAGCAATTCTTGCGACAAGCCTGCGCTCTTCGATGCGGTCAAGGCCAAGGCCCAGGAGTTGACGGGGCAGGAGTAGCCCGCTCGTGCTTTTGCTTGCAAGACCTTAACTTTTTGTTCGAGCGGTTTCACCGCGTCCTGATGGACGCTGCCTGACCGCTTCTTTGGCTTGTGAAGCCTTTTGGTTTGAGCGGCGCGTCTTAGTCTTCCCTTCGTTCGCAGTTGAAAGAAAATTCGATTTCCGTTATAATCAACTTTATGCCTATCGAAAAAACAGAAATCGTAATCGGCTGCGAAATTCACACGCAGCTTTTGACTAAAACCAAGGCCTTTTGCGCTTGCGAAAACCGTTACGGCGGAATGCCCGACACCCGCGTTTGTCCGGTTTGCTTGGGACTTCCTGGCGCCATGCCGCGCGTAAGCAAGGGCTACGTGGAGCTTGGAGCGGTGGCGGGCCTCGCGCTCAACTGCAACATCGCTCGCTTCACAAAGTTTGACAGAAAGCACTATTTTTATCCCGACCTTGCCAAGGGCTACCAAATAACCCAGTACGATTTGCCGCTCTGCACTGACGGCTACGTTGACCTTCCGTTCTTCCATTATCCCAAGGACGAGCAGCCGGGGGGAACAAAATTCCGCCCCAACAACTTTAAGGGCGAGCCATGCGTAAGCGCCGACAAAAAATACCGCCGCGTCCGCATCGAGCGCATTCACCTTGAGGAAGACGTAGGAAAATCCCTCCACATGGAAGGAAAGCATTCCTACATCGACTACAACCGTTCCGGCACGCCGCTAATCGAAATCGTCACAAAGCCCGACATGACAAGCCCGGAAGAGGCCGCGCTCTTTATGCAGACCGTCCAGGAAATTTTGCGCTACGTTTGCGTCACAAAAGGAAACTTGGAAGAGGGCAACATGAGATGCGACGCCAACATCAACCTCAACGTTTGGGAAGACGGAAAGCTCTACCACACTCCGATATCGGAAATCAAGAACCTCAACTCCTTCAAGGCCATCCGCGAGGCTTGTACCTACGAAGCCGCCCGCCAGCTGGAAGAGTTCAAGACCGACAGGCAGGAATTCAACCCGGGCTTTAAGGTCACTATGGGCTGGGATGAGGCGGCCGGAAAGACTGTCGTTCAGCGAACCAAAAACTCATTCGTTGACTACCGCTTTGTCGTCGAGCCGGACATCAAGCCCTTTAGCGTTGAGGAGGAATTGATCGAGCGCGCCCGCGGCCGCGTGGGCGAATTGCCCGAAGCCAAGCGCACCCGCTTTAAGGCTGAGTTCGGCCTTAGCGACTTTGACGCGGAAACATTGACATCAACGCGCGAGCTTAGCTTGTGGTTTGAAGAGGCCGCCAAAAATTCAAAGAGCGCCAAGCGCACGGCCAACCTTATTTTGTCGGAACTGCTTGCCGTTCTTAACGAAAAGAACATGACAATCGGCGAGGTGGCCCTTACGCCCGCGCATATCGCCGAGCTTTCAAACGCTTTGGAGGAAAACAAAATCACTTCAAAGCAGGGAAAGGAAGTCTTTGCCAAAATGCTTTCCACAAATAAAATGCCTTCGGAAATTATCAAGGAAGAGGGCATGGAGCAGGTGAGCGACACTGGCCTTATCGAAGGCTTGGTTGACAAAGTTTTGGCTGAGAATCCCAAGGCCATCCAGGACTTTAAGGCCGGAAAGACAAATGTCGTCGGCTGGCTCATGGGCCAGGTGATGAAACTTTCGCAAGGAAAGGCCAACCCTAAGCAGGCCACGGAATTGCTTAATAAAAAGCTCGCCGCCTTCTAAGTCTCGCAAACTATTTGAGGAATAAAAAAGCCCGCGATAACAATGATATGTACCCCTTTTACTGGACAAAAGCAAAAGGGGTATTTTTATGCGCTACACATTGGAGTTCAAGCTTAGATGCGTTGAGCTTTACAAACAAGGCATATGGGTTGAAACGCCTGCGGGAATCAAA
>CADBBB010000061.1 GCA_902792795.1 uncultured Spirochaetaceae bacterium | reverse complement strand
TCGCCGGCCTCGTAGGCCACGCTCCGGTCGTCAAAGCGCTCAGCTCCGCCATAAAAGAAGCGCATGGAATAGAAGCCAAGACAATCGGAATTGGCGGAGGAACGGTTGCCGCAGAGCTGCGGAACCTTGGCTACGACTGCGTCGTGTGGAGCAGCCTGGACGAGACGGCGCACATGCCCAACGAATACTGCGTGATCAGCAACATGACGCGCGACGCAAAAACGCTCGCGCTGTTGTTTGGGGCGCCGCAGCCGTAACCAATACGGCTGTTTTTGCGAGCGTCGCGAGCAAAAATGTTGCCGCTTATGCGGCCAGCGAACAATTCCGGGCTTGCTTTCGATTTTAGTGCCGCTAGCGGATCTTAAAGAATATTCCCAGCGTAAAGATTGTGACCAAAAGCTGGACAATCAAAAACTTGAGCAAGACTTGAGTCGGAGACCAGCCAAGATTTTTTCGCACGTGGTCGTGCAATGGGAAGCGCACGTTCGAGAAAATCTTAATCTTAAAGAAGCGCAAGAGCGCCACTTTGATGAGTCCAGTTCCGCCGTTAAGCAAAATCACAAGCGATGTCGCGATGAGAATGAAGGGGTTTCCAGTCGCGAGCACGCAGGCTCCGATAAAAAATCCCAGAGCGCGGCTTCCTGCGTCTCCCATCAAAACGGAGCTTGGGAAAGCGTTGTGCCACAAGTAGCCCATCAGCGTTCCCGCCATCGCGAAAGTCATGATGCCCCACGCCGCTCCAGTCTTCAAGTGCGGAACGAGCAAGTAAGCGGACATGTCAACGTGGCCGAGGACGACGTAGAAAATAATTCCAAGCGCCATAAGCGCCACAAGAATCAACGTGGAAGAAAGGCCGTCAACGCCGTCGGTGCAGTTGGTCGTGTTGATGGAAGTCCAAAGCAAAACCGTTCCGACAATTATGTAAAGCCAAAAGGGAATCGCGACCGGACTTGTCACAAAGGGGAACCAAAAGCAAACCCTTCCGTCTTCAGAAAACTTTGAAAGGAAATAATACATGATGGCGGTAAAGGCCGCGCTCAAAATCAAGTCCAGCGCTCCCTTTAAATATTCGCCCCATGAGGTGGCGCTGCGGTCGTCCAAAAATCCGGTCAGCATAGTAAGCCAAACAAAGACAATCGCCGCCAGCTCCAAGCCGCTCATTGGAACGCACAAAAGGCATACCAAAAAGAAAATCGTGATGAACACGACTCCCGCGCCGGTTGGCTTTCCCTTGGCCGCCTCGCTGGTGGAGGCAAGCGCGAACTCGCGGCCGCGGTCGTGCGGCAGCAAGTCGTAAAATTTTGGAAGCAATTTTAGCGAGCAGAAAAATCCCGCGTAAAGCGAGAGCGAAATCAAAACCGCGTAAGACTGCAAGAGGCGCGCGGGGCCAAAGCCAAACGCGTCCTGCAAGTATCGGCCCAAATACCAAAGCATAGTTACTTCGCCAAATATTCGTTGATGCTGGCGGCGGCTTTGCGGCCTTCGCCCATCGCAAGGATAACCGTCGCGGCGCCCAAAACGATGTCGCCGCCGGCCCAAACTTTTGTCATGCTGGTGGCTTGCTTTTCGTCAACCAAAATGTGGCCGCGCTTGTCAACGTTGATTTCGGGCGTGGTCTTTGCGATAAGCGGGTTGGAATTGTTTCCAAGCGCCACGATAACGGCGTCGCAAGGAATGTCGTGCTCGCTTCCCTTGATGGCGACCGGAGAGCGGCGGCCTGATTCGTCGGGCTCGCCAAGCTCGTAGCTCAAAGCCTTGAGGCCCGTAACGCGGCCGTCTTCCGCGCTGCCCAAAATCTCGACGGGGTTTTCCAAGAAGCGGAACTCGACGCCTTCTTCCTCGGCGTGCTCGACTTCTTCGGCGCGGGCGGGCATCTCGGCGCGGGTGCGGCGGTAAACTATGTAAACCTTTTCCGCTCCCAAGCGCAAGGCCATGCGGGCCGCGTCCATCGCGACGTTTCCGCCGCCGCAAACTACAACCGTCTTGGCTTCGTAGTAAGGCGTGTCGGCCTTTCCCTTTTCGTAGGCCTTCATAAGATTGGCGCGAGTCAAATATTCGTTGGCGCTAAAGACGCCGATGTAGTTTTCTCCGGGAATGTTGAAGAACTTTGGAAGTCCGGCTCCGGTTCCTACAAAGGCGGCGTCAAAGCCTTTTTCGGTCAATATCTGCTGGATCGAAGAAGTGCGTCCGACCAAAAAGTTCATCTCAAATTTCACGCCCATCTTCTTAAGGTTTTCAACTTCTTTGGCTACGATGTCTTTGGGAAGGCGGAACTCAGGAATTCCGTAAACCATAACTCCGCCCGCCTTGTGGAAGGCTTCAAAGACCGTAACGTCGTGGCCGGCTCGGCGGCAGTCGGCGGCGACCGTAAGGCCGGCGGGACCGGAACCGATAACGGCCACTTTCTTTCCTGTCGCGGCCGCAATAGCGGGAACTGAAACCATATTGTTCTCGCGTTCCCAGTCGGCGACAAAGCGCTCCAAGCGTCCGATGCTAACGGCCTTTTCGGCTGACTTGTAAACTTTTCCTACCGTGCATTCGCCCTGGCACTGTTTTTCTTGCGGACAAACGCGGCCGCAAATCGCGGGAAGCAAGTTTGTTTCTTTGATCGCGTCAACGGCGGCCTTAAAGTCTCCCTTGGCCACGCTGGCGACAAAGCGCGGAATCTGAACGTTGACGGGGCAGCCCTTTACGCAAGGCTGGTTCTTGCACTGAAGGCAGCGGTTGGCTTCGACCATCGCCTGCTCTTTTGTGTAGCCCAGCGCTACTTCGCTCATCTGGCGGGCGCGAACAAGCGGCTCGCCTGTCGGCATTATCTGCAAGGGAATCGCCATGCGGTCTTTGTTTGCAAGCGAATCCAACTTGTCCTTTATTTTGTTCCATTCGTCAAGGCCGGTCTGCGCCAAAGCCTCTTTTGAAATATGTTCTGCCATTTGTTTCTCCTATGTTTCGTCGCCGCTGTTAGTTTGTCAGTCCGATTTTGCACTTGTGGAACGCTTCCGTTTCCTGCGGCTTGAACGACTTCATTCTCATCATCATGTTGTCCCAGTCAACCTGGTGGCCGTCAAAGTCCGGGCCGTCAACGCAGACAAACTTTGTCTCGCCGCCAACGCTAACGCGGCAGCCGCCGCACATTCCCGTTCCGTCAATCATAATCGTGTTGAGCGAAACGACAGCCGGAACGTTGTACTTTTCCGCCGTCTTGCAAGCGAACTTCATCATTATCGGAGGTCCAATCGCGATCATCAAGGCAGGCGGAACGTCGCTCTGGCAAAGGCGCTCAAGCGGAATTGTGGTGACGCCCTTCTCTCCGGCGCTTCCGTCATCGGTCGTGATAATCACTTCGTCGCAAACGGCCTTCATCTCGTCGACAAAAATAAGCAAATCTTTTGTGCGCGCGCCTTCGATCAAAATAACCTTGTTGCCCGCTTCCTTCAAAGCCTGAACGATTGGATAAAGCGGAGCGGTTCCAAAGCCGCCGCCAACGCAAACGACCGGTCCGTCGTACTTCTTGATTTCGCTGGGAGTTCCCAAGGGGCCAAGAACGCCGCCAAGGTAGTCGCCCTCTTTCAACTGCGAAAGCTTGTATGTGGACGCGCCAACCGGCTGGAAGGCGATGGCAACCCAGCCCTCCTCGGCGTTGGCGTCTGCGATTGTAAGCGGAATGCGCTCGGTCAAGTCTTGGTCAACCTGAACGATAAGGAACTGGCCGGCCTTGCGGTTCTTGGCAATGTCCGGCGCCTCAAATTTCATGTAGTAAACTACTTCAGAAAGCTGTCTCTTTTCGATAATTTTGTTCATAGCTCTTCCTCAATGTGTTAAGAAAGTTTAAATTTTTTCAATTATAGTGAATTTAGGAGGGTCAGTCAATTGCCGCTCGTAAATGTTGATGAAAAGAAATAAAAACGCGCGAAGGAGGCGGGCGGTTGGCGGAAACTCTCATTTTGCCCCTGCCGCGTAAGCGGCAGACGTAAATAGTTACAAGGGGCAAAATGTGAGTAGCGACGATATCTAGCGGTTCCGCCGACCGCCCGACGACTGGGAGCGTTTTTTTATTTCTTACCATCCAAACTTGACGCCCACGCCGGCGGAAACGCCCTCGCCTTTAAAGGACTGGACAAAACTGGGGCTGCAGACGGCGGCGCAAATGTCAAATTCCACCGCGCGGAAATTTAGCATTATGTCAAGGCCGTGCGCGAATACTTTCTTGGTGTATTGCGTGGAAAGGCTCAAGCCGAACATTCCAAGCGCCACAAAGTCCACACCCAGTTTGTATTCAGGGTAAAGGCTTTTTATCGAAACGTCCTCGCCAAATGGGTTGCGCAAGGCCGCTCCGGCCAAGCCCCGCAACGTGAGCCATTTGCCCACGGGCCGCCAGGCGCATTCCACGCCCAGCCGCAACGGACGGTTGACCACATAACTTGCCGAGCTGTATACCGCGTCGCTTATCTTGGCTTCCGTGTCGGGACTTTCGTCGTCAAACATAACTTGCATCAGCGAATCCGTGTGAATGGAAAGCGTCGCGACCGCGGAAACCTTGTGCTTCATGCGGCCCGGCAAAAGCGGCGCGGTCAAATAGCCGCCGATGTCCAAAGTTTCTTTAAGCGGATATTCAACGGCCACGCTCAAGTCAACGCCGCCGCTTGAGGCGATGTCGCTAAGCAAGGAGCTGGCGTCAATCTGGTTCACAAAGTCGGTTGAAAAATCTCCGTCTTTTATAAGGCCTTTAAATTCGCTCACCGTGTAGAATTCAATCGGAGCGGTGGCGGTGACCGTCACGGAACCGTCAAGGCCGTTGACGGCGCTTCCTTTTACAGTCGTGGAAGGAACGTAGAACATCGGCACAAAATATGTCGGCGTGATTTTTATTCTCCACTTGTCGATGTTGAACCTGACGGGAACGGAGAATGTGGAGAACGATTCCGCCCAAACATTCGCGTCCGCTTCGTAAACCGTTCCCGGAGAAATGCCGTCAAAAACCTTGAACAAGTCTTTTGAAATGTTGAGGTTGGCTCCAAACTCCGAGGCGGCAAAAAAGCCGAAACCAAATTTGCTAAAGTTAAAGTCCAAGTGAATGTCGTCGGTTTCCGAGATGGCCACCGTCGCGCCGCTCGCGCTCATGTCGGAATAAATTTTCTTTAGGTCAAGAACCAAATTCTTTTTGAATATGTCGGCAAGGGGCATTACATTTTGGCTGACCATAATGTTTGAAGAAATTCCAAGTTCCACATAACGGCGGGCCGGATGCAGTTCCGCAAAAAGAGGAAAGAGAGAAAAAGCCAAAATCGCAAAAATAATTCTTTTCATTTTCCGCCCCTCCTAATTCTTTATGATGTCCGTTATGTCTACCGCGACATTTTCGTTCAACTGCAAAACAACGACAGGATTTATTCCCAAAGAAGATTCGGATTCAAGCGCGTCCCTGCGCACCTTAAGCTCGCCTTTCTTTACCGTCATCGTCATCTTGGGCATAAAGAAGTGGGTCAAGGCGGCCGCGATTTCTTCGCCGGTAAAATCAATCACGTCGTCGGAACTGTCGTTTCCTGTAATCTCAACGCTTCGGACTATGCCGGAATACTTGTCGGCGCCGGCCTCCCCTTCGTGCTTGTCGTTGACCGTGACAGTGGCGTTAAAGCCTTCCACTGCGGAATTGATGAAATTGTAGTTCAAGCGCAGGTAAGAAATGGCGCCGGAATACTTTGCGAAAGTCTCCGTGTCGGAAACGCTGTCGCGATGCATCAAGTCCGTTTCGTCGTCCATGTCCATGCTGCCAAGTTTGTAAACGTCAAGGTCAGTGTTCTTGGTCACAAGCATATTTATCGGAAGGACGGCGGCCATTTCCACCGCGATGGAAGCCACGTCGTCCTTTCCAAGCGAGTCAAAGCGCGCCTTGTAAAAACTGCAAGACGCGCCGCCGGTGATTCCCATGCTGTAATTGACCGCAAGGTCAACGGGCCGCTCGTTGAGCGTTTCCGCAAAGTCATAGTCAAAGCTGTAGTCCTTGCCTTCTTGCGCAAAAACTTTTGTAAAGGGCTTGTCTGTGGACGGCCAATCAACCGCGTCGCAAATTTCCATTGTCTCGGGGGAACTGTCGGTTCCCGCGATGTATTTGGGCGGCTGAACTACCGAACTTGAATCCTTGTATTCAAGATAAATTTTTCCGTCAATCGAAATGTCTCCGATGTCGGCCGCCAAGGAGCCTGTCGGCTTTTGGACAAAGAAGTATACGGGAACGCTCTTAAAGTCGCAGTTGTCCATCAACTTTGAAAGCTCGCCGTCAACTTCGCTCATCATTTTGTCTATGGAAAAATCGGACAAGTCGGCGGCGTCTTCCACCGGATCTGCGCTGGACAAATCTATGTCAATCATGTCCCAGTCAAAAAGCATTTCCGCTTCGCTCACCGCGATTTTGTAAGTCTTTCCCATCTCCAAATTTGAAAAGGCCTGCGCGTGGGAAAGTTCCACAGAAAACCTTATGTATTCCGGATTGTCCTTCGTTCCAAACTTGGAGTTGTCGGTCACGTCAATGTCGGAGTAAGCCGCAAAGCTTTGGTTAAACTCGCCGTCGTTCGCCTTGCCTTCGATTTTTGCGGAAGCGGCCGGCTCGCCGTTGGAATAAATTCCGCCGGTGGAATCGATGCCAAAAGTTGTGGACTTAATCACAAGCTCGATGTCGTTTCCAGCCGGGAACGAATTTATCGCCTTGAACTTCAAGCCCTTGCCCTCGCACTTTTTTGTTGTGACCGCTCCGGCCGCGTCGTGCTTGTAATAATAAGAGCCGCTTTGCTCGCCAAAATAAATTGTCTGGACATAGGCCACCATCTCGGCCGAAACCTTGGTCTTGTTTTCGGTCGTGTTGTCCATCACAAAGCCGCCTACATCCGCCAAATCAGCGGAAGCGCTTGAAAGTGTGTCAACATAAAAAGAGCAAACTATTTGGCTCGCGGCGGCGACCGTTCCGCTGGTCAAAGAGAGCTCTCCCTGCGCGCGAATTTGCGTCACTGGAAAGACAAGGTTGGCTTTGGCCAAATCCAATTTTTGGTTGATTAAAAAGCTTCCGGCTTCCGAAGACGGTTTAAAGTCAGTCTTCGAGAACGGGGAACCGTGTTCGTTGGTTATTCCGTCCAAGGTGAACGAAGCGACGTCAAACGTCGCGCCGCTTCCTTCCGCCCGCAACACAAGGCCGCCCTGGCCAATCACCGCGCTCTTTATCGCCTCGTCAAGCGTCAAATTTATTATAATGTCAAACGGATAGCTTCCGGAGGAAGCGCCCGCAGGAACAGAAATCTTTTCAACTTGCTTGACTTCCGGAAGCGCGAATTCTTTTGAAAAGGCAAATTCAGAAGAAATGGTCTTGTCAAGCTCCATGCTGTCGATGTATTTGCTCGCGTCAAGCGGAACGTCGTAAACCTTTTTATGCAGCAAATATTTCAGCGTGTTGTCGTTTGGGTCGGGAATGTATTTGTAAACGTCGCCGCCGGCGTTCTTTTCCAAGTCCGCCACAAAATCGTCGCCAAATTTTTCGGACAAGTCGTAGTATTTTTTGCCGAGCGCTCCGACATAGCGCGCGTTGGATTTTACGGACACAGACTCAGGAATTCCAAAGTCAGAAAAGCTTCCGCAAGCAAAAAAAAGCAAGCTGGCGGCCGCCGCCAAAACGCCCTTGGCCGTCTTTGTTCTTACCATAAAAACTCCCCCGGCAAAAAGCCGCGCCAATCCCACCTTAAAACTATATGATTATACTATAATATCGGCTAAAAAGCAAGTTTTCTGGAGGAAATGGAGATTGGGGCTATACAAAAAAAGCGCGCGGTTAAAAAAGCGCGAAGGAGGCGGGCGGTTGGCGGAAACTCTCATTTTGCCCCTGCCGCGCCAGCGGCAGACGTAAATAGTTACAAGGGGCAAAATGTGAGTAGCGACGATATCTAGCGGTTCCGACGATCGCCCGGCGACTGGGAGCTATTTTTTCAACAGCGCGGCGAAGGGGTTGTACATCATGCCGTCGTCGCTGCCTTGGAACTCGCGCTTTTCGCGCCGGGGGCCGTTTTGGTCGCGCTTAAAGTCGCCGCCACGGAAGCCGGAGCCGGAAGCGCCAGCCGAGCCCTTCTTTATAACCACGACACGCTTTCCGCCAGCGCCAGTTCCCGCTCCGCCTGCCGTTCCGCGAACCTTGGATTTTTCGTCTGTGCCGGCGCGGCTCGCGGCGTCGCTCTTAAGCGAAAGGCTTATGCGACGCCTGTCCATGTCCAAGTTCAAAATGGTGAACTCGTGAACGTCGCCAACCTTTACAACTTCCATCGGGTCTTTTACAAAGTTGTCGCTAAGCTCGCTTACGTGAATCAAGCCGGTCTCGTGGAGGCCGATGTCAACAAAGGCGCCGAAGTCAACGACGTTGCGGATTTTTCCTGTCACCTTCATGCCGGGCTTAAGGTCTTCAAAAGCGACGACGCCCTTTTGCATAATCGGAGCCGGATAGTCCGAGCGCGGGTCGCGGTTGGGCTTTTGAAGCTCGTCAACGATGTCGTTGAGCGTAGTCTCGCCCACAGAATATTTTTCCTCCAACTTCTTTTTAAGGTCGGCGGAGATTTTTTCTTTGTTCTGGACAAGCGGCAAAAGCTCGCGCGCCAGCTCGTAGTTTTCAGGGTGAACCCATGTGTTGTCAAGCGGGTCGGAGCTTTCGGCGATTTTCAAAAAGCCCGCGCACTGCTCAAAGGCTTTTGGTCCAAGGCCGGGAACTTTCTTCAAGTCCTCGCGGCTTGTAATCTTTCCGTTGGCGTCGCGATAGGCAACGATTTTTTTTGCCGTTCCGCTTGTAATGCCAGAAACATATTTTAGCAAAGAGTAGCTGGCCGTGTTCAAGTTCACGCCGACTTGGTTCACCACCGAGCCGACAACTTCGTCAAGCGCGTCGCCAAGCTTTTTTTGGTTAACGTCGTGCTGGTAAAGGCCTACGCCAATCGCCTTTGGGTCAATCTTCACAAGCTCGGCAAGCGGGTCCTGCAAGCGCCTTCCCATGCTGATGGCACCGCGGATCGTCAAGTCCAAGTCGGGGAATTCTTCGCGGGCGATGTCGCTCGCCGAATAAACAGACGCGCCGCTTTCGTCGACGACGGTGTACTGAACGTCCTTGTAGTTTTCGCTGATGACTTTGCTTACGATCGCCTGAACTTCCTGGCTTCCGGTTCCGTTTCCCACGGCGACAACCTGAATGTCGTACTTGTCAATCGCGTCGCAAATTTGCTT
Organism: uncultured Spirochaetaceae bacterium; assembly: GCA_902792795.1. Lineage (GTDB taxonomy): Bacteria > Spirochaetota > Spirochaetia > Treponematales > Treponemataceae > Treponema_D. The sequence continues at coordinate 2,830 of CADBBB010000061.1, read as the reverse complement.
GTAAGAGTCTTCGGGGCTTTGAACCTGGAAAATCTTAAAGTAACCCAAATACTTTCCTGTTTCGTCGAGCGCCGCGCACTTTGTTCCGGTGCGGATGCCGGGGTCGATTCCCAAAACGCGGCTTCCCTTGATCGGCTGCTGCATCAAAAGGTTCTTTAGGTTTTCGCTAAAGACGCTGATTCCGTGAACGTCGGCCTCGTCGGCTTCGTCGCTGCGTATTTCGCGAACGACGGCGGGGCTTAGAAGGCGAACCAAGCCGTCCTCAATCGCGGCCTTGTGGTATTCGTTGTGAATCTTGGCTTTCTTTTGGAGCATGGCGACAGCGTCGTCAACGGGAACGTCGATCGTAACGTCAAGCGCTCCTTCGCGCTCGCCGCGGTTGATGGCAAGAATGCGGTGGGGCTTGAGTTCCGCCAAAGGCTCCGAGTAATCCCAGTACATTTTGTAGGTGGAAGTTTTTTCAACGTCTTCCGCCTTTTGGCCTTCGGCGACGATTCCCTTTGTGACAATCGTTCCGCCCTGAATGTACAAGTCGTGGACCGCGGCGCGGTTGTCGGTGTCCTGCGAGACGCGCTCGGCGATGATGTCCTTGGCTCCGTCAAGAGCGTCCTTTGCAGTCGGAACGTTGAGCGCGGGGTCTTCCGCGTCGGTCTTTACAAACTCTTTGGCTTTTTCTTCGAGAGCGGCGTCGTCCAATTCAAGCATGGCGTCGGCAAGCGCGTCCAAGCCTTTTTCGATGGCGACCATTCCGCGCGTCTTCTTTTTCTTTTTGAAGGGAGCCCAAAGGTCTTCAAGCTCGCTCAAAGTTTTGGCGCCCATCGCGGCGTTGTAAAGGCTTTCGGTCAATTTGTTTTGCGCGAAAATTCCTTTTACTATTTCCAAGCGGCGCTCTTCCAAATTTTTGTAGCTGGTGTAAAGATGGTCGCTTTCGCGCACTTGCAATTCGTCAAGCGAGCCGTGCCGCTCCTTGCGGTAGCGCGCGATAAAGGGAATGGTGCAGCCTTCGGCGACCAAAGAAATTACGGCGCTGACTTGCTGGACCTTGATGTTAAGTTCCTCGGCCACGCGCTTCATGATTTCAACTTCGTTTACGCTAAGAGCGTCGATTGTTTCCTGTGTGAATTCCATAAAAATTAACCCCACCAAATTTTGACAAGTGGGATTATTCTATTGAAATTGAAATGTCAGGTCAAGTCCGCTACAGAACTTCCGCGCTACGGAAAGGAAGTTCTGGAAATCGATTGACTTTTAGCGGCGGCGACCTTATAATAAAAACATTGGAGGTTTTTATGAAAAAGAAAATTATTTTCTATTTTATTTTGCTTGCAAGCTTGTTCCTGTTTACAAATTGCGATATATCATTAGTTGTAAACTCATCCACTTACACTATTTACAACCGCTCCGCCTACACCATCACAATCGCGCCGCTTGGAAACTGCTCGCCCAACTACGAATTCACAATTCCGCGCAACGGCTCAAGAAGCGTAACTTGGTACGGAGAAGGCTCAACCTACTACAACTTTGATTACTCGCCGTCCGACAAAGTGGAGCCAAAAGCCCACAAGAGTTCCGGCACGATTTATTTCTACACAAAGAACTTCCAACAATAAAAACTTGCGCGATGGAACAAGCTCAATACGCGGCGCTAAAGGCCTTCCGCGACGAATACAAAAAAAAATGCGCCGGGTGGAGCGCGCTTGGCGGCGCGCTTGTTCCGTTGCAAAAAGAGGCGGCTTCTCTTGACACGCCCGACTACCCCATAGAAACGCCCGTGGTATACAACACCGCGCTTGACACGATAACGCAGGACGACGACATAAAGATAATCGTAATCGGCGACAACCCCGGAAAAGACGAGCAGCGCGCCGTAAACCAAAAATACTTGGTTGGCCAAGCCGGAAAAATCGCGCAAGGATTTTTCGCGCGCCATCCCAGTCTAGGAATCGATTTTAGAAAAAACGCGATCATCTTGAACAAAACGCCGGTTCACACGGCAAAAACAAAGCACCTAAAATTTTTGGCCGCCCGCGACAGCCGCGCCGCCGACTTGATTTTGCAAAGCCAAGAATGGCTCGCGCAAAAAACGGCGGAACTCGCCGCCGGCGTCGGCGCGCAAATATGGCTTGTGGGCTACGCGGAACTAAAGGCCAAAGGAATCTTTGTTCCCTACCGTGACAAATTGAAAGCCGCGGCGCGCGAACTGCAAGTTTACGACACGCTCTTTGTTTTCCAGCATTTTTCTATGAACAGATTTATGATTGACCTGCGCGACTTTTGCGGCGGCGAACTTGAAGAAAGCGCGCTCGCAAAAAAAATCGCCGACCTAGGCCGGCGACATCGCGATGAAATTTTCGGATAAGCGGACTGTCAGTACGTCCGGTCAAGGCACGCTTCGCTCAAGGCCTTGACTCGGCCGTTTTGAGATGCGATAGAAATTATCGCATCTCAATATCCGTCACTCATGGCTCGGTTCATGTCTTTCTTGCAAAGCTCGTCGTAGACCAAGCTGCGCTTGCGCAGGTCTTCCTTAAGTTCCTGCGGAAAGGGCATGTTGCGCCAGAAGATTCCGCGCACTTCTTTGTCCAAGCGCTGGACGCCTTCGCTTTCCTTTGTCATCCAAAGAATGTAGTCTTGGATAAAGTACTGCTTGAGGTCGCCCTTGAGCTTTTGCTTGTCAATCCATTCGTAGTATTGGCCGGTCAAGCCCTCCTCCATCCAGTAGTAGGAAGCCTTTTCTTTGGCCACCTGCCAGCGCAAGTCGGCCACGGCGGTAAGGACGGCGATTTTTAGGTCGCGAGGATACATCGGAACCACTATGCGGCCGCGGCTT
>CADBBB010000060.1 GCA_902792795.1 uncultured Spirochaetaceae bacterium | reverse complement strand
AGGCCAAAACAAAATGGATGCCTCCTGTAAAATACAGGGAAGCATCCATTCAGTCTGCCTAGTTCATAATATGTGTCCAGAATTATGGGTACATATCAGTTTGGCGGGCCTTTTTTTGCGCAGCCTCAATTATTGCGCCGCAATCAACTTATTCAACTTCTTCACAAAGTCGGCGGGGTCTTTGATTTCGGCGCCGCCAAGCAAAAGCGCTTGGTCAAGCAAGACCGTCGCGATGTCGCCGATAAGCGCCTCGTCGTCGGTGGCCTTGACCTTTTGCAAAATGGCGTGGTCGGCGTTGACTTCCAAAATCGGCTTTACCATGCTGGGCATTCCCTGGCCCATCGCCTTCATCATGCGCTCCATCTGAAGCGACGGATCGTTTTCGTCGATGACTATGCAGCAGGGGCTGTCGGTCAAGCGGTTGGAAAGCTTTACGTCCTTCACGCGGTCGCCCAAAGCCTTCTTAAGCTTTTCGACAACCGGCTTAAAGTCTTTTTCTTTCTTTTCGGCTTCGGCCTTGTCAACGCCAAGCTCTTCGTCGCTTCCGGCGCGGTTTACGGCCTTAAGCTCAAAGTCCTTGTATTTTCCAAAACCCGGAATAACGATTTCGTCAATGTCGCCGTCAAGAATCAATACTTCAAAGCCCTTCTTTGTATACGCTTCCAAAAGCGGGCTCTTGCGCAAGTTCTCCTCGTCGCCGCCGGTGATGTAGTAAATCGCCTTTTGCTCGGGCTTCATTCTCTGGACGTAGTCGGCAAAGCTTGTCCACTTGTCCTCGCCGGTGCCGCTCGCGTCGGTTGACTTAAAGCGGATGATTTCGGCGATTTCGTCGCGGTTGGCGTAGTCGCCGTAAAGGCCTTCCTTCATCGGGCGGTTGTAGTTCTTGACGAACTTGTTCCATTTTTCAATCGCCTTCTTTTCGTCGTCGGTCGGCTTTTCAGCTTTGCGCGCCTTGTCGGCTTCCTCGCCCATCTTCTTAAACTCGCCCAGCAACTTTTTTACCGAAGCGGTTTTGATTGTCTCAAGAATTCTGTTTTGCTGCAAAATCTCGCGGCTTACGTTGAGCGGCAAATCCTCGCTGTCGATGATGCCGCGCACAAAGCGCAAGTACGCCGGCAAAAGCTCGCGGTCGTCGTCTGTGATAAAGACGCGCTTTACGTACAGCTTTACGCCGCTTTTGTAGTCGGCCTGGTACATGTCAAAGGGCGCGGTTTGCGGAACGTAGAAAAGCGTCGTGTATTCTTGCGTTCCCTCGGCATGGGTGTGAACATAGTGAAGCGGATCCTGGCCGTCGTGGGCGATTGTTTGGTAAAAGTCGTTGTAGTCCTTTTCCTTAAGTTCCGACTTGCTTCTCTTCCACAAGGCGCTGGCTGAGTTCACTTGGTCAACTTTGTTTTCACTAGAAGTGACGTTTCCCTTGTCGTCGTACTTGTTCTGAACGTAATGCAAGTAAATCGGGAAGGCGATGTGGTCGCTGTAGCGCTTGATCAATTCCTCAATCTTCCAGCGCGCGGCGTATTCCTTGCTTTCGTCGTTCAGGCGCATCTCGATGGCCGAGCCTGTTTTTTCGGCGTTGTCGAAGCCGTACTTTTTGGCCGCCTCGCTGTCCGCCGCCACTTCTTCAATGTCGTAGGCATTGGTGCCGTCGCTTGACCACTTGTAAATCTTTTTGCTTTGGTCGCCGGCGCGGCGGGTGTAAACAACGATTTCCTTGGCAGCCATAAAGGCTGAATAAAAGCCAACGCCAAACTGGCCGATAAGCGCCGAGTCCTTGGCCGCGTCGCTGGAAAGCTTTTCCAAAAAGGCCTTGGTTCCTGAGCGGGCGATTGTTCCCAAGTTGTTGGTCAAATCCTCTTCGTTCATTCCGATGCCGCTGTCCTGAACGGTAAGAACGGCTTCCTTTTCGTCAAAGGTAATGTCGATGCGGGGGTCAAACTTTATCTGCTTGTAAGCGTCGTCGCTTACCGTAAGGTACTTGAGTTTGTCCAAGGCGTCGCTTGCGTTTGACACAATCTCGCGCAAGAAAATGTCCTTGTTGGAATACATTGAATGAATGATTAGTTTAAGAAGTTGGTTAACTTCTGTTTGAAACTGATGTTTTGCCATTTTTAGCCTCGATAAATTTTAATAGGAATGTTACTTTAAAAATAATAAAATTTGATGGAATCGTCAAGAAAAGAAAATAACAAAAAACGCGAACTAAAAGGCGTCGCCCAAAAACGCTCCCGGTCGCGGCTGCGCCTGATCGGCACCGCTAGCTAGCGTCGCTACACGCTGCTGCGCCTTGAAACTATTTATCTCTGCCGCTATCGCGGCAGGCGCAAGCAGAGTGTTGCCGCCAGCCGCCCCGCTCCCTCGCGCTTTTTTGAGCGCGCGGCATATAATTCACGCCTTATTTTGTTCGCCCTTTCAATTTATCTTAATAATCTAAATTTATCTATTCAATTCGTACAGGATGACGCTGGCGGCTTGGGCGACGTTGAGGCTTTCCACCGGGGCGACATGGCCGTTAAAGCGGGCGTTTGCGGGAATCATGACCAGCTCGTCGCAGGCGGACTTTACCGCGGCGCTGATGCCGTGTTCCTCGTTGCCCAAAATGATTATGGCGGGTTTTTGGCTGCAAATCAATTGAAGCTTTGAGAGCGGAGTCTTTGCGTCTACCGCCGTTCCAACGCGGACCATGCGGCCGGCGACTGCTTCCAAGAGCGCGGGGATGGACTTTATCGAATAAACGTTGACAAATTCCATTCCGCCCTCGGCGACGCGGTAGCTGCTGGTAGTAATCGAGCTTTGCGCCTCGTCTTCGGGAATCACGATGTTTTTCATTCCAAAAAAAGCGGCGCTGCGGACGATGGCGCCAAGGTTGTTGGCGTTTCCTACGCGGTCAAGCAAAAGCGCGCTCTGCTTTTTTTCTATCCATTCGTCAACGATGTCGGTGTTAAGACGGACAATTTGCGGCGCCTCTATCATAGCCACAACGCCCTGATGGTGGACGGTGCCGCTAAGCTTTTCAAGCTCGCTGGGGTTTTTGACTTGATTGTAGGGAGCCTTGCGCGCGGCAAGCTTTTTGCACAAGCCGCCAAAAAGGGGAGCTTTTTCCGCCGTAAAATAAAGGCGGGTAATGCGTTCGGGATTTTTCTTTTCAAGCGATTTGACCGCCGCGAATCCGCAAACGGCCAACTCGTTATTGAGCTTGTTCTTCATTCTTCTTGGATTTTTTGGCCTTCTTTTCTTTTTTGTCGGCCTTGGCCGCGCTCTTTTGAGCCTCTGTCGGCTTGGCTTGTTCAACTTGGTTATAAACAGAATTGAGATATTCCTTTAAAAGAACTTCAAGACAAGCGGGAGCCTGCGGGTCGTTGGACTTTCTGATTTTTACGTTGGACTTTAAAAGCTGCTTAAAATCTTTGTCGTAGAGCAAAATCAAGGCGCCGACTTTTTCGGGAATTCCGTCCAAGTTTTTGTCTTTCCAAGAAGTCACTTGGAAAGTCCAAACATAGTCGTAGCCTACGACCGCTTCCTTGGGAACAAATTCCGCCAACTTGACCATGCAGTCAAAGGAATATTCGTCCAAGGCCGCGCAAAGAACGTTGCCAAAGGCCTGCGTGTCGTCAAAATTGCGGTTGACGCAAACGACGGACTTTGAGTTTTTCTTGAGCGGAAGCTGGACGTCAGCTTTTGTCCAATAATAAGGCTTTCCCGCCTTTGTGTAAAAAACGGCGGCCGTCTTTGACACAAAGTCAGGAAGGGCAAAAGACGCGGGAGCGGCAAAGACGGAAAGAAAGAAAATTGTCAAAAAAGCGAAAGTTCTTGTTTTCATTTACGCCGCTCCGCAGTCAATGATTAGTCTTTGGCGCGCTCTACAAAAGAGCCGTCGCGAGTGTCGATTACAATGCGCTCGTTTGAGTCGATGTAAAGGGGAACCTTTACTTCGGCGCCGGTGTCAAGCGTGGCGGGCTTGAGAGACTTTCCTGAAGTGTCGCCCTTGATTCCAGGCTCGCAGTAAGTGATTGTGCGGGTGATGTTGATCGGAAGCTTGATGCCCACGGCCTTTTCGTTGTAGTAAGTGATCTTTACTTCGATGTCCTCGTCGTCGGGAGAAATATATCCGGCATAGTCGCCCAAGTCGTCCTTTGTGAGCGGAATGTCGTCGTAAGTCTCCTGGTCCATGAAGTGATAGTCTTCGCCGTCAATGTAAGAAAGCTTTACGACTTTTTCAACCAAGTCAACTTCCTCAAACTTTTCGCCAGCGTCCAAGCCCAAGTCCTGGGTGGAACCAGTGACGATGTTCTTTACGCGGAGCTTTGTGACCATGCCCGCGCGGCCGCCCTTTTGGCCCAACATTCTCTGAACGATAAACGGAGAGCCTTCAAACATAAAGGCAGATCCAACTCTAATCTCGTTTGTAGTAATCATAACTTTTCCCTCAAACTTTTAAAAGTGTTCCATCATTTTAGCGAAAATTGAAAAAAATTTCAATACTGCCTATAAAAACCCCTTAGTTGTCGTAATCGCCGACGCGCTGGGCCGTCTCAATGTAGGCGGCGGAAGTGGAGCCGCGCATGTAGCTTAGGACGGCGTTGTTTGAGCCGTTGCCGTAAACGTCGCCGCAGTTTTCTTCGACAGTAGTGTCAATGCCGTTGTTGACAGCCTCGGTGAACGAATTACCGACTGTTGAATTCGCTATTCGACCTGTCGAAGCGTTTTTCCAAACGCCCACATTGATGTTTTGCTTAACCTTGTTGGCGGTGTCGTTTACGCGAACTTCGCTTGCGGTGGGAACGCTTGTAACCTCCCAATTGCCGGTGTAGGAGTCGTTTGTATCGTCATAATCGCCGTAGTCGTCCGTGCCGTTGATGTTGATGCCGTCGTCGGCCAAGCTGCCCTTCTTGCTGTTCCAGCGCGCGTACTTGGGGCGGCTGCTAGAGGCGGAATAGTAGCCAATTTGCGGAGCGGGGTTGCCGCTTGCGTCAAGCGCGGCGTCAAGAGTAAGAGATTCGCCGGTGGCGCCGTAAGAGTCCACCCTTGCCACCTTTGGAGTGGCGCTGACGCTTGACAAATATGAATACCAAACTTCGCTTCCGGTGGCGGCCGCGATGTGAACGCCCTTGTTTTTGTCAACGGCAACCTGGCACATTGTATCGCTTCCGATGCTGGAGACTTTGCTGTTGAAAGCGTCTATAGGCTCTGACCATTCGGCGCTCAATTTGCTGTCAACAGTTTTCATTGGATCGCTTGTGGTATACATATACTTAATCGCGCTTCCGTCGTTCCAAACCATGACAACAACATCGTTGGCCCTAGTGTCGCCGCCGTTTATGGCCGCTATGCAAACATAAGGCTCGGTCTTTCCTCTGCCGGAGTCAACGTTGCCCTTGCCTACCGCAATTTGAACATTGGCTTCGCTATAGGACATGTTTGACTCGCGCGCCTCGTCCTTAAAGAAGCCTGTGTTAAATTCTGCAAAAGACGGTTGGTCAATGCCAGGGTTAGCCCAAACGCCTGATTTGTGATCGTCGGAGCCGTCCAAGTTTATAGTGTAGCCCGCGCTCGCGTCGCCAGCCTTGTAGCGTATGGTACTCTTTAAATCATCATAGTATGCCATGTAAACGCCATTTTTCGTTGTGGCTATGCTGGGAGACTGGATTCTGTCGGGCATGACAGTTCTGTCAATGCAAAGACGCTCAAGCTTGCACCAAGCGAGCTTTGTCAAATCGTGGTAATAGTTGTGCCCGTCAACATGGTTGGAACGGTCTGTTCCTGTAAATCCGCCGTGCTCGCGCCAATGGTTTGTTTCAATAAAGAAAGAGTCTCCGCCTTGATTGGAAGTGTCCTGGCCGACAGCGGCCGCCCATGCGTAGCCCGCGGGGTCGTAGTTCAAGGCGGTGTAGCGCGCGCCTTGGTAGTCCCAAGCCCAGTATGTCCAAGAGTATGTGGAGTTGGGCATGCTAAAGGCGTTGGAGCCGTTTGCAAAGGCAAAGCCTATTTTTCCGCCCACAGGATTTATTTTCATCTGCGGGTCGTCCACATTGCCGGAAATAGGCGCGGCGGCGTTGTCGTTGAGCTGCCATACGTCAAAGTAAATGTCGTCGTCAAGGTTGTTGTTGTTGACGTTATTGGGCTGGCGGTTGATGTAGTTTTTGTAAACGCTGTAGGTTCCGCCGGGCGCGATTGTCGCGGTTGAAGTGTACGAGCCCTTGGCGTTGTTGTTGTTGTTGTTGTTCAAAGAGGCCACGCCGTTTACCGTTACGGAGAAGGCTCCGGGATTAATCTGGCCGCTGGTCAAAGTGCCGGAGTTGGCGGTGGAATCGGCAAGCGCGGTCGAGCCGTAAAGGGCGCCCTTTAGGTTAAAGCCGTATATTGTGACGGTCTCTGTCTTGTCGGGAGTCTTTGCCGAAACGTTTGTGGCCGTGTCGGTCGAATTCTTGTAAACATAAATCGGGTAGTGGCCAAGAGAGCTTCTGTCCGCCACGCCGTTGGTCGCGTCAATCACGCTAAGGCTTGTCGCGGCCTTTGTAATGTAGGGCACGATGTCCATAGTGTAGTCGGCGCTTGCCGGCAACGCGGCCTCATATTTGTTCACGCCCGACTCGCCGCTGGCCTTGGGGTGTTCGAGATCGATGGACTTAAACTCGTCCAGCGTGTAGTCCGCGTTGGCGACAACTCCGGCTTTTGCGTCCGTAGAAGCGACTTTCGGCTCGGCGTAGAATTTGCCGGCGTCGGCTTGGTCGTCTGTGGCGTAAACGTCAATCGTCGTGTTGCTGTAAACAGGGGCGGAATCGCTGCCGTAAGACTTGTTGCCTTTTTTGTCAACTACGCTAAGAATAAACTGCGCGCCTGTTTTGGCTGGAAGATTGTTCGCGCCAAACTTGGCCTTTTCTGTGTCAACATAAAGCGTCCAAGACACAAAGTGGCCCATGTTGGTGTAACGTTCGCTGCCTGCGTCAAGCGCGAACTGGTAGCCGTCTTCGGCAAGGCTTCCGCTTGACGATTTTGTCCATCGGCTGGACACTGGCTTTGTAAAGTCGCAGGTGGCGACGGTCGTAGCCGCGTTCAAAATGCCGGGTATCGCAATCTTTATGCTGCCTATTCCGGCGTTGTCAAAGGCCGTTCCCTTTATGACAATCTTTCCGCTGACCTTGGGCGTCTCGTATTTTGTTTTGCCGGCGCTTCCGTCCGCGTTGGGGAACTCTTCTTCCAGCTCGATATGGCCCTGCAAGTCGGATTGGCTTTGCGCGGAGCTAGAGCCATACACGCTGTTGTTTGTAAGGCTCTTCCAGAAGAAGCGCTTTGTCTTGGCCACAGGATCGTCAACATCGTTGACGTCGTTCTTCATGTGGAGGTTGATGACAGCCTTTTGAGCGCCGCCTTCTGTATTGTCCAAAACAAACACTTCGTATTTGTTGTTCTCAGCATTGGTGGAAGCCAAAGCCAGCTTGGCCGCAGGAAGCTCTATCGCCTTTACAGACCTTGTCTTGTTTTCCTCCACAGGCGTGTCGGTGGAAAGACCGTCGTCCGTCTCCGTCACAATCGCGCTGCGGCCAGAATCGCCGGTAGGATAAGTCCAAGACCATGTCAACTGGCCGTTTCCGCCCAAAACTTCGGGCGTGACTTTAACCGCGCCCTTGGCCGCGATAAAGGGAACATCCTTGCTTCCAAGCGTCAACTCGCTCCAAGCCTTGTCCCAAGCGGTGCCTTCCGTGACGCGCGCTTCCGGCGTGTATTCTCGGCTTTCGTCGTCGCCATAAACTCCGTCAAAGTTAAAGTCGCTGGCGACGGTCACTTTGGCAAGGCGCGGCGCGTTGTTTGACACATAGGCCGGTTTTGTGGATCCGTCAGAGGCTTTGTAACTTGTGACGCTTCCGCTTGTAAAGTTTCCGGCCTTGTCAAAGGCTGTCCAGCAAATCTCGATTGAGCCGTCCGGAATGTTGCGGGAATTTATTTTCGCGCTAAAGTTACATACGGTTCCTTGAATGTTGGCCCATTCCTCCATGCCGTCGTAGTCGTCGTTGGCGATGCTGGTGGGATAGCCGCAGCCGTAACCTTCGACAACGGAATTTTTGTCGTTTCCAGTTTCCTTTTTGTTGTTGTCGATGGAATCTCCGTAGGCAAAGTAAGCCGTGGTCACGCCAGTGTCCACATTGTCGTAAAGTGTTATGGTCTTTCCGTCGGAGGTGACGCTCTTAATCTTGTAAACCACGCCTTCCATCTTTACAAGGCGGCCGGCGTGAATATGCGCGCTTGTGTCGCCGTCGGACAAAGTCAAAAGGTTCTCCGCGGAGCGGGTCACAGTCTTTTCTTGCCAATAAAGTCCGTCGGCGGCCTTTGTCATGCCGCTCACGTCAATCCAGTTGTCGGGATTTTCGGAGCCGAACTTCTTCTTGGAAATCATCGGGTCGTAAACTTTATTACCGCGCTTAAAGTAAACCACAAAACGGTCAAAGCCCGACTGGTTCTTTCCGCCTTCCGCGTTCTCGGTGACCTTTCCTTCCACAGCGTAGAAGTTGTTGGAATTGTGGACGTCGCCGCTTATTCCCTTGCTTGAGGCGCTGGACTCAACGGAAACCACTGGATTCACGTTGTCATAGTTTACGGCAAAGGCCTGCTGGCCTTCGTGGCCTTCTTCGTCATAGAACAAAACATAACGGTAAACGCTTCCAACGCCGCTCGCGGTGTCAAGAGAAATTTTGCCGTGGTATACCTTGTAGCCGTCTTTTTCTTCATAATCTGTATCGACCTCGCTGGGCCAAGCCGCTCCGCTGTCCTTTTTGCTCTTGGCGTCCGCTTTGGCCTTGTTTGCGTCGCTTCCTGTTCCAATGTAAACTTTGGCTATTTCGCCTTTGTCCTTAAGGTCAAATTCAAGATAGTTGGCGCCCTTTACGTAAACGCCGCTTGTGTACGCCTTGGAGCTTTCCACAGCGCTTCCGTTGTACCGCTTGAGATACATGCTCTCGATTATCGGGCTGTCCGCGTCAACATACATTTGTCTGTATTGCTCAAGGTTGAATTTGCTTCCGTTGTAAGCGTAGGCGCAAACTACCAATTGGTTTTTTCCGCTTTCGGGGTTGAACTCTCCGAGGGCGTTGATGTTTTGGCTCCACGCGCTTCCCTTAAAGTCAGTCACAACGCCGTAGTCAGAAGCCGTTCCGCTGCCTTTCCATTCGGCGGCGGCAAGTTTTGACGCGTAATCGGCGGCGGTGGAATCCGTAGGATAGTCGCGCATCTTGTAAACTTTATATCCAGCGGCCTTTAGGTAGTCCAAGTCATTGGCGTTAAGCTTAAACTTTGTGACCTTTCCGCCGGAATATTTGGCCTCTCCAAAAGTTTTTCCTGTAGGATCGTATTTTACGGTTGCCGGATCCGTGCTATAGTCCCAAATCGTGTTATGCTGCTCGCTGATCATTTGCAGGAAGACGGCCTTTATCTCGCCCTCCTCGCAGTCGGCGCCGCCATAAAGCTTGAATTCGCCGCCAACCGTCGCTTCGTCGGCCTCGGGATTTCCGATGGTCACGGTGGGCCTTCCGCCCTGCGGGTCAAAGCTGATCAACTGCGGCTTTTCGTAAACATTGCCAACATCATCCTCAGCCTTTATCCAAAGGTAAATCGGAACAATATCGACAAAGACTTGGTCGTCAATGTCTTTTTTTGTCGTCACGCCTTGATCAATGATATACGTTTCAAAAGTCTTGGCATGGCTTTCTGTCTCTGTGGCAAGAGCGCCGTCAAAGTAAACGAACCATGTGTTGCCAACGCCCTTTATGCCGGTGTAGTCGGACTCGGCGGGCTTTTCGGTCGCGCTAAGACTAAGGGCATAGTCCATGCTGTCGGCGTCAATGCCGCTCGCGGTCTCTTCAACCGTTCCGTAAACTGTGACCTTGCCGTGAACTGTGTTTCCGTCCGGACTCAGCATCTTGATGTCAGGCTCGGTGTTGTCTACGGCAAACGTAACGTACTCTTTTGTCTTGTCGTCGGCAAAGCCTCCAGTTATCTCAAGCTGCGCCGTATAAGACGCGCTTGGAAGCGGCTTGCTCACGTCTATTCCAGAAATCTCGCACGGATACTTGTCTCCGCTCTTGCTTTTTACAGTTCCTGTATATTCAACGCCGTTAAGCGTAAGCTTTACGGCGCTGATTCCGTTTTCGTCCGTCGCGTCAAAGTTAATCTTTACAAATTTCTTTTTGCCGCCAACAAATCCCAACTTGTCCAAGCCGTTTTCCGGCTCGTAAGTTCCTGTTTTGGAAGCGCTGGTCCTAAAAACAAGATTCTTATATTCAGGCTTATTGGTGTCTATCATTAGGTAAAGGTTTGTGTCGCCGGTTTCAATAGTCGCGTCTTTTCCGGCGATTATAGGAGAAAGATAAACATTGCTGTCGTCTGTATTGCCCGTGGTGGAAGTGAACACAGTTCCATTTTTGTCGGTCACCTCAAACTTGATGGCGTACTTGCCGTCATTTGGAACGACGACGCTCCAAGAGCCGTTTTCAAGCGAGCCTGTGATGTCCGTCCATTCCTGACCGTTCACCTTGTATCTAAACTTTTTTACGCCGTCGTCGTCCTCAACCGTTCCGCTAATTGTTCTTTCGGAATACGGCGCGTAATTGTCCGCGCTCATCGCGGCAAGTTCTGCGGTCGTGAGCGTGATTTTTGGCCTGTCATTTTTGGGGTCAACCTTGTATTTTTTAACCGTCACGGACTGGTTGGCCGCCTTGTCTGTGGTCAAAATCTTTATGTAAATGTTCTTTGCCGTTCCTTTGTATTCGGTTCCGTCAACAAATGTTACCTTGTCTTCATCCTGGTTGACGGAGCTCAAGGCGTAACCCTTGACGGTTTCGCTTCCTCCAATCTTCCAACTGTATGTTCCAGTCAAAAGCGGCTTGTCCTGATCGTCAAGAATCTCGTGGTCGGGATTTGTCGCGCGTTCTGTGTCAATCTTAGCCTCGCCGTTCAAAGACCAATAGGCCTTGACGGAGCCTACGGACTGGTTGTCGCTCGCGGTTCCGCTAAAGGCCACCTCGCCGTACACAGAATCGCTTGCGTCCGGAGACTCGATTTTTGCCGTGGGATCTTCGTCGTCAAGCTGAATCATAAAGCCCTTTTGCTTGGTGGAATTTTTGGCCTTGTCCTCGGCCACAACGTAAACCGTCGCAGGCTCGTTTCCGCTTATGGCCGTCTTCACATAGTCTTTGCTGATTACAGCCCGATATCCGGTGTATGCCTTGTTGTCGCTTTCGTCATACTCGCTCCATGTGGCGGAAACATAGGAGGCCTTGTCAGTGAGCTCGCTCTTTGTATATTTGACGTTTTGGGAAACGACAGCGTTGTTTATGACAATGGTCACGGCGCCGACGCCGCTTTCTTTTTCTTCAAGCGCTCCGTAAACGGTCATGTTGGTTTTGCCGTTGGCCAACACGGTAAGCTCAGCCTTTTCCAAGTCGTCGGCGGTGACTGGAGTTGTCGCGCTGGAAGATGTGTCCGCGTAAGTGTACCAAGCGGCGCTTATGGTGGGGAATTTTGAGTCAACCAAAATGTCGTAGCTCGCGCTGGAAGAGTTTCCGGCTTGGTCAACGCCCTTGACGGTCAAGTGGTTTGTTCCGTCCTTAAAGCCTATCGGGCTTATTGTGTAAGAAACGTAAACGGGCTTTTTGTCTTGGCCAATTGTTGTGACCGCGCCGCCAAGCGCTTCGCTTCCTGTAACCGTGTCGGTGGAGCCCGCCGGAGTCAGCGTGTATTCAACGGCGGAAAGTCCGCTTGTCTTTTCGTCAAATTTTCCGTGTATGGCCAGACTGTCGCTATTTTGCCATTCTGCGTCCGAGCTGTCAGAGCCGATTGTTATCCAGCGGTCTTGAGCGTCTTTTTGGCGCGCGGGCGCCACGGTGTCAATTGTAAAGTCAAAGCTTGCCACGCTTGAGCGCTCGGCCTTGTCGGTGGCAGTTATCACAAAGTTCCACTTGCCGTCGCTGGCGGCGCTTGTTCCGCCGTTTTAAGAGCTCGTGCCCCTGGTTCGGCACGGCCGCGACAATCAGGTTGCTCTGGTGAAGCTGGCCGATGAAACTCTGAAGTTCATCCAGGGTGATCTTCTGCGGCGGAAACTCGGCCTCGAAATTGTCTTTGATGGAATAGAGGCGGATTCCCTTCTGCGAGCAGGTGTTCAGGATGGACATCACCATCATCATGTTGCG
>CADBBB010000059.1 GCA_902792795.1 uncultured Spirochaetaceae bacterium | reverse complement strand
AATCACAAAGCCGCCTTCATTTCCGGGCACAAGGCCCAGCTTAAAGCCTGCACTACCCTTATCTTCTTTGAGGAGTTCTGTTATCAAATATAATCTGCGCTCTTCCTGTGTCATAAGCTTTTTAAAACCTCGTAGATATCATTATTTACGCAAATACTCTGTTTTTCAATCTCGCCGGGGACCTCTGCTTCACCCTTGTTAATGCAAATGTAGGTCGCCTTTGGATTTGCATAAGTCATTTTCCAGAAAGGAAATTTGATAATCCCCGGAGTGTTACCTCCAACACCAAGCTCCAGAAAAACAATACGGTCATCTTTATTTTTATTCAGAAAATCTTCATAACGGCCAGCTGCCTTATTCCAGCCTTCATCTTCCACAAAAGTATCATCCGCCCTTAGGTTCATGCTCATAGGCTTTCCGCAAGCCTTACAGCGGGGAACCAGTTCTGACGGGACAGTCATTTTAATTCCTTCAAAACCATTTTCCGGAAGTTCCAGACCACCATCATCCTGAATTACAAAGCCCTGTTCCCTGACCATTTTTTCAACAAAAAGCTGATTATCGTAAGTTTTCTTGTGACAAGGCTCCGAACACTGCCAGAGACCGTAATCCCCCTGAGTATAAAACAGTCGTGACTTATCAAAACCCGCTTTCTGAAAGCAGTGGTCAACATTAGTCGTAAGAACAAAATAATTTTTATTCTTCACAAGTTCAAAGAGTTCTTCATAGACAGGAATGGTCGCATTCATGTAGCGGTTGATTATTATGTAGCGGCTCCAGTAAGCCCAGTTTTCTTCCAGAGTTTTGTAAGGATAAAAGCCACCGGAATACATATCATGAAAGCCGTACTTCTTTTCAAAATCAGCAAAATATTTTTGGAAGCGAGGCCCGCTGTAGGTAAAGCCTGCAGAAGTAGAAAGTCCCGCTCCAGCACCGATGAGAATTGAGTCTGCATTTTGTAAGATTGATTTGATGTTTTCCATTCTCCACCTCTATAGATTGAAAACAACAGGCTTAGAAAAAGCTTTATTCTCTTCAAGTCCCTTAACATGACCAAGATTGTTCAGACTGCCGGAAATCTCAGAAAGATAGAAAACCTTGAACAAGAAATGATTTGCATCATTTTTGTACAGCTGGCGAACTATGGAAGATTTTTCCATAATCATTTTCTTAACCGTTAAGGATTTGATGGGAAAGCTATAAACTAATGCCCAATCATCGTATTTGCCCTGTATTCTGCATTCAGCTGGGCAATTTCTTTCTTACCGTCTATGTACTGCTGATAGTCAATTTCCATGCCGCCACAGGCACAGCACATGGAGCAATCGCTTCCGCAACCAAGAGCATCGGCAACGATTTTTTCTCTTTCTTCCTTTGTTGTGTCTTTTATCAAAATACTTTTCATTGACTAACAGCCTCCTTATTTGTATTATAAACCTATCTGAGTAATAGGTAAACAAGGATATTTAGATATATGATTAACGAAAAGATTTTAGACTTCCTAAAAGCCAAGGGATACGCGGACAGGCTCACCGAACACAAAGAAACAATCGACACCGTTGAACACGCCGCCCAACAAATCGGCTGCTCCGAGGCGCAAATCGCAAAGACGCTTTCATTCATCGTGGACCAAAAGCCCGTCATCGTTGTGATGGCAGGCGACGGCCGCGTCAACAGCTCAAAGTTCAAGGCCCTCTTCCACACAAAGCCCAGCATGATCGCCCGCGACCAAGTTGAGGCTATCACGGGCTTCGCTCCCGGAGGCGTTTGTCCTTTTAACGTTCCAAAAGAAATCCCTGTCTGGCTTGACGTTTCGATGAAGCGATTTGAGTACATTCACCCTGCGGGCGGAAACGAATTCACTTCGGTAAAGCTCACTCCGTCGGAGTTGGAACAAGTGTCTGGCGCCGTCGGCTGGTGCGATGTCTGCAAGGGCTGGGAAGAATAAAAAGACTTTTGACGAACTTACAACAAAAATTCCAGCCGCGTGTTCTCGTCAAAGCCAAGCGAAAGCGGCTCGCCCTTTTGGCTGCGGACTTGCGCGCCTGCGATTTTTATTTTGTCGTAGCGCTTTAGGTCAAAAAAGCCTTGGGCCGCCGCGTTGGGATCTCCGTTTTTTGCGGAAAGGGTGAAGCGCCGTTTTCCGTCGCACAAAACATAGCGAACACGTCCGGCCTTGTTCAGCATCGGCTCGCTCACGACAAGGGCCGCGACCTTTTGGTCTTGCACGACCTCTTGGCATTGGCTTCCGTTCCTTCCAAAAACAAAATATGTCATCTTGACGTCGGCCCGGTTAAGGCCCGCAAGCGCCGCCAAATCAGCCACAATTTGCGGCATCTCCCAATCAAACTGCGCGTGGCAAGTGGCGTTGAGGTTTTCCAGCGCGGGGCAAGGGCTTGCGCTTTGCAGACAGGGCGAGGCGACTTTTAGGCCGCTTGCAATAAGAGAATCGCGCGCTTCAATCAAGGCGCGGCTTGTGGCCAAAAGCGCGGGCTCCATCAAAAGCATAAGGCCGCCGTCGTCCAAACAGGCGGAAAGATTTTTTAGCAGGGCCGCGATTTTTTCCCCGCGCTTTTTTTGGCCTTTCCATAATTCGTTAAGGCTATGAGAGGCGATTATAAAATCAAATTTTTTGCCGTCCAAGAAAGCCGCGCCGTTTTTGGGCTGGAAGATGTTCTCCAAATTGCAGACGCGCGTTTCGACGCTGGCGTTTTTTGCGTAGGCCGCTTCCAAGATTTTTTTGCCCAGGCTTAGCGCGTCTCCGCTGGAATCGCAAAGACAAAATTCAAAGGCCATGTTTTGCTCTCCGCGGCCTTGCGCCAAGTCGGCAAGCGAGCAAGACGCCGGCGCCGGCCCCGACCCCAAATCCAAAACGCGAATCGCGCGCTTTTTGGCCTTAGAAGCGGTTCCAGCATTGCCGAACGTTCCTGCCGAACCGCTTATCTCCGCGACGCGCTCAAAAAAACGCGGTGCTTTTTGCAAGGCGGCCTTTGTTTGCGCGTAAGACACCGGCCAATAGTAAAGCAAATAGGCTTGCAAGCTCGCGCCCTTTTGCATGTAGCCGTTTCCGGCCAAGGCGCGGCTTCCAGTCAAGCCCCGCTGTAGCTCTACGACATTTTGCGCGGCGCGCTGCAAATTTATTTTCATTCCGTTGCTTTTTTTGCAAAGGGAAATGTTAAAGTCAATGCGCTTTTGCAGTATGTCCGGGGCGTTTTTTGGCTTGCGAACAGTTTCCGCCGCCGTCTTGGGTTTGCTAGCCGGCCTCTTTGCTTTGGAATCAATCTTCTTCATTGGCCGCTTTTCCTACCGAGCCGCCGCGTTGGCAAGCATAATCGCCGGAGCGATTTCAGCGGCGTAGCCCAAAAGGACTTCGGGCTTTTGCGCGAGCATCGCCTTTTTGTCGCCCATTCCCTTAAGGCAGGCGGCGGTCAAGGTTCCGGCGGCGTGGCCGGCTCCGATGTCGGTGTAACTGTCGCCGACCATCACCGCTTGGCAAGGCTTTGCGCCCAAAGCCTTTAGCGCCATCAAAATTCCGTCGGGAGCGGGCTTTAGCTTTTTGACTTTGTCGCCGCCAATAAAGGCGCCAAAATATTTTTCGATTTTAAAGTATTCCAAAATCTCAAGCAAAATGTTCGTAGGCTTGTTGGTAACGATTCCCATTTTTATTCCTGCGTCATAAAGGCGCGCCAAGGATGCGGCCAAGCCCGGATAGAGTTTTGTCTTTATGATCGCGTGGGAATAGTAGTAGTCCAAATAATACTTTAAAATTTCCTGGCAGCGCTTTTCTTCCACCGGGAGCGGAGCGTCAAGCGGCAAACCCTTTGAAGTCCTTATCGCCCGCTCAATCAAAACGCGCGCTCCGTTTCCTACGAATGTTCGAAGCTTTGCGTACGACAATTCCTTCATTCTAAAACGCTTTAACGTAGCGTTGACCGCGTCGCTGATGTCCGCCGCCGAATTAATCAAAACGCCGTCGCAGTCAAAAAGGGCTGTGGTGATTTTCTTTTGCATAAATCGCTTCCTTACCTTTTGAATCTATAATATCGATAATTTTTTCACTCGTTGGACAAACTCAATCCTTCCGATTGAAATTTCCTTTTGCTCTTTGCCGACAAAAACGTTCAGGTAAACGCCGTCCTCAAAACTGTTCCTGTCGATTCCAATCGGAAGGCCTGTGACAAGCTTGGCCTTTTTTGAAAGCCTAAAAATTATTTGCTCGCCTTCCTTTATCGCTTGGTCAATCACATGAAGCTTTCCTTCGTAGTCCATTCCTTGCGCGGAATTTTTTTCAAGCGGAATCGCCGGAGCGCAAAGCTGCGAATCGTTCACAATCATTTTGGCGCTGGCTACGTTCCGCAAAACGTCTTTTTGCTCTTCGTCCAATTCCAAGGCTTCTATCTGGGAATAAATTTTTTGCAAGCGCTTTTCGCTTTCTTGATTGCGCCCGATTTTTTTGGCGCCCGCTTCCACGCCAACAAGCGCCTCGCTTTCTTTTAGCGGAACAAAGCCCGTCAATTCAGGCTCGTCTTCCGCGCCCTTGATTTTTCCGATGTTCTCCACGCCGCAATTTTTTAGCAGCGCGGCGACTTCGTCTTCGTCCTTGCAGTCAAGCAAAAAAACTTGCGGCGCCAAGCGTTCCAAAACGCGCTTCTTTAAATTTGGATTGTGAAGCAAAGCCTCGCTGCGCTCTTGGCTTACCTTTAGGACAAAGCCTTTGTAAACGCAAATCGACTTGTAGTTGGCCTCCCACTCCTTGATCGAAAATTCCAGCGCCTCGGGCACGGCGAAATTTGAATTGTCCTTTAGAATGTTTATGATTTGTTCCGCTCCAAGCCCTTGGTCAAAGGCCCTTATGGCGGAACTTTGGTTTATCTCAAACTGAACCACGGTGTCAAACTTCACTAGGTCAGAAAAAACCGCGATTTCCAAAACGCGCGCAAGGCCAAAGCCCGGCATCAAAGTCAAGCTAAAGCCTGAGTCAACGTTTACCATCGCGATGTTTTTGGGCGGAACGCGGCTCTCAAAAAAGCGCGGGTTCTTGTAAATTATTTTTTCGCCGTCGCCGTCATCGTTTGCGTCTTCAAAAAGCGCGAAGCCAAAAACTTCCGCCTGCTCCATCATTCGCTCAAAAAAAGCGCCGTTGGAATTTCCGCGCAAGTCCGCTTCTTCCTGCCTATGCGACTGGATGATTCGCGCAAAGCGGCTTTGCGAGCCGACAAAAGAGTCTTCCTGCCCGCTTTCCTTGCAGCAACGCAAGTAGGCGCAGCGCAAAAAAGCTCCGCTTTTAAAGCCCTTAGGCGGAACGGACTTTAGCGCGTCCAAAAAGACTTGCGAATAAAACTTGGTTTTTGTCCTGCTGTAGCGCGCCGAAACCGACGAAAGCAAATACATGGCCTGCGACTGCGCGTCCATTTGCGCAAAATTTTTTGCGCGCTTCCAGTCAACTTCAAAAAAGCCTTCCTTGTCCTTTAGAATCAAAAGGTTTTCCAAAGACCTTGTAAGCAAGCGCGCCTTTTCCAAGCGGCCAGGAAACTTTTCTTCTATGTCGCTTTCGGCCTTTTTCTTAAAGCTTCCGTCCAGCTTGCAAAGCTTGGGATTTTTTGCCACAAAAGACAGATACGACGCGACAAACTCCGCGCCGACGCATTCCGATCCCAAACGCTTTTCCGGCCCGTCGCATTCCGGAATCAGTTCCTCCAGCCACAAGGCGTCGTCCAACGCGGGCGCCAAAAATGGATTTATCTTTAGCGCCTTAGAAAGGCCGTAGGCCACCGGCTGCTCGTAAATCAAAAGCCGCGCCTTAAGCTCGCGCAAAATGTCTTCAAGCGCTTCGCAAAAAAGTTCCGCCTTAAAAAATTCCTGCAGCTTTGAAAGCGTGGCGCCCGGAATGAATTTTATAGCGCACAAAACTTGCGTGTCCGCGTCGGAAAGCAGAGCCAAAATGTTTTTCTTTGTCTCCTCGCGGCGCAAGAAGGCTTCCAAGCTTTCTATCAACTTTTGCTTGTTGTATGGTGTCTTGATCTCGCCAAGATACAGGCGCATGAGGGTCAAAAATTGCTTGTCGTCAAGCCGCAAAAAATATTCGCGCCAGAGAGCCACTTCGTTCTTAACCATTTTGCGCCGCCAGTTGGTCGGCGTTCAAAACTATTCTGTAGGAATAGCCTTGCTCCGCCAAAAATTTTTGCCTGTTGCTTCCAAAATCTTCGTCGCTAGTTTTTCGCGTGATGATTGTCCAAAATTTTGAAACGCGTTCCTTGGGCCGCAAAATTCGTCCAAGACGCTGCGCCTCTTCCTGCCTGCTTCCAAAAGTTCCCGAAAGCTGGATCGCCATCGAAGCGTCCGGCAAATCGACGGCAAAATTGGCCACCTTGGAAACGACCAAAACGCGAATCGCGCCGCTCTTAAAGTCGCCGTAAATTTTTTCGCGCTCGGCGTTGGGCGTTTTTCCTGTGATGATTGGAACGCCAAGCAGAGCGGCCATTTCGTGCAGCTGGTCCAAGTACTGGCCGATGATCAAGATTTTGTCGTCGGGATTTTGCTCCACCAATTTTTTCGCCGCCAAAATTTTCGCGGGATTGGTCGCGGCGATTTTGTGTTTTTCGCGCGGAGAGGCGATTGCGTATTCCATTTCCAACGCCACCGGCAAATCGACGCGAAGCTCCACGCATTCGGCGCTTGCGATAAAGCCGGTTTTTTCCAAGTCTTTCCACGGAACGTCGTAGCGCTTGGGGCCGACCAAACTAAAGACATGGCCCTGGCAGCCGTCCTCGCGGACAAGCGTCGCCGTCAAACCGACACGGCGCGTTGCCTGCAGTTCCGCCGCAACCCTAAAGACTGGAGCGGGCAGCAAGTGGACTTCGTCGTAAATTATAAGGCCCCAGTTGCGTTCCCTAAAAAGCGAAAAGTGCGGATAGGCGCTGGTCTTGTCGGGCCGCCATGTAAGGATTTGGTAAGTGGCGATCGTCACCGGCGCGATGGTTTTGTTTTCGCCCGTGTATTCCGCAATTTGCTCTTTTGTCAAATTGGTTTTGTCCAGCAATTCTTCTATCCATTGGTGGACAGCGGTGATGTTGGTCGTCACAATCAAGGTTGAAGTTTGGAGCATTTCCATGATTTGCATTCCGACGACGGTTTTTCCAGAGCCGCAGGGAAGGACAATCGTTCCAAAGCCAGTGCCCGGCCCCTTGTCGCCGACAAGCGCTTTTGCGGCGGCCACCTGATAGTCGCGGATTTCCAAATCTTTTTGCGCCATCGTTTTTTTGCGGAACGTTATCTCAAGCTTTTCGCCGTCGTTCAAGGGCGCCTCGTCCTGGACGGGCCAGCCCAGCTCCAAAAGTTTTTGCTTTACGATTCCGCGGTCGGTCAGCTCAAGCAAAAAGGCCAAGTTGTCTTTGGCGCCGGAAGCGGGCGTCAAGAATTTTTTTGTCGCGGGATTGTTCAGTATTTGCGCGTAAATTTTTTGGTCGCTCGCGACTAAGTAAAGGTATTCGACGCGCAGCTCTTTTTTGGCTGGAACGGAATCTTGCGCGTCGTCAAGCTGCTCGTCAGCGCTGGAAGCGGGCGCGGCATTTTGCGCGTTTTCTTGCGCCGGAGCGGGAACCAATTTTAGCTTTCCAAAACGTTCGGCCGTTTCTTTTATCCAAGCCTCAACGTTTTGCGGAATGTCGTAGCGGCTGTAAGCGTCCAGCGTTTCCAAAATCGAATCGCTTTTAATGCCGGCGCTAGTCGCGTTCCACAAAGAAAGCGGCGTAAGCCTGTAAGTGTGCAAGTGCTCCGGCGACCTTTCCAACTCCGCAAAAGGAATCAACGCGTTCCTGCACTCGTCGGCAAGCGGCGCGTGCACGTCAAGCAATATCGTCCTATCGCTTTGAACAATCAGAGGATTTTGATACCTGTCGCCGCCTTCCGAAAATTTTTGCATAGCATTCTATGATAGCATAAATGGAACGCTTGCGCAATGTTAGGAAGGAGAAAGTTTAGGGGGTAGGGTGGCTGTTATTCTTGCGATTCCGACAAGATTTCCCAATGGCCAGTTTTGTCCGAGCCTACGCGATGAATATAATTTAATTCTTTTAATTTTGCCGTATGGTTTCGTATAGTTCTTTCAGATTGATTAGTTCTAATGGCCAATTCTTGATTTGTCGCATAATTATCTTCGCAAATCGCTTTGTAAGTAATCTCAAGATTACGAGGCAATTTACTAGGCAGCTTACTAGGCAATTTGCCTAGTAAATTCTCATTTACAGGCTCATTTTGAGCAATCTCAGACTTTTCGCCCATATTCAGCTCAAACGGCGTGACATTGATTCTGTTGAACGGAATGGTCACAATAATAAAATTCTTTTCTATGCGAATCGACTCGCGGCCATACGCTCCCACAATTTTTGGAACGCCCCGGCCAGAACGTTCGCTAAGCCGCAGCTGAAGAAAAATCGAAGCCAAAACTTCGTTCACGGGAATGCTGACGCCGTTGTAAAAACCTTCCAAATCCTGCTCGACGCCAAGCCCGCCGTGAGACAAAATTTCTATTCTGTCGGTGAACACGCTAATCATCGGCGCGTTAAGGCCAATCCACTTGTTATGAACAAAAGCATTTAAAAGCGCTTCGTGGAACGCCTCATAGTCAAAAAGAGGAACGTCTTTACGCTCGGAAATGCGACCGCGTTCGTCCGCCTGGATGATGTTTATCGCGTCGCCATAATCAAGCAATTTGTCCATCGCATACAAAATGCAAGAATTGCCGTATTCCTTTACAGAAAAGAGCGGGTCGGCCTTTGTCGTTCCGCTAAAAACAGAAACGCGAATCGGAATATCGTTTGCGTCAGAAAGTCTGGTTTAGAAATTTTGTGGGAACAGATTTTGCGGCGGGAATTGTAAGCGCGACAATTCTCTTTCCGTCAATCTTAGTTTCTTCAACTTCAAAAGCGACGCTAGGCTTTAGATTACGGGCAAGATAATGCTTGTAAGGCTCGTTGTTTATGTCCTTGTCAAAATTGACAGTCGTTCCAACAATCTCATGCGTTTTGTCATTTACGCCCAAATGATATAGCCATACTCCCGGCCGCTCAATGCCGCTCCGTTTGATATTGCGAAAATATATTCACCGATTTCATCTTTGGAAAACCAATTCCCTTTAAAATCAAGCCATTCGTATTCATGCGGAAGAGAAATTAAGTTTGTCACAGTGTCGATGATGCTGGTCATTATATCGGATAATTATCCTTAATTGGTAATGCAAATATCAAAATACAGTTTTCTTTTATCTAAATAATTTATTTCTTCGCTAAATAAAATAACATGTTGTATATCAAAAAAAACATCAATATCTTGCTTGTTTTCTTCATAAAAATTCCTATAAAAATTTTCAATTAAAAATTTAAAAAATATTTTCGGAGATAAAGGACGAGACAAAGGTATTCTACATCCCTCTATAAACCCCAAATGAATATGCGATGGAGAATGTTCCCCAGGGACAACAGGTTTTTGCGATTCGTCTTTTAACTTTCCATTATCAAAATCAATTCTTATTGGAAAGTTTAACTGATAACTATTTGTCATTTCTATGTACACACTTTGCTCTTCGTCTAAATATGAATCCGGAGTAGATTCGCCCGAGTAAATAGTTAAATCTGGAAGTACTAAATAGCGGCTCTCTGCAATTTCAGTTTCAGCAAATTTATACTCAATATAAATAATTGTGTTATCATATGTTAACATTGAAAATTGCCTTTTTTTTGATAACTGCTTATGTTTTTTAACATAATCTTGAATATTTTCAAATTCTAAGAATCCCAAATGTTCACAATTTGGTATAAAAGCATTTTTTTCTATATGATTCCAATTCTCCTGGTGTGAAAACCCCATCTTTTGTAAAAACAAGAGACAATCATTAAATTCTGTTTTTAATTGGTTTAAAGTCATTTTATTTATTCTTTGTGGCCTCATCTGTCAATTTTTGAACCAACTCTTGCGATAATCCATTAAAATCAAGTTGTCCCTTGTTTATCAAATCAAAAATATTCTCTTTTTTCCCTTTATGGTAATTAGCATAATCCGAATAGATTTTGTCTATTCTTTTTAATTCTTCATCAGTAGGATACTCGAAATTTAAAGTAAAGTTATTGTCTTTTATTCTTTGAACTTCATTTTCTAGTATAGAAACATTATCTCCTATACCAGTTATTCTAACCCACATTTTTGATCGAGTAATTGCTGTAAATAATTCATTTCGATGTTTACGTATAGTTCCAATAGATGTCATACAATTATGTACCCCAATAATATAAACAATTGCAGCCTCATTTCCTTTTGCCCTAAAAATTCCAGAAAAAGTAATCGAATCTTCTTGAAAAAAGCTGTCTGCTGATGTTGTTATCCCTGCAATATGTGAATTATATTTATATTTTGTATATAGGAGATTTCTTAACACTCCTGCGTATCGTTCTTGACGTTTTGATGCCATCACAATAACAAGTATATCTCTCATTCTTAGTTCATCATTCTCAATATTTTGGTGAATTTGTTCACATACCCATTCAGCTTCTTCGTCCGCAGAAGAAAATTTCTGACAGGTTATAATATCATCTTGTGAATATTTTGCAATTGTGGGGCTTGATTCTTTAGTTCTTGCTAATATAACATTTTTCCCACCTTTTAATTCCCCCGATGCGACTTCATATCCAACATCATTCCAAAGATTAGGATTATCAAAAAACTGTACGAGTTCCTTATGACCTTTATTTTCTCTATAAATTCCAAACCCAATAGCATGTGCAGCGACAATTACTTCTTTTGGATTTCTGTAGCAAACAGGAAGTATAATATCTTTTTTTGGCTCATTTGGCTTGTTCTCAAAATCATCATTTTTGAAAGTCTCTTTTATATTAATCGGTGAACCTGTTGTTAAATTCTGTAACTCATCATATGCAATGACAAGTCGACCATTTTTATTTAACACCTTTTGACATAATTTAAAAAAAGCACTTGGTAAATCTTGTGCTTCATCGACAAGAATCACATCATATATTCCTTGTTCGTGTCCAACGATTTTATTCAAGGCATCATTACAAACATATTCAAATTCTTCTTCACCAGTATATATGCTGTCAAGTTTTGCTTGTGCAAAATTTATATACGGAATCCCACAATGTTCACAAATTTCAGAATACAAACCTTCATCTTTTATGCCTCCCCATGCATTTAAAATCCGCACTTTTGACAAATCTGGTTCTAATTTTGTATACTCCCAAACAAAACGATTTATATAACTAAGAAACATCTGCTTTAATGAACGAGTATTAAAAGTTATGGCAATTCTAAGATCAGGATTTTGCGAATGTAAGTAAGCTGCTTTTAACGCAAGGATAATTGTTTTTCCAGATCCAGCCAGCCCTCTTATACGCTGAATTCCTAAAGTTGTTTCTATTACAGCTTTATTTTGTGCAATATCGAGTGTTGCTATACTGTTTTCTATATTTTTTAAGATTGCTCCTTTCGATGTTTCATTTTTTATTTCTCTTGTAGAATTCCCTCGAATTTTTGTAGCCACTTGGATAGCAGATAGTAAAAGTTCATATTTATCAGCATTATCCCATTTTTTCAATTTTGTAGTAAGAGTGTTTAAATCATAAATAACTTCATCTGTATTATCATCTACACTTGTACAACTCGGTGCAAATGTATAAACAAATATCTCATACAATTGTTTTCTTTTTGTCATTAGATTGCTATTTTTCATAAGAGACGAATTTATTTCATTGTATAAGAAATCACGTTGTGTTTCACGATTTTTATAATCAGAAGCCGCCCCTTCATACAAATCAAATACAACAATGCTGTATGTTGGAGAAACCCATAGTGCATCTACACTAACACCTTCGCCAATAATGGGATATCCTAAATATAAAATTCCCTCATAACTAGGTGCATTATCAGAAAAGTATTTGTCCAATTGTCCTTTTACAGTTGAATTTTTATCATAACTGCCTCTAACAATTTCTATCATATTTTCTCCTGAGATTATATTCAAATCTTTGCTTTTTAATATAAAATAAATTTACGCTATTTTGAATTAATTTTTTCATCAAGTTCGTATATATTCCATTCACATTAATAAAATAAACACAAAACCATTAATAGTGCTGCTAAATCACATATCGGCAAATTCCAATAACTTTAAATTCTTAAAAACTGTCTGAATAAGCTTAAAATGCTTATCGTTTGTCCAAAGTTCACAATTATGCTTTAACGCAAGATACGCAATAATCGCATCTTGAAATGGAACTGATATGTACCCCTTTTACTGGACAAAAGTAAAAGGGGTATTTTTATGCGCTACACATTGGAGTTCAAGCTTAGATGCGTTGAGCTTTACAAACAA
>CADBBB010000058.1 GCA_902792795.1 uncultured Spirochaetaceae bacterium | reverse complement strand
GTTCCGGAAGGGACGAAGGCCGTGGTGAACTTCCTCGCCGCCGACGTGAACATCTCCTGGGCGTCGATCACCCTGGTGGGCACCGACCCGACGAAGGTCCTCTACAACTTCCCGAACGCCACGAACATCGTCGTGAACGGCTGCAACTTCGAGGGCTCCGTCTTCGCCCCGAAGGCGAACGTCCGCATGAACGGCGCCGCCGTCAACGGCTTCGCCTACTTCGGCGGCGACGCCTTCCTCGAGATCGGCGCCGAGTTCCACGACTTCGCCTTCCTGGCGTTCGACTGCTCCCCGTACTTCGCGATGCGCCCGACGATGCGCCTCACCGTCACGGCGGGCGACGCCGCCGACGGCGCCGTCCTCGCCGCCGTGGCCGGCGAGAGCGTCGTGCTGACCGAGGTGGTCGAGAACACCGGCGACTACGCCCTTTCCGACGTGACGCTCGTGGACGTGCTCGGCCGCCGCCTGTCCGTCGGCGACCTCGCGGCCGGCGCCTCCGCCACCCACCAGGTCGTCGTCACGGCCGACGCCGCCACGACCTACCGCGCCACCGCCACCGGCACCTCGCTCGACGCGGAGGCGGTCCCGTATCTCGGGACGACCATCTCCGCCTCCGGCGCCGCTTCCATCGAGGTCTTCGCCACCGACGAGGCGCGCAAGGCCGAGCTGGAGGCCCGGCTCGCCGCCAACGTCCGCGCGAGCGGCGGCTACCGGCCGCGGCCGGACCTCGAGGTCCTCTCGATCGAGTTCGAAGGCGGCGCCCCGACGCTCACCAACGAGACCTTCGCCGTGCGCGTCCGCGTCGCCAACTCCGGCGAGATCGCCACCCGCACGGGCCGTCTGTCCGCCTACGTCGGCGCCTCCGCCCCCGTCGCGCCCGGCACCCCCGCCACCCGCTCCGTCGATCTGCGCGGAACGGCCTTCGAGACGCTGCTGCCCGGCGAATCGTTCGAATACGTGTTCACCGGGCTCCGCACCCCGGCCGAGGGCGGCGCCTGCCACGTCCGCGTCCTGGCCGCCCACCGCTATGTCGCTTCCCGGAGCGAATTCTCCGATGGCGCGGATTATCGAGTCGGCGACGGCGTCGTTTCCTGCGACGACCGCGTCCGGAATCGTTCCGTACTTCAAAAGCTCGGCCATCTTTCTGTAGGAAAGGTCATAGTTCCAGCCGTCGGTCCAATAATTGAACGTTATTTTTGCGCGGCTGCCTTGAATGGCTCCCTCAACGCCGCGCTGAATCAGCGTCATGTTGAAGTCTTCCTTGGGGCCGTAAATGCAAAAGAAGGAGCCGCGCGGCTTTTTGCGCAAAAGTTCCTGCGCCATGAGAGTTCCGACGGCCTGGCTGTCAATCGTCGCGTAAAGGTCCACCGGGGAATTGCGCAAAAGTCTGTCGTATGAAATTACCGGAATGCCCTTGCTCTTGGCCAGGCGGACGCTTTCGCCCAAGCTTTCGGCGTCTTTTGGAACAATCACCACGGCCTTGACTCCGCGCTTTATCAAGTAGGCGATTTGCTGGTTTTGGACTTCCACGCTGTTGCCGGAATTCTGGACTATGACGTCAGCGCCCAAATCCTTGGCCGTGTCCAAGAAAACGTCACAGTCGCGCCGCCATCGCTCTATGGCCAGCGTGTCGATGGAAAAGCCTATGGCAATCTTTGAGGCGTTCTTGGCTTCCTCGGCGGAATTGGAGAATTCCGCCTTTTGCTTTTTGCACGAAAAAAAGACAAGGCCGCAAAGCGCGGCGGCAATAATTTTTTTCATAAACAGCTTTCTCCTTTTCCCAAGAGCCTCGCCCTAAATTCGCTGGGAGTCTCTCCGTATTTTTGTCGGAAGAGCTTGCTGAAATAATTTTGGTCGCCGTAGCCCACGCTCGCTGAAATTTCTTTTATTATCAAGGCGCCGTCGGCCAAAAGCTTCTTTGCTTTTTCCAAGCGCGCCGACGTTACGTAGTTTATGTAAGTTTCTCCCGCCGCTTCCTTGAAAATCTTGCTCAAATAGAATGGGCTCACGCCTAAAATTTCCGCAAGGCCCTCAAGGCTGGGCAAATCCGCCAAATGGCTGTCAACATACTGGCGCGCCTTTTGCGCGATGGGATTTTCGCCGCCGCTAGTTCCCAGCGCGGCCAAGGAGGCGCATTCCACCGAGCGCGAGCGAAAATATTTTTCCAGCTCGTCGCGGCCTTGCGCCGAAGCGAAAAAAGAAAAGTCTTCCGCGGCGGCTTCGTCCTTGAAATTTGGATTGGCTTCCTTTGCCGCGCTCCGTTCCTTTACAAGCGTCTCAAAGAGGCTTCCCTTGATTTTGTCGTTTTGCCCTTCGTAGGCGCCAAAGAGAATGTCCAAATAATCTTTTGCCAAGCCTTCCGCCGCGCCAAAGTTTCCGGCCTTGACCGCCGCCAAAAGTTTTGACGCCGCCTTTTGCGCGAGGCCGCTTTGCGCGTCTTTGTCCCGGCCCTTGGCCGCGTTTTCTTGTCCGCCCGCGCTAAAGGCTGTTCCGCAGTCTTCTATTTTGGAAAGGCAGGCGGCGGCGGCGTTGTAGGCGGCCTGCGCCTTTTGTATGTCGCGCTCAGTTTCGCTCGCGCCAATTTTTATCTTGGCGGAAATCTTCATGGAAAGAAGCGTGTATATTTCTTTTATAAGCTCGCGCGGGTCTTCGTTTTTGGCCAGCGGAAAAAAGACGCCGATTCTGTCTCCCATAAAGGAGCCGGTGACGCAGCGGCATTTGGCGCCAAGAACGTCGCGGACCTTGACATAAGCGTCGTAGCGCTTTTCGTTTGGAACTTCGGAAATTTCAAGGCAGGCGAAAAAGTAGGGCAGGCCCTCGATTCCAAAGTAGTTCAAGTATTCCGAAAAGTCCGTTCCCTTGTTGTTGAAGACGCAGGAATAGATGAAGTCGCTTTCCACCATTGTTGAGACAACGGAAAGCTTTTGGCGCAGCTCTATGCTGTCCGTCAATTTTCCGCGCGCGCTGTCAACCGCGTTCATCGCCTCGCGCGCCGTTTGCGCTATTAAATTTCGGTTGACGGGCTTTGTAAGGTATTTAAATGCGCCAAGGTTTATCGCTTCCTGCGCGTACTGGAATTGGTCGTACGCGGAAAGAATTATTATCACGATGTTTGGGTTCACTTGCTTTATGAGGCTTATCGTTTCCAAGCCGTTCATGCCCGGCATGTGGATGTCCATAAAAATTATGTCAATGGCCGCCTGGCGCGCTATTTCAAGAGCCTTGGTTCCGCTTGAGGCCGAAAAAAGCGTGATCTGCCCCTCAAAGTTTTTGTTCAAAATCATCGTGAGCGAGTCAACCACAATTTGTTCGTCGTCGGTCAAAAGAATGTTATACATTGTCGTCCGCCTTTATCTTTATGCGGAATGTAGTTCCGCCGTCGGAATTTTCGCAAATGTCAAAAACGCTTTCGTCCTTAAAATAAATTTGCAGGCGCGAAATTACGTTGATGAGGCCGCTTGAAACATGGCCCTTGTCGCTTATCAAAACGCCGTCGCTTCCGGCGGCCGCCTGCTTTAGAATTTCCTTTTTGGCGGCGGGGTCAAAGCCCTTTCCGTTGTCGGAAATTTCTATGACTATGAATTCGTCG
The DNA here is from genome assembly GCA_902792795.1 of uncultured Spirochaetaceae bacterium. Lineage (GTDB taxonomy): Bacteria > Spirochaetota > Spirochaetia > Treponematales > Treponemataceae > Treponema_D. Next base: position 9,065 of record CADBBB010000058.1, on the reverse strand, counting down.
CGCCGCAAGGACTTTATCGTTATGCGTCCGTTTTCCGTTATGTCCTTGAGGCCGTGCTTTATGCAGTTTTCCACCAGCGGCTGCAAAATCGTGTTGGGAATTTTCACGCCCAGCGTCGTCGCGTCCACGTCCTTTGTAAACTGGTAGCGCTCGCCAAAGCGGGTCTTCATTATGTAAATGTAGTTGTCCAACATTCCCAGCTCCTCGCCGATGGTGGCGTCGCTTCCAGGATGCTGGATGTTGTAGCGCAAAAAGTCCGCCACTTGCTCCAAAAAGTAGCAGGTCTTGTCGGCGCCTTCTATCATGGCCAGCTGCGCGCCCGTGTTGAGCGTGTTGAACAAAAAGTGCGGTTGGATTTGGTCTTGCAAGGCCTTGAGGCGCGCGTCGGTGTAGAGGGCGCGCATTTCTATTTCCTTTTCGCGCAGCTCGTTTTCTTTGAGCGCCTTTTCCCAAATCGCGCCGATGTATTCTTTTATGGAAATTATCATCGCGTCAAAGGCGCGGCAAATGTTTCCAATTTCGTTCTTTTGCTCGCTGTTAAAGAGGGGAACGTCAAAGTCGCGGCCGGCCACCTTGAGCGCCACGCCGGAAATCTCCGAAAGCGGGCGGGTCACGCCGGCAATGCTTATGTAAAGCAAAAGCGCGGAGGAGACGAAAATCGCTATCAGCGCGAAAATCGCCCGCGCGATTGTCCTTTGCGCCCTTGCCTTGCTTTCCGTGTAATTGGACGCGTTCATGTTGAAAAAGCGCATGTTTAGGCTTACGATTTCCTCGCGCAAAAACGAGTAGCAGTCAAGGGCCTTGTAGTAATACAAGTCCGCGTCGTAGGAATTGTTGGCGCGGCGGGCGGCGATGGCCTTGTTGCTCAAGTCAAAGAAGGAAAGCGAAAGCATTCTTATCACGTATTCCTTTTGCAAAATTTCGTCTTCGGAAGGAGTTCTGCAAAAGCGCTCCGCCTCGTTTTCGGCGGCGGCCTCGTGGTGGTAGTAGCGGTCGATGCTTTCAAAGGTGCGGTACTTCATGTAGGATTCCATCGCGCTTTCGGTTTTTTCTATGTTGGTCAAGAAAGCGTCAAGGTCGGCGTTTGTTTGGAACGAATTTCCTGTTTTGCGCATTACGCGCGAAAAAAGCGCGGCGAGGCAAACCGTTATGACCAGCGAAAGCAAAAAGCTTACGCACACTCCCGTCATAAGCTGCGCGCGGATGCTCAAATTTTTAAATGGGTTTTTCATTCGCCGCCGCCTTTCACGCCTTTCAAGACTTCAACTTCCGCGGACACAAAGGAATTGGCGTAGCCGTTCTTTAAGTATTCAAAAAGCTCCGTCATCGCCTTTTTTCCGATGTCCTGCGTCTTTACCGAAATCAGTTCCGTCACGATTTTCTTTTCAAAGTAGGAGCGGCAGTCGTCGCTGTCGCCAAAGCCGATGATTTTGACTTTGCCCGAAAGGTTAAGGTCGCGGACGCTTTGCGCGGCCAAGATTGTGTTTTGTTCCGCGAGCGAGACGATGAGCTCCAAGCCTTCCTCGCTGGCAAGCTGCTGGCGCAAGTTGTCCTCTTTTGAAAAGCTTGATGCCCGCTCGAACTGCAAGGTCTTGATTGTAATTTCAGGGCGCGACGAAAGCGCGTTCAAAAGGCCGCTCATCAAGTTGGAGTGGTTGGCGTCGTCGGAAGAGTCCGCGTCAAGGAGAATGGCTTTTTGCGAAGGCCCGACAAGATTGATTATTTCGCGGGCGGTTATCTTTCCAAGCTCGGAAAAGTTCGTTCCGATGTAAGAAAGCTGGGGCAGGTTGGGCTGGTAGCTTCCGATTGTCACAAGTGGAATCGGCTGGCCGCCGCTTTTTTGGGGCGCTTCCAAGCCCTCGTCGTCGCCCTCCAAATATGCTATCACTCCGTCGGCGTTCAAGTATGAGGCGTAGTTGAACAGCGCCTGCGTGGAAATTTCTTCGGCGTTGGATTTTCCCGTGTACAATGAGACGGCGGCTTCGTTTTCCTTGGAAACGCTTTGCGCGCCCATGAATATTTGCTCAAGGTAGGCTTCGCGGCCGCTTTTTCCGATTATCAGGATGTTGTATTTTCGGCCGCCGTCGCCGCCGCCTTTTGAGCCGCCGTCCTTGGTCAAAGCCGCGAACGTGGCGACCAAAAGCGCCGCCGAAAGGAATGTCGCCGCGAACAAGAGTATTTTGACTGTCCTTCTTAGCGCCGCCGCGCCGATTTTTTGCATAACCTCCATATTATAACACTTGAAATATCTTTTGCAAAGCGCTAAACTATGCGAATATGTATGATAACAAAGGCTGCGATTTAATTGACTACGAAGATTCCGACTTCAACACCATAATGGCAAGCGACATTTCGTTCACAGGAAAGATACATTTCACCAAGCCCTTCATGATCAGGGGCAAGGTCAACGGAACGATTACGGCGGAAAGCGATTTGGTGGTGGACGAAGGCGCTGTGGTCAACGCCAACATTTCCGCCGAGCGCGTGTTGGTAAAAGGCGCGGTCAAGGGAAACGTCAACGGCAGCGACTTGGTTTTTGTAACTTCAAGCGGCTCGATTATCGGCGACATCACTTCAAGGCAAGTGGTTTTGGAGCCTGGGAGCGTTTTTAGCGGCCGTTGCGCTATGGTGAAGGCAAATGAAGCGTAATGATTTTAAGCGCCTTGGCGCGATTTTATTTTTGTTGGTTTTCGGCGTCTCTTTGTTCGCGCAGGCAAAGCGCGACGCCTTGGTTCTTTACAACAACCGCAAGTTCAAGGATGCGGTGGAAGTTTGCGAGGAAGAAATCAAGGCCGACCCGACCCATGTGGACTCCTATGTGGTGATGTGCTGGTCTTTGGTCGGAAACCGCGAGTACGCCCGCGCCGAGCAGGTCGCCTACGACGGCCTCAAGCAAAGCCGCTACGACATGCGCCTTATAGAAGTTTTGGGCGAGGCCAAGTATTTTTTGGGAAAGAACTCCGAAGCGCTCAAGCAGTTTCAGGAATACCTTTCGATCGCGCCCGACCGCACCGGAAGCCGCGTCGGAACCGCCTATTATTACATGGGCGAAATTTACATACGCCAGACTAAGTTCCAGCACGCCGACATTTCTTTGAGCGCCGCCGTCCGCAAAAATCCGCTCTCGGACAACTGGTGGACGCGGCTTGGTTACGCGCGCGAAATGGCGGGAAACTACTACGAGGCTATGGCCGCCTACGAAGAGGCGCTCAAGCTGGATCCGCTCAAGGACGACGCGATTAAAGGAAAGGATCGTGTTGCCGCCCACTTGCGATAAAGGCAAAATCAAGACAGTTCATTTTGAAACTCTCGGCTGCCGCCTGAACCAAATCGAGACGGAGGGCGCTGCGGAATTTTTTTCCAAAAACAATTGGCGCGTCCAAATGCGCCCTTGCTCGGCAAAGGACCAGGCCGACAAAAGCGTTTGCCTTTGCGTCTTGAACACTTGCGCGGTCACCGGAAAGGCCGAGCAAAAGGGCAGGCGGACAATCAATCTTTTGCTGAAGAAATTTCCCTCCGCCGCCGTGATTGTCACCGGTTGCTACGCCGAGCTTTCGCAGGCCCAAATAGCGGCGATGGACGCTCGCGTTGTGGTGTTGCCCGGAAAGGCCAAGAGCGCCCTTGCCAACGTTCCGGAATATTTGGAACAAAAGCGCTTTCAACAAGCGGAACTGCTGGCCGCGGCCCTGCGCGCGTGTTTCGCGCAAAAGGCGTCGCAAGCCCCAAAAACGGCCGCGCCGCAAAAGTTTGCCGTGGAGCCCTTCGCGCTCAATCCAAAGACATTTTTCGCGCATTCAAGGGCGTCGATAAAAATTCAGGACGGCTGCGACAACAACTGCTCATACTGCGCGATACACCTTGCGCGCGGAAAATCTGTGTCGATTCCCGCCGAGCTGGCCCTGGAGCGCGTCGCGGCCTTGGAAGAGGCCGGCCAAAGCGAGCTTGTCCTTACCGGCGTGAACATCGGCCAGTATCGCGGGGAATGGAATGGAAAGCCAATTGACTTGGCCGGCTTGTTGGAACTGATTTTGGAGCGGACAAAAAGCGTCGCCGTCCGCTTTTCAAGCGTGTACCCCGAGACCGTTAGCGAGCGCTTTGCCGCTGTCATAAAAGACTCGCGCGTACGCCCGCACTTTCATATTTCGGTTCAAAGCGGAAGCGACGCCGTCCTAAAAAGAATGAACCGCTCCTACAAGCGCGAGGCGGTCTTAGAAGCCTGCCGCCGCCTTAAGGAAGCCAAGCAAAATCCCTTCTTGGCCTGCGACATAATAACGGGCTTTCCAGGCGAGACTGAGGCCGATTTTGAGCTGACTCTTTCTTTAATGAATGAAGCGGGCTTTGTAAAGGCGCACGCCTTTCCTTTTTCGCCCCGTCCCGGAACGGCGGCGGCGGACTTGGCGCCAAAAATCCCCGAGCGGATAAAGGACGAGCGCGTGGCCGCCCTTAACGAATATTCGGCGCGGGCGAAAATCGCCTACATAAAGTCTTTTGTCGGAAGCGTCCGCCCGGCGGTGGCCGAAAGCGCCCACGGCTCCGCGTCCGTTCCCCAAGGGAAAAAACTGGTCCGCGCCGTGACGGACAACTTTATCCACGCCGAAATCTTGCTTGACCAAGCCGCCTCCGCCCCTGCACCCGGCTCCCCGGTAATGGTAAAAATACTGTCTGTGAATGAGTCTGCCATAAGGGCGGGGCAGGAATGGGAAGCCTTGGCCGAACTTGCGTAACCGTAATTGTAGCCGAAGAAAAGACGGATAAAGCGGCGCGAAGGCGCGGACGGCGTTGTGAAAACTCTCTGTCTGCGTCTGCCGCTTTAGCGGCAGAATAAATAGTTTCAAGACGCAGACAGCGAGTAGCGACGATATCTAGCGGTTTCACAATGCCGTACGCAACTGGGAGCCGCTTTTTCCGCTTTTTTTCGTTCGCGCTCTTGACATATTCCGCCAAAATGTGATAGTATCGATATACGCTTTTAACAAGCGCGCGGGCTATTAGCTCAGCAGGTAGAGCAACGCCCTTTTAAGGCGTGGGTCACTGGTTCGAATCCAGTATAGCTCACAAAGGCTTTCTTCTATATGAAGAAGGCCTTTTTTTTGCCCAAAATGCCATCAAGCCGCGCTTGCGCGAAATCCGCTCGAACTTACGATTTTTGTCTTTCCATTCTAAAGACGAGCGGAAAAATTCCGATAAAAAAGTAAGGCGGGCTGGATGCGTTGCCCCCTGCAATTTTTTAATTTGAGGATGTCAAAATGATTCGTGGTTGGTACACAGGAGCCAGCGGAATGACCGCCCAGCAAAACAGGCTGGACGCAATCTCCAACAATTTGGCCAATGTCGACACGGCGGGCTTTAAGCGCGACGTGACCGTTTCTAAGTCTTTTAGCGAGCTTTTGTTGCGCCGAAAGGATTTTGACGGCGTTTACACAATTCCCGAAGGATCCGCCGACGCGGCTCCAATCATCGGAAAGCTGGGCGTTGGCGTTGAGACCAACGAAAACTACACCGACTTTGCGGAAGGTTCCCTCAAAAACACAGACCAAGCCACAGACTTTGCCTTGCACGGAAAAGGCTTTTTTGTAATCCAAACGCCCACAGGAAACCGCTACACCCGCAACGGAAATTTTTACATCGGAAAAGAAGGAATCTTGGAAACAAAGGACGGATATCCTGTCCTTGGCGAAAACGGAATCATCCGCTTGGAAGACGACAAGTTTAAAGTCAACGAAGACGGAATGATAATAACGCAGGACAACAAAGTTGTGGACCGCTTTTTGGCCGTCCGCTTTGACAACGAGCGCTATCTTAAAAAGGCCGGAAATTCTTTTTATATGGAGAACGAAATTTCAGGACCCGCGCGAATCGCCGAAGGCGAGGAGCGTCCGCAGTTCATCCAGAGCTTTGTGGAAAGCTCCAACGTCAATGTGGTCAACGAGATGGTCAGAATGATAGAAGTCAACCGCGCCTACGAGGCCAACCAAAAGACGATTCAGAGCGAAGACCAAATGATGTCAACCTTGTGGAACCGCGTCGCGGCCAGAGCCAGATAGCGGCAAATAAAATGACGGCAAGCCTAAAAGCGTAGGTTTGCCGCATAAGCCGCAACATTTGCGCTCATAAAATTCGCGCGAACAGCGGCGCTGATTTTGATAGGAGATAAAATTATGGTAAGAAGTTTGTGGACAGCGGCCACCGGAATGAACGGACAGCAGGCCAACATTGACGCGATTTCGCACAACCTTTCAAACGTGAACACGACCGGCTACAAGCAGCAGCGCGCCGAGTTCGAGGACTTGATTTACCAAAACTTAAAGCTTAGCGGAACTCCGGCCACCGAAGACACCGTTACTCCCGTTGGAATCCAGCAGGGCGCCGGCGTTAAGCTTGCGGCCACCCAGCGCATTTTTAGCCAGGGCTCTTTGCAGGCCACTGGCGTTGACACCGACGTGGCGATTGTTGGCGACGGATTTTTGCGCGTGCAGCAGTACGACGGCTCTTACGCCTACACCCGCGACGGAGCCCTTAAGGTTGACATGACCGGCCAGCTTGTCACAAGCGAAGGCCTTCGCGTTTTGCCGGAAATCATTTTGCCGGAAGGCTTTGACATCCACACCTTGACAATCAGCGACACCGGCCGCGTTACCGTAAAGGTGAACGGCGAGACGACCCCAACTGAGGTCGGTCAAATCGAGCTTTACCGCTTTCCCAACGAGGTTGGATTGAAAGCGCTGGGCGACAGCTTGTATAAAGTAACCAACGCGTCCGGCGATCCCATCGCCAACCGGCCCGGCATTGACGGAATGGGAATCGTAAAGCACAAGTTTTTGGAAATGTCCAACGTCAGCGTGGTCAACGAAATGGTTCAGATGATTGTCGCCCAGCGCGCCTACGAGTTCAACTCCAAGGCCGTCCAGACAAGCGACAGCATGCTAAGCACCGCCGCTAACTTGAAGAGGTAATAAATGACGGGAATAGATAAAATCGGAACGATGACGCAAAGCTCCGCGGTGATTCAAAACGCGCTGCATAAAAACCAGTCGTCCAAGTTTGCCGACTTGTTGAAGTCCGCGCAAGAAAAGGCCGCCGCGCCTTCTGGGCTTTCGAACAATGCCGCCGACTATTCCCACATTTCCTCAAGCCAAGTCTTGCAGGAAGGCCGTTTAAACGGCGACTTTAAGACCGGCTTTGACAAAACTTTCACCCACGCCGCCGACAAGAGCGCGTCTCCCCAAGGCGCGGCCGCCAATGGCGCCATCCGACCTTCCGACAAAAAAATAGACAAAACCTCAAAGCTCTACGAAAAGTCGATGGAGCTTGAATCCTTCTTTGTCAAGATGATGGTCGACTCGATGAGAAAGACCGTTCATTCTTCGACGCAAGACTCATTCGCCAAGTCGATGTACCAAGACATGCTCTACGACGAGTACACGACGAGCCTTACAAAACAGGCGGGCTTTGGCCTTGCCGACCAGATTTACTTGGAATTGGCAAGGTAATTTTTAGTTGACAGATATGGAGAATGGCGCTATATTTTAATTATAAGAGTGGAACGCCACAACGGCGGCCGCCTCTTTTTTAGCTTTTGTTAAAAGCCTGTCGAGACTAACGCTTTTGTTCGGCAGGCTTTCTTTTTCGCTATTCTTTCAAGGTGTGGAAGAGAGCGACCGCGTTTACAATTAAAGAAAGAACTGCGATTGCAAGCATCGCAATTTCATAACTTGTCATGTTCCGCGTGCCTCCTGATTCTAAGAATAAAGAGGCGGCCTGCCTTTGCTGTGGCGTTCCATACATAAGATAGAGTTTTTTATTAAAAAAAGCGCTGTTTTTAATAAAAAAGTGAATTTTTTTCGATAAAAATTCACAAAAAAACTAAAGGTTTGTATGGTGGTGTTTGCATTGGCAAAAGCGCGTTCCGCTTGCAAGTACGCCCTAAAAGCGCTAGTATAACCCTATGGGGAAAATTTCACTTCCAGAAGACTTTCATAACTATCGCGTTCATTTTGTTGGAATAAAGGGCACCGGAATGGCGGCCCTTGTCGAGATTTTTTTTAGCGCCGGAGCCGTGATTACAGGAAGCGACGTTAGCGAGCGCTTTTACACCGACGACATTCTTGACGCGCTTGGAATCAAGGCGCTTCCTTTTTCAGAATCAAACGTAACAAAAGACGTGGACTTGGTCGTCTACTCAAGCGCCTACAAGCTGGACCAAAACCCGGACTTGATTGCCGCGCAAAAGCTTGGCGTTCCTTGCGCCTTGTACACCGAGGCCTTGGGAGCGTATTCCGAGCGGGCCTTTAGCGCGGGCGTTTGCGGCGTTCACGGAAAGACAAGCACTACAGGGCTAGCCGGAACGATTTTGAGCCAACTTGACCTTAACGCGCAAGTTCTGGCCGGAAGCGTAATCAATTCCTTTGGAAAGAAGTGCGTCTACACGTCGCCGGCGGAAGGGTCTCAAGCCCAAGAAGCGGCGGCCTCTTTGTCTTGCAAGCGTCCCCAAAAATTCTTCGTCGCCGAAACTTGCGAGTACCAGCGGCACTTTATGGCCTTTTGCCCGCGCGTCATTTTGCTTACCAGCGTGGAAAGCGACCACCAAGACTATTATCCGACATTCGCCGACATACAGGCCGCCTTTGTCGATTACATTTGCAAGCTTCCCCAAGGCGGAACCTTGGTCTACTGCGCCGACGACGCGGGCGCGGTGGAGACCGTTCAAATCGCGGCGAAAAAGCGGCCTGACATAAAGCTTGTTCCCTACGGAACAAAGGCGGCCGGCCCTTGGCGCTTGGAATACCGTTCCGTCAAAGAGCAAAAGAACAATTTTTGGACGGAATTTTTGGGCGAGGCCTTTTTGCGCGTTCCTGGAAAGCACGAAGTTTTGGACGCGTGCGGCGCGGCGGCCTTGTGCGCTTCGGGAACGAAATCCAGCACATCGCCCTCTTCCAGGTGTTTCAGCGCCAGGTCGAACGCCTTCCGTTTCCATTCCTTCGCCGCCGCCTCGTCTTTCGGGAACTCCGTCCCGTCGCGGTAATACCCGTTTTTCAACAGACTGGACCATTCGCACATGGCGAGCA
>CADBBB010000057.1 GCA_902792795.1 uncultured Spirochaetaceae bacterium | reverse complement strand
CCCGTCGGTTCCTTTATGCGGAATGAATTGCGCTTGGTCGCGTATTCCTGGTTGGCGTCCTTGAGCTTTTTGTCAACCGCCGCCGTGAATTTTGCGCAAAAGTTGTTTTCAAGGCCTTGGTTCTGGAACTCGTAATAAAAGCGGTAGGCGCTCTGCTCCAAGTCCGCGAAGCCCACAAAGAATTGAACCGTCTCGCCAAATTCTTTTTCCGTCTCGGTCACCGCGTCGATGAACTGCTGTTCGCTGAGCTTTTCGCCGGTCATGGAAATTATTCCGTTGACCTTTTGTATGAAGCGGATTGTGGGAATGGTGTCGTAGAGGCCCGTGCATTCCACCAAGTCGTTCATGTTGTAGCGGTAGAGGCCGCCGTATGTCGTGATGTAGACAAGGTAGCGCCTGCCTTTTTGCAGCTGGCTCAGCTGGAGGAATTTTGGAGAGGGGCTTTCCATCTCTTCTTCCGCCACAAATTCAAAGTAGTGGTTGTGGGGGAACAAGACCGTGTCGTCGCCGCCGTCCATCACAAGACCCGCGCGGCATTCGCTGGCAAAGTAGCCAAATTCTTGGTCAAGCGTGTGCTTGGGAAAAAAGTCCTTGTACTTGTCCTTGTAAACCTTTGTGTTTCCGCAGTGCCATGTGGTTATGACCTGCAAGTTGGGCCAGTAATGCTTGGGAAGGACGCGGCCGTAGGTTGCCTTTAGCACGCGCAGCTCTTGGGCGCGCTTATGGTTGGGCTTGTAGGTTTTTTCCAGCGCGGCGCGGTTTTCCGGCTCAATGTTCATTTTTGGGCTCAAGGTTCCGTTCTCAATGTCCTCGATGTAGTCGTCCAAGTATTGGTCGACGTTTTTTTGCAATTCGATTATCGTGGAAGGGTTGGCCGTGATCAAAAGCGAAACGTTTTGCTCTATGCCCGTGCGCATGAGCGCGTAGTAGCGCGCCGTGTAGTTCTTTATGGCAAAGACTTCGCTTGGGGCGGAGTAGAGGCCTTTTATGAATTCCGGGCAGTCGCGCTGGGTCACGCCGGAGATGGAGCCGCAAACCGTTCCGTCCTCCGCGTAGCCTTCGACGGCTTTGCCGACGATTGAGACGCACTTTCCCCAAAAGGCTTTTGGCCTGTGCATGATGAATGTGTAAAGCCAAAGCTTTGACATTTTGCTAAAAATGTTTTGGTAGTACGCGGGCGTGATTGGAACCCACTTGGGCTCCTTTGTCGTACCGCTTGTGGTGGCGTACATCATCGGCTTTCCGGGGAACAAGACGTTCTCCTCGCCGTTTTTGTGGCGCTCGATGAAGGGACGCAAGTCCTCGTAGTCTTGCACAGGAACGTTCTCCTGCCACAGGCGGAACAGTTCCTCCGCGCTTTTTGCCTTTAGGATTTTTGCAAAGTCATGGGCCTTTCCCCATTCGGTGTTCTTGGCGTAGCTCAAGATTCCGCGCAAAGTCGCTTCTTCCGCCTTGGCGCAATTTTTTGCGGCCTTGTCCAAAATTTTTTTATTTTTTTTGCCTACAAAGCTCAATGCGAATGTAATCAATCCGGCGTTCTTTTCTTTTCTCATGCCCGCAATTATATTCCCTTTAAATAAACTTGTCAATTTGAAAAAAGCGCGCTAAAATAGTTAGGATGTATAACGAAATTTTTGGCAACCAAGTTTCTCGTTTTGCCGCGTGGAAGGCGGGCTTGGGATACAAGCTTTGCAAGCGCATATTTGGCCAGATGCAAGAGGGCCTTGATTTGGTGGCCGTGGCCAAGGGCGAAGTTTACAAGGACTTTAAGGCGCTGACCTTGGTGCGCCGCGACGATTTGGAGGCGCAAAAGGACGACGACGGAAAGCCCCTCAAGGTTTACGAAGTTGACCCCAACAACGCGCTCGTCATCGGAACAATTCGAATGGGCTTTGGCCACTGGCGAATCGCCATCGCGCTCGCCAGCGTCGCGGCCAGCATGAACGTTCGCGCCTACATCTTGGACTTCCTCTCGTTCTCAAACACGCCGATTGCAAAATCGATAAAATTCTTGGAAGGCCTCTACAACACATTCAGCCGCCTTTCGCAAAGGTCCAAGTGGTTCAACAATCATATATGGGAAGACGTGACCAGCCGCGCCAACGCCACGCTGGATTCCGCCATACAAAACCGCGAGATTTCCCGCCTCTTCACGGCGGCCTTCAAGAATTTGCCCAAGGACATTCCCCTTGTGGCCGCGCATCCTTGGGTTGGCTGGTCGGCCTTGCATTGCGGAATGACCAAGGTCGTTTCGATGGTGCCTGACAACTTGCCCCTGGCCTTTTGGCTTGTCCAAGGCAGCCTCCACACCGTCCAGTCGCCGTCGGCCTACATGGGCTACCGCGCGCTTTTAAAGATGGAGCGCGGCCCGCTCATCCAAAAATGCCTTCCGGCCAGCGACATAATCCAAACCGGCCACTACGTTGACTACGAGCTTTTAAAGTCCATCAAGGCCGACTGCAAGGCCCGCCTTGACCGCGCCAAAAACGGGGAGGGCCGCCGCTTCCTTTTGACTATGGGCGGAGCCGGAGCGCAGGCGCACAAGTTTGGCGACATCGCCAACTACTGCAAAAAATATATCGAAGAAAAACGCTGTACCCTGCTTATAAACATGGGCGACCACGAAGGCCGCTGGCTTGTTTTAAAGGAACTCTTGGAACAAAGCGGCGTTCCCTACACAATGCACGACGACTGGAAAAAGACCAAGGCCTTTGCCAAGGCCGCCGAAAAGTCTTCCATAAGCGGCGTCCACATTTTCTTGCACAAGGACTTTTACGCCGCCGTCTATTGCACAAACCTCTTGATGCGCGTTTGCGACTTTATGGTCACAAAGCCCTCGGAGCTTTCGTTTTACCCAATCCCAAAACTTTTCATCCAGCGCGTAGGCCGCCACGAGGCTTGGGGCGCCATTCGCGGCAGCGAGATTGGCGACGGAACCAAGGAGGCGGAGGAACACAACATTTTGCATCGCCTTCTTAAGATGATTGTGGAAGAGGACGACCTTCTTAAAATGCAAGTTCAAAACATTTTGAACAACGACAAAATGGGAATTTACAACGGCGGCTACAATGTTGTCAAAGCCGCGTTGCGATAAAATATTTAATTTGACAGGAGAAAAATATGTCATTCGTTGATGAGCTTCTCAACAAGGCCAAAGCGGCCAACAAGACCATCGTTCTTTGCGAAGGCGAGGACAAGCGCGTTGTCGAGGCCGCCGCAAAAATCGTAAAGGACGGAATCGCCAAAATCATTCTTTTGGGAACGGAAGAAGAAATCAAGGCCGCCGCTCCGGGCGCGGACTTGACAGGCGTTAAAATTGTCGATCCGGCCACAAGCGCCGACGCCGACCGCTACGCCGAAATTTTGTTCAAGGCGCGCGAAGGAAAAATCAACAAAAAGACCAACCAGCCCGAGTACGCCGACGTGGCGGCCGCAAAGGCTTACATCCAAAAAGACCGCACGATGTTCGGAGCGCTTATCCTTAAGGCCGGCGACGCGGACGGCTTTGTGTCGGGCGCCTGCCACTCAACGGCCAACACCTTGCGCCCCGGCTTGCAGGTAATCAAGACCGCGCCCGGAATCTCGACAGTTTCGTCAAGCTTCATCATGGTCGCCCCCGAAGGCGGAAACCCATACATCAAGGAAGGCGTTTCGCTCTTCGCCGACTGCGCGATCAACATTGAGCCGGACGCCCAGCAGTTGGCCGACATCGCCGTGGCCACCGCCGACACCGCCAAAAAAATCGCCGGCATCGAGCCCCGCGTGGCCATGCTTTCGTTCTCAACAAAGGGAAGCGGAAACGACGACAAGTATTTTAAGAGCGTTCCAAAAGTGCAGGAGGCCACGGAGCTTGCCAAAAAAGCCGCGCCCGACTTGGCCATCGACGGCGAATTCCAGTTTGACGCCGCGGTCGCTCCCGAAGTTGGCCAGCTCAAGGCCCCCGGAAGCTCGGTGGCCGGCCACGCCAACGTCTTTGTCTTCCCCAACATCAACGCGGGAAACATCGGCTACAAGATTTGCCAGCGCATGGGCGGCTGGATGGCCATCGGCCCGGTCTGCCAAGGCTTCGCCAAGCCCTTGAACGACCTAAGCCGCGGCTGCAACGTAGACGACATCGTCGCCACGGTAGCGGTAACGGCTTTGCAGGCCTAATTTTTTGTTTGGAATATAACAAATGTAATTGAACAAGCGCCAAAAACGCGCGAGGGAGCGGGGCGGCTGGCGAAAACACTCTGTTTGCGGCTGACGCGTAAGCGGCAGCGTTTGATAGTTACAAGCGCAAACAGCGTGTAGCGAGCCGTGCGGAGCGCGCGAGCGCGGCTTTTTTGCAAGGAATAACGGTTAAGGTTATGAAAAGCGGACGCGATGGGGCGGGACGCAGAAAAAAAGAGACGGAAGGACCCGTCAGCGAAGCGGCTTGGCCGCAGGCAACAAGCCGCTAGCGAAGGACGGGAGGCTCCGGCTCTTTTTTTCGTCGCTGGGACCCGCCTTTTTTTGGCAGCGTTTTTTTGGGACTTGCAACTTTTTTCTTTATTTGTTATATTACAAACATTCTTGGATGATTAGCTTAGTGGTAGAGCGCTGCCTTCACACGGCAGAGGTCGTTGGTTCAATTCCAACATCATCCATAGCTTTTATAGGCATTTCCAATAATCTAAGACAAACGCATAATTAATTCAATAACAAAAAATGCGGCTCCCAGTTGCGGTCGGCATCACGGGACCGCTTGCTGACGGCGCTACACGCTGTCCGCGTCTTGAACCTATTTACTCTTCCGCTATCGCGGAAGCCGCGGACAGAGTGTTCCCGCAATGCCGCCCGCGCCTTCGCGCCGCATTTTTTTACTGGTTGGATATTTGTTGACTGGGCAAACGGTGTGGAAAGCAATAAAACGCGTAGGGAGAAGTCCGTTCCGGCTGCGCGTTCTGCAGGCGCGAGCGAAGCGAGTCGAATTTCAACTTGCCTGCAGCAGGCGCAGAGCGGACGGATTCTCCCGAGATTGACAGCGCTCGCAAGAGCGCATTTGGATTACTTCCTATATCAAAACGGCGGCTTGTCCGCCGTAGCGTTTTGTTTTTCTTATAATCCGTTTGCCCTGTTAACCAATCTTCTTTTTCTTGACGCGCGCGAAGAAAATTAGCGAAAGCGTTATCGAAATCATTTCGGCGATTATAAAGCACCACCACACATTGTTTATCTTTCCCGTTAGCGAAAGCAAGTACGCGCTTGGCAGCAAGAACAAAAGCTGGCGCGCGATGCTGACGAACATGCTGTAGCTGGCGCTTCCGAGCGCTTGGAACACCGAGCCAAGGCAAATGCAAACCGCCGCCCCCATAAAACTGGGCGCGATTCGGCGGAGGGCGGGAATTCCAATCTCAAGCATTTTGTCGGAAGCGTTGAACATCTCAAAAAGTTGCTTGGGAAAGAACTCGAACAGCGAAACGCCCACCGCCATTATGGCGCAGGCGGCGGTTATGGCGAACTTTATGGCGCGCATGATTCGCTCGGGCTTTTTGGCGCCGTAGTTGTAGGCGATGATCGGAACCAGTCCGCTGTTCAAGCCAAAGACCGGCATGAATACAAAGCTGTTCAGCTTAAAGTAAACGCCGTAAACCGCGATGGCCGTGTCGGCGATTCCCTTGAACAAGCCCAAAATCAAGTTCATCGTGTAAGAGGTCAGGGAGCCCACCGCCTGCAAGACGATTGACGGCGCGCCCACCTTGTAGATTTGCCAAATGACGGCCGGGTCGGGGCGAAATCCTTTTAGGCTAAACTGAACTTCGTGGTTTACCTTAAGGTTAAAGATTAGCGAAACGCAGGCCGCCAAGATTTGTCCGGCAACTGTGGCCGCCGCCGCTCCCGCGATTCCCATTTTGGGAAAGGGGCCAAGGCCAAAAATCAAGATTGGGTCAAAGATTATGTTGAAAATGGCGCCGACCAATTGCGAGGCCATCGTCCAAATGGTTTTTCCAGTGGCCTGCAAGAGGCGGTCGAACATCATTTGACCAAACTGGCCAAAGCCCAAGAACATGCAGATGGAAAGGTAAATGATTCCGTCGTCTATAATCGCTTGGTTTTGCGTTTGGCTCTTAAAGTAGGGCGGAACAAAAATCACGCACAGGACGGCGAACAAAATGTAAGTGACCGCCGCCAAAAAAATTCCGTTCATCGCGCTTTTGTTGACGGCCTCTTGGTTTTTTTGGCCAAGGCGCATGGAAAGAAGCGCGTTCACTCCGACCGCCGTTCCAAGGCCAAAGCTCACCATCAATATTTGGAATGGGAAGGACATCGACACGGCGGTCAAGGCTTCCTCGCTGATTTGCGACACAAAAATGCTGTCCACGATGTTGTAAAGCGAAAGGACGAACATGCTTATCATCATCGGAAGCGACATGTTCACCAAAAGGCGGCCAACCGGCATAACGCCCATCTTGTTTTCTGGCATTGAATTTTCTTGCATTCCGCCATTCTATAGGAACGCGGAATAAATATCAAGCGGACATAAAAAAAGAACGGCGTGGGCCTTGTTCCCATTTCGCCGTTCTTCATATGTATTCTTGAATAACTTAAAGTCCGAAACAACTTTTTCGGCTAATATTCAAGCTTACCATTCCTTCTTGATGTCCTCGATGATGTTGGGCTCGCCTTCTTCTGTAGAGAAGAACTTGGCCTTCTTCATGTCGGGAATCAAAGTTACTGTCTCGCCCAAGCGGAACGCGGCGTTGGCCGTTGTCTTGGCGATGATGTTCTGGCCCTTCTGAGTTGACAAATACAAGTGGGTCTCGGCGCCAAGGGGTTCCTTGTTGGTGATCTTCATCTGCATGGCGTTCTCGCCGGCCTTTTCGCTGTATTCGATGTCCTCGGGGCGAATTCCAAAGTAAACGTCCTTTCCGACATAGGCCTTGAGGCGCTTCTGCTGGTCGGCTGTGGGCACGATTGAGAACGAGCCTTCGTCAACCACAATCTTTCCGCCCTTTTCGATTACCTTTACGGTAAGGAAGTTCATCGGCGGAGTTCCGATAAAGCCGGCGACAAACTTGTTGATCGGGTTGTTGTAGAGGTAGAGCGGGGCGCCAATCTGCTGGATAACGCCGTCCTTCATTACGACGATTTTGTCGCCGAGCGTCATGGCCTCGATCTGGTCGTGTGTGACGTAAATCATCGTGGCCTGCAAGCGGTTGTGAAGGGCCGCGATTTCGGCGCGCATCGTTACGCGGAGCTTGGCGTCAAGGTTTGAAAGAGGCTCGTCGAACAAGAATACCTTGGGGTTGCGGACGATGGCGCGGCCTACCGCCACGCGCTGGCGCTGTCCGCCCGAAAGAGCCTTGGGCTTGCGGGTAAGGTACTGGGTCAAGTCAAGCTGCTTGGCGGCTTCCTGGACGCGGCGGTCGATTTCCTTTTTGTCCATCTTGCGAATCTTGAGGCCAAAGGCCATGTTGTCGTAAACAGACATGTGGGGGTACAAGGCGTAGTTTTGGAAAACCATCGCGATGTCGCGGTCCTTGGGCGGAACGTCGTTCATTTCCTTTCCGTCGATGAGGAGCTTTCCTTCAGAAATGTCTTCCAAACCGGCGATCATGCGAAGAGTGGTGGACTTTCCGCATCCTGAAGGTCCTACGAATACGCAGAATTCCTTGTCTTCTACAGTGATGTTTGAATTGGTGACAGCGCGGACGTTTCCGTCGTAGATTTTTCCAATTCCTTTGAGTTCAACTTTAGCCATACAGGCCCTCCGTTAAATTATATTATTAGCATAATTTTAAGGCGCTTTTTGCCTTTTGTCAAATTTTTTTTTCAAAATTTCGCCGGAATTTATGACTATTTTCACCTTTTGGCTTGCTTCCGCATGTCGAGCAAGCAAAAAAACGCGCGAGACTGCGGGCCGGGAGCGTTTTTTTGTTTTGCCTGGCCACGCGGAAGACGGACGGACGCAGTCGGGAGCGTTTTTTTTGTTTTGCCTGGCCACGCGGAATTTGCTTGTTTTTTTCCATGTATTGCGCTATAATTATGTGGTTTTTTGCGGTTTTTTTCGCGCAGGAGGACGAATATGAAAATTTTTGGAATTTTTAAAAAGCGCCCGGCTTGGACGATTTTGGCCGGCGCCGCGCTCGTTTTTTGCGGGGCTTTCTTTTCTTGCGACAACGTCTCCAGTCCTTCCCCCGCGCCCGTAAGCCAGCCTTCCTCTCCCGCAAAGCCGGCCGGAACCGGAACGACAAAGCCGGCGGTGACCACCGACAAGCAAGGCAAAAAATACATCACCTTTACCGGAAGCGTTGGCGGTTCCGCCGGAGCGGTGCCCGCGCAAATGTCCGCGCTCGCCGACATCTTTGACGAAAGCGCCTCCGGCTCTTCCGCCGTTTCCAAGTCCGCCAAGCCCAACCTTGACACCGGAACAAGCGGCGCCTACAAATTCTTTGCCCAGGCCAAGTGCGGCTCCGTAGTTGTTGAAGGAGACTTTGGAACTACAAGCGGCTCGCGCTCCTTTACGATGGGGCTGGAAATTGGAAAGACATGGAACATAACCTGCGGAGTCTGCGCCAAGAGCGACGGCGCCGTGGTTCTTAGCGACTCCTACAAATTTGAGGCCAGCGAGGACAACGCCGTCCTTAGCCACAAGTTTGTTCCCACGCCCGTAAAAGACGGAAACGGATCGGTGGCGCTTGAAATTACCGTGGACGCAAGCGTGTCCAAGGCCGTGGCCGCTTGTTCCGACCAAGGATGGAAGGACGCCAACGGCGACAGCGAAGAAAAAGAATTGCCCATCTCCAGCGGAACGGCCTCGCTTTCCTTGGGCGAAATAAAAAGCGGCTCATACGACGTGACGCTAAACTTCTTTAAGTCCGACGGCGCGGGCGGCTACATATTCCTGTATTCGATATATCAAAACATAAACGTGTTTGACAACGCGGCCACCGACACTTGGATTTCTTCCGGCGGAAAGGGGAGCGTAGCGACCGTCGGCGGAAAGACCCGCCTTGTGGTCGACCAAGACGAAATCCAGGCCGCCGCTTCCACAATACTTTACGTGAGCGGCGAAACTGAGTCCGACGCCCAGGCCAGAGGCGCCAAAAAGCCTGACGACTCCAACAGCGGAAGCTACTACGACCCGCTGGCCAGCCTTGGCCGCGCGGTAAGCATGATAAACGCCGCGGGAAGCGCCTCAAAAGACTACAAGATTTTCATTTGCAAAACGGTTGAAGGAAACACTAAATTTCCAAGCGATTTGGGAACATACAACAGCGCCTCAAAAAAAGCCGGCTCGATAGAAATAGCAAGCCTTCCCGGAGCGAGCGACGCGGTCATCGCGGGCGGAGCGACAGGCGGCGCCGACCCTGAATTTAAAATTCTTAACATTGAGACTTGCGTTCCAATTTTCATCAAGGGCGTAAAAATAAAGCGCAGAGAGGGGTCCGGGTCTTCTATGGGAATCCTTGTCAACGCAAAGGACGCGGCCGTGACCCTTTTGTCGGGAACGGAAGTTTCGGGCAACAGGCTCAGCTCTTCCGGCGGCGGAATCTATGCGAAAAAAGGAAGCGTCTTTGTAAAGGGCGCCAAAATATACGACAACATCACAGGCCAAGAGGGAGCCGGAGTTTATGTGTCCGCGGGAGCCAGCGTGGAAATGTCGTCGGGCGAGATAAGCGGCAATTCCTCGCAGAACGGTGCCGGCGGCGGCGTGTATGTTTATTTTGATTCCGACGACGGCGCTGGCTCGTTCACGATGACAGGCGGAACGATAAGCGGAAACAGCGCCAAGAACGGCGGCGGAATTTTCTTATACGGCGGATCCTATGCCTCGGTAACTGGCGACAGCGAGATAAGCGGGAACGAAGCCTCGCAAATCGGCGGCGGCGCCATATACAACAACGGAACTTTGGAGCTGAGCGGAAGCGTTTCAATTCCATACGGCAAAGACGACGCCGGAAATCCTGTTGAAAAAAAGAACGACATTTACCTTAGCTCTGGAAAGCAAATCGACGTGGGCCATTTGAACGGAAGCGGCGTGGTGGCCGCCATACGGCCCATCGGCTGGGACCGAGGCGCCACCGTAATTTCTGTCTCAGGAACGACGGTCGAAGCCGTCAAGGACAGGTTTGTAATCACGGACACGGACTTTACCATAAACAAGTCCAAGACGAACATAGCGCTGGGCGTTTTGAACGCGCCCATTTACGTGGCCGGCGTGGGAGCGGAAAACCGCCATAAATGCGCCGCCGACGGAAGCGACGAGGACGGCGTGTCAGGAACAAAGGACCATCCTTTTAAAACGGTCGGACACGCGGCCTCAAAACTTACCGGCGACGAAGACTTTGAAATTTTGATTGACGGAAAAATAGCCGGCGCGCAAAGAATCGAAGGAACCATTGCGGCGACATCAATCGTCTTGCGCGGCTGCAACGGCCTAGACTCGACGACAAAGGTTCCGAAAGATTCGCTCGACGCCAACGGAGAGGAAAAATCCACGCTCTCCGTAAAAACTTCCGTTCCCATAACGATACAGGACCTAAAGATTACAGGCGGAAACAAGAAATATACAAACAACACTGACAATCCAAACTGCGGCGGCGGCATTTCCTTGTTCAACGGCGCGTCTCTTTCGCTGGCCGACGGCGCTATGGTCGCGGGAAACCAAGCGTCAAGCGAAGGCGGAGGAGTTTACGTGGCGGAAGGCGCGAGCCTTTACATGTACGGAACAAGCTATGTGGGCGACAGGACAACGACGACCGCTTCTGGCGCTACGCTGGACGCCGCCGTGGCTTCCAACAAAGCCTCTTATGGCGGAGGCATTTCCAACAGCGGCAATGTCTATCTTGGCTACAAAAAAGAGGGAAGCGCGATAAAAGAGGCCGGCTGGACCGGCGGCGTGTGCAGAAACTATGTCAGCGTGTATGGCGGCGGAATATACAATTCAAAGGGCGACGTAAAAATCCGTGACGGAAAAATTTCGTATAACTACAGCCATAGCCAGTTCGGGGGAGGCCTGTGCGCCGGTCAGTACACGCCGGCGGGAAAAGGCATTGAGCTTTTGGGCGGAGAGCTAAAGGAAAACGTCGCGGATGCCGGCGGCGGCGCGGTTCTCGTGTGGAGCTCCTTTTCAATTAAAGGCTCCCCTTCCATTCCGTATGGCGGAGCTTACGGCAAAAACGACATTTATCTAAAAACTGATGGCAACACTGTTACGATATCCGGCGACTTGACCCTTCCTGACGGAGCCACGTCGGTGGCCACGATAGCCAACAACGCCTGGAAGCGAAAGAGAAAATTCCTGAGCGCCTCGTCCGAAGCCTTGATAACCGGCAACAAGGATAAAATCGCGCTCAGCGTGAACAACGACGGCTGGAACAAGGACAAAGCCTCCGAGTCGTCCACATATTACGCGATCATAGACTCGCCGATTTACGTGGCCGGAAATTCCAACCGCATAATATGTACCAAGGACGGAAGCGACGGAGATTACTCCACAACCATCTACGGAACAAAAGCGGACCCCTTCAAAACTATTAGCAAGGCGTGCGCCTCGCTTTTTGAAGACTCCAGCGCCGACTACGAAATTTTGATTGACGGCGACGTAAAGGGCGTTCAAGAAATTCCTTCAAGCGTTGACTCAAAGGCCGCCTCGGTCACTTTGCGCGGCGTAAAAAAGAACGCTAGCGGCGCCGTTGTCGCCACAGCCGCGCCGGCGCTCAACGCCAACATAGGCTCGACCGCCTCTGACAGCGGAACCGCGCTTACCGTTAACACGAAAAAAAGCGTCACGATAACCGACCTTACGATTACCGGCGGAAACACCACCAAAAACGGCGGCGGAATATACGTGGCCGCCGGCGCCAACGTCACTCTTGCCGACGGCGCCAACGTCACAAATAACCACGCCGACTCCACGACAAGCGGTTGCGGCCTTGGCGGCGGCGTTTACGTTGCCGCCGGATCGGGCAGTGTCGCCGACGGCGCGCTTTATATGAACGGCGGCGCGGTCGTGGGCGTTTCTGGAACCCTTTCCGGCGCGGTAGCTTCCAGCACGGCTGGCATAAACACGGCGTATAAGGGCGCCGGCGTTTACAACGCCGGAGGCCTGTATCTTGGCTACAAACAGAACGGCGCCTCTTACAGCGCGCAAAACCTTAGCGGCGGCGTTATTGGAAACTACACTTCGAATGTAAATGGAACAGGCGGCGGCGTTTACAACGCGGGAACCCTAAAGCTTGCGAGCGGAAACGTTTCCTACAACAAGACCGACGGCGCCTACGCCTACGGCGTGGGCGTCTACAACGCCGGAACTTTTGACATGGCCGGCGGCGAGATAAGCGGCAACAAAAATGAGACGAATTCCAGCGCGGGAGGCGGCGTTTACACGACAGGAAGCGGCCACAAGTTCACCATGAGCGGCGGCGCCGTAGTGAGCAACTGGGCGCAGTCTTACGGCGGCGGCGTTTATGTCATGTCGTCGTCAGAGTTTGAAATGTCGGGCACGGCGAGCGTAAGCTCAAACAAAACTTCCACCAGCGGATCCGGCGGCGGAATTTACTTGTACGGCGGAACGTTCACTTTGAGCGGCGGAACGATTACGAGCAACGCAAATGCAAAATGGGGCAAAGGCGTCCACGTGGTAAGCGGAACCTTCAACATGAAGGGCGCCGCCGTCGTGGCAAGCTCAAACGACGTTTACCTTGAAAGCGAAAAGACAATCACCATAGCGGACACGATTACACCC
>CADBBB010000056.1 GCA_902792795.1 uncultured Spirochaetaceae bacterium | reverse complement strand
GAACACAATATGATTTTGTCGGCCTCCGGCTGGCGGAAGGTTTTTGCCGAAAGCGGAAACGAGCGCGACGAAACGACAAAAATCGGCAAGACAAACAAGGCGCTTTGCTTTTTGGCCGCCGAGTCTTTTTTGGAATGGTTGGAAGCGCGCGAAACAAAAAGCGCAGGCAAGCCAAAAATCGTCGTCGCCACGGACACCCGCCACACAGGAAAAGAGTGCGCCTCCTATGTTTTGAAAGCCCTCGCATTAGGCAGAACGAGGATTATATATCTTGGCGTGGCCGCCGCGCCCGAAATCATGGCCTTTGCCCGCGAGCATGACGCCTTTGTCTACATTTCGGCAAGCCACAATCCGATCGGCCACAACGGAATAAAATTTGGCCTTGACGACGGCGGCGTATTGAATGCCGCGCAAAACCTTGAAGTCCGCTCGATTTTTGAGCGCAAATTGAAAGAAGCCAAGGACGCGGAAGAAGTTTTGGCGCGCGCGAAAGCTGCGAACGGAAGCAAGGCCAAGACTGCCGCGGCCGCCAAAGCCGCAAACAAAAAAGCCGCTCTCGCCTCCTACGAAAAATTTTCCCGCCGCGTCATAAGCGGAAGCGACTCCGCCGCCGCGCAAAACAAATTCTTTTCGCAAATCAAGTCCGCGCTTAAAAAGACAAAAATCCAAGTTTGCGCGGACTTTAACGGAAGCGCGCGCTGCCTTTGCATAGACAAAAAGTTTTTCGCCGCGTCGGGAGTCTCCTTCAAGGCGATGAACGCGCGCGCGGGCCAAATCGTCCACGAAATTATTCCAGAGCCGGAAAACCTTGTCCACGTGGCGCGCTTTGTGGAAAGCGTCGCAAACGAAAAATGCGGCAAGCCTAAGACTTGCGCGGCCAAAAGCTGTGGCAAGCCCCAAAAAACGGCCGCCGCTGGCCCGGCTGTCCAAACCATCGGCTATATGCCCGACTGCGACGGCGACCGGGGAAACATCGTTTACTACAGCCAAAAAGAAGGCAAGGCAAAAATCCTTAAGGCGCAAGAAGTGTTCGCGCTGAGCGTTTTGTCAGAGCTTGCATGCGCCGTCTTGCGACAAAAAGCCGCGGGCAAAAAAACGCGCCTCGCCGTCGCGGTAAACTGTCCCACTTCGATGCGCATAGAAGAAATCGCGGCGGCCTTTGGCGCCAAAGTCTTTAGGGCGGAAGTCGGAGAAGCCAACGTGGTGAATCTTGCCCGCGAAAAGCGCGCGGCGGGTTTTGAAGTTCCAATCTTGGGCGAAGGAAGCAACGGCGGAACGATAACCTACCCCGCTTGCGTCCGCGATCCGCTCAACACAGTTTTCGCTCTGATAAAGCTTTTGACAATAAAAGACGCGTGGGCGCTATGGACAAGCGCGCGCGGCATTCCCTACAGCGAAAATTATTCCTTGGACGACATTTTGGACTCGCTTCCAAAATACACGACCACAGGCGTCAGCGAAAAACGCGCGATTCTTAAAATAAAGACCGCCGACCACGCCGTTCTTAAAAAGAATTTTCAAAGCGCCTTCGAGCGTTCCTTTAACGCGGGCGGCGAAGGCCTTGTAAAAAAATACGGCATAACTTCTTGGAAAGCCTCGCTCACAAACGGAACAAAGGAAAAATTTGGCGCGTCGGACTTTTCCAAGAGCAAAAAAGGCGGCCTAAAAATTTTGTTCTACGAGAACAATTCCAAAAAGCCCGCCTCCTTCATTTGGATGCGGGGAAGCGGAACGGAGCCAGTATTTAGAATCATGTGCGACGTCAAGGGATGCGACGCAAAAAAAGAAAGGGAACTATTGGCATGGGAAACAAAACTGCTTGCCCAAGCCGACAAAATACGATAAACTTTTACCATAACACGCGGAGGTTATTATGGAAAAACAGGAAATCTTGCAGAGAGCGAAAGACTACATCGCCAAGGAACAGGACGCGCGCTTTAGAAAAGAAGTCGAAGACCTTGTCGCAAAAGAAGACTACAAGGAGCTTGAGGACCGCTTCTACCAGACGCTTGAGTTCGGCACCGGCGGCCTTCGCGGAATCATGGGCGGCGGCACAAACCGCATGAACACGCTTGAAATCAACATGGCCACTCAAGGCTTGGCCAACTACGTAATAAAGGCCTTCCCCGAAAGGGCCAAGGCCGGAACTTTGAGCGCCGTCGTCGCCTACGACAGCCGCCTCAACTCGGACGTATTCGCCGAAGCCACCGCGCTTATCTTTGCCGCAAACGGAATCAAGGCCTACCTCTTTAGCGGAGTGCGCCCCACTCCCGAATTGTCATACGCGATTCGCGAGCTCAAAGCCGACACAGGCGTTGTCGTAACGGCCAGCCACAACCCAAGAATGTACAACGGCTACAAGGCCTATTGGAACGACGGCGCGCAGGTAATCGAGCCGCACGACAAGGGAATCATCGTAGAAGTCAACGCCGTAAAAGAAGTTAAGACAATCTCAAAAGACGAGGCGCTCAAGAACGGCTCGCTCGTAATCATCGACAAAGAGATCGACGAAAAGTTCTGGGCCATGTGCAAGGAACAGCTTTTCCGCCCGGCCTTGATAAAGGAAAAGGCTTCCAGCGTAAAGATCGTTTACACTCCGCTCCACGGAACGGGAGCCATGCACGTAGAAAAAGTTTTGGGAGACCTTGGACTTAAGGTTATCACAGTTCCCGAGCAGCAAAAGCCCGACGGAAACTTCCCCACAGTCGAAAAGCCCAACCCGGAAGAAGCGCCCGCGCTCAAAATGGCGCTGGCCCTTGGCGAAAAGGAAAAGGCCGATTGCGTTATGGCAACCGACCCCGACGCCGACCGCTTTGGAACAGCCTTCCCCGGAAAGGACGGAAAGTTTGTTTTGGTGAGCGGAAACCAAATGGGCGCGCTTTTGATGGACTACGTTTTGCTAAGCCGCAAGGAATTGGGAAAGCTTCCCGCCAACGCGGCCGTCGTGCGCTCAATCGTAACGTCTCCCTTTGGCGACGCGATTTGCAAAAAGTTCGGCGTAAAGATGGTTGAATGCTTGACCGGCTTTAAATGGATCGCGGCGGCGCAAGCCCAAATGGAAAAGGACGGATCCAACGAATACGTATTCGGATTGGAAGAAAGCTACGGATATAAAGTCGAAAAAGAAGTCATGGACAAGGACGGAGTAAGCGCCGCCGCCATGTGCGCCGAAATGACCTTGTACTGGGCCAGCAAAGGAAAGAGCGTCTTGGAGCGCTTGGACGACATGTGGGCCGAATACGGATACTTTGAGGACCGCGCGATCAGCCAGTACTTTGAAGGACCGCAAGGACCTTCTATCATGGGTGGAATCATGACCAAGCTCAGAACCGAAGGCCTTAAGTCTTTGGGCGGAAAAAAGGTACTCCAGATTAAGGACATCCAACAGAGCGTCGCCTTTGATCCGGCCAATCCCGGAGCCAAGACTCCGATCAACCTTCCCAAGAGCAACGTATTGCAGTTTGTCCTTGAAGGCGGAACAATTGTCAGCGCCCGCCCCAGCGGAACCGAGCCAAAAATCAAGTTCTACATCAACAGCGCGCTTCCGCCCGCAGGCATTGACGGCTTGGCGCAAAGCAAAAAGGACGCCGGAGCCTTGTGCGACGCGATAAGCGCCGATATCAAAGCGATTCTCGATGCCGCCGCAAAATAACGAGCCTTTCAGCCCGGTAAAGCTGCTCAAGGACTACAAGAGGCTGCGCCGTTTGATAAACGAGAACGGCGCCGTCTTTTGCGCCTTTGACACAGAAACCACCGGACTGAGCTATAAAAAAGACAAAATAATAGAATTGGGCGCCGTTCGCTTTGACAAGAGCGGCGTCCTTGACGTTTACGATTCCTTTGTTCACATCGACTTTGCCCTTCCGCCGATAATTACAAACATAACCCACATCACGGACGCCATGCTTGAAGGCGCGCCCGACATTCAAAAGGTGATGCGCGACTTTGAGGAATTTTCAAAAGGCTGCGTTCTTGTAGCCCACAACGCGCAGTTTGACTGGAACTTTGTCAACGCCGAACGAACGCGGCTTGGAATGAAGGAACTAAAAAACAAGGCCATCGACACCCTTGACTTGGCGCGATGGGCCTATCCTGTGAACAAAAAATACAGCCTGCAATATTTGGCAAGCGGAATGAAAATTCAAGTTGAAGCCGCGCACCGCGCCAATGACGACGCGCGCGTTTGCATGGAAGTCTTTCTCCGCGCCGTCCGCGACACGGATATCCGCGCGGAGCTGTTGCCGGGTCGATGGGGCTTCCGTTGCGGAACACCATGAGGGTAAGGCGGCTTTCCTTGCTGATGGAGTCTACGCCTGCCGTTCCGATTGTGTCGCCGTAAACGACGTAATCGCCTTTTTGAACGCTGGCTTCCGACAAGCCTGTGTAAGCGTAAATCAAGCCGGTCTTTGACTGGACAAAGACAACCTCGCCAAAGCCCCGGTAAGAGCCGCAATACATGACGGTGCCGGACATGATGTTCATCACCTTTTCTTTTTTGGCGGCGCTAAGCTGCACGCCTGAAACTTTTCCGTTGACATAAGTTATGCGGGGATTTTTGACAGGCCATACAAGTCCGCCGGAATTTTTGGCGGCGGAATATTTTCTGGGATCCGCCTCCTTCAAGTCCAAGGAAGAAGTTTGAGCGCCGGAAGAAGAAGCCAGCGCCGGAACCTTGAGTTTTTGTCCGGCCTTGAGCGAAGCGTCGCTTCCCAAATTGTTGAGCGCGAAAAGCTCGGCTACCTTTATTCCGCGCTCGCGGGCGATTCCGTAGTATGTGTCGCCCTTTTGCGCCACGTAAGTTTCAAGGTTGTCGCTGGAATATGAAGAAGTCGGCAATGAAGAAGAATTGAGCGCGGCCGCGTTTTCGATGTCGGGGGTGGGGATATTGAGCTTTTGGCCAAATTTAAGGACGTCGCTTTCGGACAAACCGTTGGCCGCGCGAAGCTCGCTTACAGTGATTTGATATTTGCGGCTGATTGAATAAAGGGTCTCCCCCTTTTCAACCAAGTGAACGGTGTCGGCAAAGAGCGCGGCTCCCGCCAAAACAAAATAACCGCAGAGAAAAACTTTTATAAAACTTTTGCAGACTTTCATACCCTTATATTATCGGCAGAAAGTCCGCAAAAGTTGAATTGAATTATTCCGCGCTGTCGGCGGCTTTCTTTGCGGCTGATTTTTTTGCTGTTTTTTTGGCGGACGTTTTTTTAGGCGCGGCCTTGCCGGGTATCTTTCCCTCTTTTTCGGCGGTCTTCAAAATCTTATCGCGCTTTGCGATTTCCTTGTTGTAAGAAACAATTTCCTCGATCAAAGAAGCGGCGTCTTGGTCATTGGCGGCCAAGGAAGAAGCGTCTTTTGCCGAAAGCTTTTCAAAGGCAAGCTCGCCCAAAGCCTCAAAGGACTTTTTGCGCTTAGACTCAAATTGCTTTTTTTCAATTTGAACCACCCCCAAATCGCCGTAACTTTGAATCGCCGTTCCAGCCTTTGTCAAGCCTTTTTTTGTGGCGTCAAAGCCAGTCTTAAGGCCGCTCTTTACATTGTCCCAAAGTTTGGCGGCCTTGGCTTTTGTCTCTTCTTTCATAATTCACTCCTATATAAAATTATAACGCGCTTTGCCAAAAATGCAAGCGCCGCGCGTAATTTTTCTCAAGAAATTTTCGCCGCCACAAGCGTAAGGTCGTCCAGCTGCTCGTCCTCGCGGAGCGCGGTGTAGTACAAGTAAATGTTGTCAGCCAAATCGTCGGCCTTTGTTCCGCAGTAGTAATCGTAGCGATTGAAATGCTTCTTCAAGAAATCGTCGATTCTGCGGTCCACGCGCACGGTGTCCTTTTCGCCGGCGTCCTGCGGCTTGTAAAAGCGGAACACTTTTTCAACGGAGCACAAGGCCAAAATTACTTCCTCGGTCGTTCCTTGGCAATCCGCAAAGTCAAATTCCAAAACTTCGCCGGGCACTGGATTGTGGAATTTTTCAAGGCGGTACTTTTGCTTGTTCAAGACAGCCTCGATTATAGCTTGTATGCGGTCGTTTTCCATTTGTTCGCTTTCGCTTCCAACCTTGTGGTTGGCGTGGACGCCGTCCTTGACGCCGGCGATTTCCTCGCACTTGACCACATTAAAATTTTGGTCGCGGAATTTTCTGGTGGACTCTTCGATGCCGTCAGTGTAAAGGAAGAGAACGTCGCCCTTGTTAAGCCGCGTCTTTTCTATCTTAAAGCCGCCCTTCATTTGAACCATAAAGGTGGGGAGCGGACCGGCGGCGGGGGTCTCCTGCAAAGTGAGCGTCTTTTGCTTTTTGGCTGCGGAGTCGTAAATATGCACGATATTGTCGCCCGCGTTGCAGAGGCTCACCTCGCCCGTCACGGTATTGACAAGCGCCAAAATGAGCGTGGCGAATTTCCCCTTGATGCCAAGAGATTCGATGAAGTCGTTGATTTGCGTGACCAGCGCGTCCAAACCGCCGCCGGCTTTTTTGGGAGACCAGCTTTCGTAGTATTTTCGGAACAGAGTCGCGACAACGGTCATGATGAGGGCGGCCGGAACTCCGTGGCCCGAAGCGTCGCACTTAATTATTATGTAATGGCTCTCGTCAAGCTTCTTGTAGTCAAAGTAGTCGCCCGAAACTTCGCTCGCGCCTTCATAGTAGCCAAAGCACTGGAAGTTTTTGTCGTTCAAAATCGCGACGGTTTGCTTGGCGCCGCTTTCGTCAGGCGTCAGGGGCAGGAAGGCGCGCTGGACTACCTTTCCGTCCATAGCCAAGTGTTCGTCTTGCGCGGCCTTGACCAAATCTCGGGTCATTTCGTTCACGCTGTCGCCAAGCTGGCCAATCTCGTCGCGGCTCTTGATGACAATTTCTTTTCCGGCCAATTTTTCCTTGTTGACCGTGTTTCCGATCATGACAACGTGGCTCGCAAGGCGCTTTATTGGTCGGACGATTACGCTGGCCAAAACCCACGAGCCTATGAGGCCGATCAAGATTGCAAAGAGGGAAACCGCGAGCGCCGTGAATACGATTGTCCGCCTGGCTCCGTCTATCGCCTGGATCAAGCTTGCGGTTGAAACGGAAATGTAGACGATGGCGCGGACGTAAGTTTGGCTCGTTCCCTGGCGGTAAAGCACCGGCCTGTAAAAAAGGTATTCCGTGTTTTCGCGGTCAAGCAAGTCGGAATTGTATTGGGGAACGCTGGAAGTCGCGGCCTCGGAAATTTCGTTCAATGTTCTTGAAAGGCGCGTTGAAAGCTCCGTGGTTATGACAGAAATTTCTTCGCGGCGCTTTTGGGAAATAGAATCGTTTTTGAGCGCGAGCGACGCGCCTTCCGAGTTCAAGGCCGCGATGTTCTTGGCTATTTCGCCCGCGCTTTGGGCGGCCTCTTGGTTCAATTCTTGGCAAAGGCCGGCCGCGGACAAAAGAGTTTGGTCGACGATTTTTGAAAGGCCCGGCGTGAACGTTTGGCCTTCAATCTTATTTGACAAGCCGCTGTCGTTGGAAGCCCAAACATAATCAAGGCCGCCGTCTCCTTCTCCGTTGGAAGAAAGGCCGGCGATCGTGACAAAGTTGGCCTCGCTCATGGCGGACGACTGTTCGGGAAGCGCGCTGAGCTCCAAAATGTTTTGGGCGGGCATGTAGGCGCGCGTTCCGCTTGAAAGGCTTGAAAGCAAAACGTTGACGCGCTCTTCCAAGCCCTTTGAAAGCGCGCGTTCCTGGGTTCTCGTCATCACATAGCCCAAGGG
Source organism: uncultured Spirochaetaceae bacterium (assembly GCA_902792795.1). GTDB lineage: Bacteria > Spirochaetota > Spirochaetia > Treponematales > Treponemataceae > Treponema_D. The sequence goes on along the minus strand of CADBBB010000056.1, from coordinate 9,237 downwards.
AAGCGAAACCAAAAGAATCGCCATCAAAACGATTATCGCGGTGAACGACATGAGTTTGAGCTTTAGACTCGCGCCCCGTCTGTTCAAGGCCTGCAATTTTTTCTTTTTTTCCAGCGGCATAAGGTCTCCTGATAAAAGCGCGCTTATCTCTTTCTTGACAAGGGCGGCGTCTTTGGCTGAAAGAGCCAAGCCCCTTGCGGCAAAAAGCAGCGCGCAAATCGCTATTAAGATGACGGCGGCAAAGAGAATGTCTCCTGTCCGCGCGAAGAATTTTCCAGAGTCGTCCACCCTCTTCCAAGCGGGCTTCCACGCGTAGTCGGCGGCGATTTTTACAGTTCCGTTCTCCTGTATCTCAAACGCCTTGGCCAACTCGTAGCGGCCTCTGTCGGAATGATAGAGGACAATTGAATATGTTCCCTGCGGAACGGAAGTGTCAAGTTTTATTGAAGAAATGCGTTCGTCGCTTGGAATGGCGTAATCGCCGTCGCGCAAGGTCAAGTCAGCGGAATACGGCTCGCCTCCTCCGACTTTCTTAATTTGAATCTTGTAAACGCTTCCGTCGTATCTAAAGCCTGTTCCGCGCAACTCAAGCTGAGTGGCGCCAAAAACGTCAGAGACTTTTTTAACAAAGTCCACGCGCGTAAAGGGTTCGTACTTGTTGACATAAACAACGACATGGCTCGGCTCGCCCGCGTTTCCGGCGGTGTCAAAGGAACGGACGCTAAAGGCGTAAACGCCGTTCTTTAAATTTGAAAAGCGCGCCGAAGCGTTTTTTGTCTGGACATAAGAGGCCGGAGCCTTGGGCTTTATGGAAGACGGCGGATTTTTGTCTTTATACTCGTTGAGCGCGGCGGCCAATTCCGCTTGGCTCAAGGCGGAAGGATGCCGCTTTGAATCGTAGAAATTTCTTGGAAGCGGAGCCGCCAATTCCAAACGGAAAGAATACCCCGCTATGTCCTCGTCCTGGCTTTCGTCGCGCCAAGAAAACGCTGGCGAAGAATTCTGGACAAAGCCCGCCGCGTCTGTAGGCGGAACGGCGATTACAGGCGGAGAAGGCGGAGTCAAGTCGCGGTAATAAAGAGCCTCGGCGCTCTTGGACCAGTTGCCCGCGTAATCCACGGCGCGGACCTTTAGGCGCCAAAGTTTTTCGGCGGAAGCCTTTAAGGAGAGCGTCGTGTCCTTGGGCAAATTCATAAGGCTTTCGGGCGGCTCCGCGTTGGGGTCTTGCGACCAGCTCCAAGAATAGCCGCGTATTCCCGAAGAGTCGCTTGGAAGGCTTATTCTAAAGCGAACGTTCTCGTCGCGGCTTCTTTGCCCCGCCGGCCGGCCCAGCAATGACACTGTCGGCGGCAAGACGGAATGGTCGCGCTCAAGCCTGTATATCGCCTGGCCGCCCGCGCCGTTTCCTTGCCAAACAAACGAAAGGTTCTTTCCGCCTTCCGCCACAACCGGGTGCGCGAACACTGAAGCGATTCTCGCGCTTGAAAGGACGCTCTGCTCCCCCCACAAGGTTCCGTGCCTTTGCGCAAAGTAGACGCGCTCCATTCCGCTCCTGGTGTCAAACCACACAAGGCAAAGGGAGCCGTTGTAGGAAAACAGTATCGGGCGGCTTGCGTTTCCGGAATTTGAAATCCTCTCAGGCCGTCCCAAGAGGCTTCCGTCGGAATTCAGCTCGGCAAAGCACGCGCTGGAATTTTCAGAATTGTACGGCGCGCGCTCCCAGGCTATGAAATTCTTGTCCTCAAAGTTGAACAAGGAAGGGCTTTGGTCGCTCGACAAGTCTCCGTCGGCTCCGGTGGCGAGCATAATTGGATTTGACCAAGAGGAGCCGCCGCTTGTGGAAGTGGTAGAAAAGAGCCTGTAGACTATGCGGTTTTGCGTCCTGTACTGCGCCTGAAACACCAAAAGGTCGCGCTTGGCGGTTGAAAGCAAGACCGGCAAGAAGGGGTTGAGCGTTTTTTGAGCCGGAGAAAATTCCGAAAAATCGTTCCAAGAAAGGCCGTCCTTGCTGCGCGAAAAAAGCATCGTAAAGCTTTCGTCGCGTCCAAGCGACGTGAACAAAAAGAAGTTTCCGGCGGAAGCGGCGTATATGCGGGGAGCGACAAGCGGAAGGTTCTGTTTTGAAAAGCGCTTTTCGGCGAAGCTCGCCGAGCCGTCAAGGCTTGTGTAAACCGAAATTGTGTTGGCGTCCGACAAAACGCCCACGGCCAAAGTTCCGGCGGCGTTCATCGCGGCGCTGTAAAGGTCGGGCACTTCGCCGGAATACGGAAATGGGCCGGCAAATCGGCGCGCTTCGTTCCAACGGCCGCCCTTGCAATGCTGGACCGCCAAATATATAGAAGAATTTTTTGCGTCAACTTCCTGCCAAAAAACGGCGGCGTCGTTGCCATTGTAGACCGCGCGGGGAAAGCAGGCGCCGTTTTTGGAAACGCGGACCGGGTCTTCCCAATAATAGTTTTGGGCGGCCGCGGCTTTGGCAAACAAAAGCGCAAGAGAGAAAATCAACTGTATGGCAAAACGCGCCGTTCGCGCCTTATTCATTCCTTTCATTATATCAAATCTTGCCCGTCCGCGCAAATCCTACATCCTGGCCTGCACTTGTTTTTGCAAATCCAAAATCTTTGACGAGCGGCGGTTTTCCGGTTTTTGCAAGAGCCGCTCCACAATCGTGTAGGCGCCTACGACATTGTTGGCGCGCAGTTCCTGAATGGCCTTGTTGTAGTTGGCCTCGTCCTCGGAAGAAAGAACTACCGCCGCCTTTCCGCCGACCGCGATTTGTATTCTGTCCTTCAAGGTAATGGCGGCCTCGTTGTTGGGGTTCAAGGCGATGGCTTGGTCAAGGCGCGCCAAAGCGTCGCGCAAAACGCCCTCGTTTCCGCGCGCGCCGTCATACAGGCGGCGGGCTTCCTTGGCCAGCGCGTCGGAGCGGCGGAGCGAGGCTTGGTCAACCGGCTTTTGCCGCACGCCAATTTCAACTTCAACGTCGTATATCAATTTCTTAAGACCAGGATAATTGGGGCGAATTTCCGCCAAGTCAAGCAAGTCGCTGTAAGCCTGCCTTTGCGTGGCGGGAACTTTGACATTCTGGCGCGCGGCTTGGACGCGGCGGGCAAAAGTTTCGTTGAACTGGGCGGGATCAGTAAGCTCGTCTATGCGGAGCGTCAAAAGCGCCGCCTCTTGGTTAAGCGGATAAATCAACTGCAGTTCCTGAAGTTTTTTCTTTGCCTCAGCCAAAATCGGAAGCGCCTCATCGCGCTTTCCGTCCTTTATGAGCTTGGCGCCTTGGTCAAAGTATTGGCGAGCGTTGCTCAATATTTGCGACATTTCGGGGTAAAGGGGCGCGGTGGGCTTTATTTCGCGGCCTGTCTTCATGCTGAGCGCGTTCTGGACCAATAGAGTCAAGTTCTTGATTTCTTCGTCTTCTTCGACGTTTGTGACGGCCCAGCGGCTTTGCGCGCGGTTCAAGAGGCTTTCGGCGCTTTCAAAGTTTCCGGCGTAGTATTCGTTCTTGGCCTTTGTCTTGAGCGCGCGCACTTCGGTGACGATGATTTTGTTTTCCGCGTCGTTTATGCGCTGACCCAAGGTGGCCAAGTTTTTGTCGGAAGAAGAGCGCAAGGCCTCGGACTCTTGGTGGCCAAGGGACTCGTTGTACAATTCGCGGGCGCGCTGCAAGTCGCTTCTGGACTTTGTAAAGTTTTCCGCCTTAAAGGCGCTCTCCGCCCGCCTTAACACTTCCTCAGCCTGGCTTTGGGCGCTTTGGGCCATCAACATTTCTTGCCTTGCGCGGGCGGCGACAGACTGGCCGTCCGAACTCCATCGGTCAAGCGACGCCAAAGCCTCGTCGGTTCTGCGTACGGCGGGCGACGACTGCATTTGTCCGTCAAGCAAGCGTTGGCGCGACAACAAAAGAAGCGCCTTGTCGCCGGAAATGGTTTCTTGCGCCTGCTTGATTTTTTGCAGCGCCTGGTCGGGATAATGGCTCTGCAAGCGCTCCTCGGCCTCCTCAAAAAGATTTTGGTTGTTGCCAAAAATTGAGTCGGCAAGAGCCAGCGCGTGGGTTTCCATTTTTTTCCACGCCGCCTCGCTTGTAGACGCGGAAGAATTTTGGACAAGGGAATTTATGTCTTGATAAAAGTCGAGCGCGCTTCTAAATTCAAAAGCCTTGCCGTCGCTCGCCGACGCTTGCGGCTCAAGCGAATTCTTATAATCTACGAACCAAGTTTGCGCCAAAGCGCTTTGGGCCTTTGTCCGCGTTTTGTCCAACGTAGCGATCGCTCCCAGCAAACCGTTGGCGTAAGCGTCGCCGTTCCTCGCGTCCTGCAAGGGCTCTTGGGGAACATCGAGCGCGGCAAGGCGGGCCGAGGCGGCCTTGAACTCATCCAAATTGTCAACCGAGCCCTTTGTTTCTCCGGAAAATTTCTGGGCCGCGCGCATCGAGGCCATGTAAACCGTAGCGTCGCTTTGCAAGGGTTTTCCGTCGCGGCCCAAGCGGAACCTGTCGAGCGCGCAAACTTCAAGGCCCAAACCGGCAAAGGAAGCAGCTTCGGAATAGCGCGCGTAGTCGGGCGCGAACGGCGTCTCCATCGCCTTTTGCATTGGAGCGGCCTTTACCGCGTCGTCAAATTTTTGCCGCGCGGCCTTGGCCACGGCGTTCTTGGAATTCTCAAGAAGCGACTTCCATTCAAAATCCATCGCGCCCAAAAGGCCGGAATCGCTTATGCTCGCGATTCCAAGCGAAAAGCGGCTCATAAAGGAAAGGTACGAGGCTTCGGTCAATTCCGGATTTTGTTTTTTCATCGCGGCAAAGACGCCTTCGAGCCGCTGGCCCGCCACCAATATTCTGTTTCTCACCGAAGCTAATTCTTCCATGCGCGCAAAAAAGTTTTCCTTTGCGCGCGCGGCGTTCTGGACGTTTCCGGATTCCGCCGCTTGGACAAAAGCCTTGCAAGCGTCGTTGACAGACTGCCTGAGCGCCAAATAGTTTTGGCAGGCGGCGCCGATTCCGGCAACAATCTGAGTGACCGGCCGCGTGGTTTGGTCAGGATTGTCGTCGTAAAATTCGTCGCGATACATGTAAAAGCCGCTTTGAATGACGGCTAGCGCGTCGGCGTATTTTTGGCCCTGAGCGTTTTTGGCGCCCTCCTCCATAATGCGGCGGAACTGGGCGCGGTAATAAGTGAACTCGGCGGCGCTCTTGGCCTGCTTGATAAAAGCCAAGTGTTCCTGCGTGGGATGCTTTTCCAAAGATTCAAGCTCTTTTATTATCGCAAGTTTTTTCTCGGCGTTCTCAGGCTCGTTTTCCATTACGTCAATCAATTCGTTGGCAAGGCGGGTGTAATAAGAGCGGGCGCGCATGATCGCGTCAACGCGCCGCTGGGCCAAATCCAAGCGGTCGGGATATTTTTTCATGTAGGCGGAAAGTTCGGCCATCGCCTTGTCGTAATCGGTTTGCTTTATCAGCGCGTCGATTTCCTGCAATGACAGCTCTTCCTCCTGCCCAAAAAACGGAAGTGAAAAAAACGAGAAAGTTAAAATCAAAAAAAACACTAACTTTTTGATGTCGCCACCCACAAGGGCAAACAGCCCCTTTTCTTCTTATTTTAATTTTCGGAAAATAAGAATTAACTATTAAGCGGAAAAAACCGAATTATAATAAGAAGATGTTTTAAAAAATGCGTCCAACATATATCCAAAATCTCCAATTTTGGATATAATAGCGCATATAAAAAATGATGGCAATAAAGCGCTTTTTTTTGACAGCCCTATTCTCTCTTTGCGCCATAGTCTTGCCGGCGCTGGACTTGACCGACGTCCATCACACGCTCGGAGGCGCCTTTTACGGCTTTATAGACCCCAACGAAGGCTTGTCGTCATTCCTTTCGCTCAACATTCCCTGCGGAGGCCGCGAAGAAAGCCTTGGCGGCGCCTTCATCGGCCTTGCCGACGACATCGGCTTTTTTGACCACAACCCGGCCGGCTCCTGCCTTTTGTCCAAGGGGGAATTCGCGCTCTTACACAACTCCTGGATAGCCGACTCCAACATGGAGACAATCGCTTGGGCAGACCGCTTTAACGATTTGGGCCTTGGCGCCAAATTAAAGTGCTTTTACGTTCCCTTTACCGAATACAATTACTTTGGCGACAGGGTCGCGGGAAACTATTACAGCGAAACCACCGCCTGCGTCAACGCAAGCTACAACTTTTTCCACGGCTACTACTTCAAGGGCTTGGCCGTAGGCGCCAACATCAAGGCCGCGTGGAGAAGCGTTCCCGACTACACCAACAACGAAACTAACTCAATCATACAAGGCTCAGGCCTCGCGCAAAGCGCGTTCGCCGCGATGGCGGACGTAGGCGCCATGACTTCCTTTGACTTTTTCAAAAACTTCGCTTCGCGCGAGCCAAACCTGCGCGTTGGAGTGAGCGCCCTAAACTTGGGCGCGGCCTTCAAGGGCTTTGGCTCGCAAGGCGACTTTGGGCTTGACGACCCCCTGCCTTCCGCAGTTTGCGCGGGCGCGTCCTACAGGCCGTTCAAAAAAATTCTCGTGGCCGTCGACTTTAGGCAGCCGCTAAACTTTCAAGACTTTTCCAAAAGCGGAATATGGTCGGCCGGAGCGGGCTTGGAAGTGACCGCAACCGACTTTCTTAAATTTATGACGGGATTTAGGCTCAAGGGCGGAAACCCGCGCATTTCATTGGGAAGCCAATTCAAGATAAAAAAATTTGTGTTCGACTTCAACTACACCTTTGACTTGACCAGCTCTATGAATCCGGTGAACCACTTTAGCCTTAGCGCCCGCGTGAATCTTGGCGACCGCGGAAGAAAAATTCGTCAGGACCGTTGCGACGACCTTTACACAAGAGGCCTCGACGAATACGCAAAAGGAAATTACCAAGAGGCCGTGGAATTTTGGCGCGCGGCGCTAAAGGAAGACAAAAGCTTCACGCCCGCCCTCCGCTGGATCCAAACTGTGGAAGCGTCGCAAAAACTCTACGAGCGCGTGCTGGATATCCAGAGCCTTGATTAAACCAAAAAACGCTCCCAGTCGCGCGTTTTTGTTCAAATCAAAATCACATAGCTCTAATTTTCGATTCGACTTCTTCTATCACAAAGTCGGGGCTGCTCGCGCCGGCCGCGATTCCAACAACTTGCGCGCCGCCAAAATCTTTGGGAAGCCCGTCGGCGCTCTCCACAAAATAGCTGGCGGGGCAAAGGCTTTTGGCAAGCTCAAAAAGGCGCTCGCTGTTGGCCGACTTTTTTCCGCCTACGACAACAAGCGCGTCTACCTTTTTGCAAAGCTCCGCGAGCGCCGCCTGCCGCTCTCCAGTGGCGGGGCAAATTGTGTCAAAGACCTTGAGGCCGTCTATTTTTTTGCAAAGTATTTCCGATATTTTTTTGTATTCAAGCGGAGAAAAAGTCGTTTGGCTCAATAGAACCGAGTTGCCCCTCATTTGGGGCTGGACGGAGAGCGCCTCCGCCTCAAGCGCGTTTTGCACAAGGACAAAGCGGCCGGCGCAAGTCTTAGGCTTACAAGCGTTCTCGGCAGCCCCCGCGCTCTCAGGCTTGCCAACGCTTTGGGTCCCGCCGCCCTTTTTGGCCTTGCTTTCAGTTTCTGCGGCGGGCGTTGAAAAGAGCGCGCTCCCCTCCACCGCCTTGACCTCCGCGTGACCCGCGTCGCCCGCCAAAATCACGAACATTCCCTTTTGGGAAAACTCGGCAGCCCGCCGCTGGCTCAAGGCCACGCGGGGACAAGTGGCGTCCACGATTTGCGCGCCGCGAGCCTTTATCCGTTCCAAGACCAGCGGCGAAACTCCGTGCGCGCGGACAATGACAACGCAATCTTTGTCAAGCGAATCTATTTGATTTTCCAAAAGGATTTCCAAGCCGCGCTCCTTGAGCTTGTCGAGCGCGATTTGGTTGTGGATAAGAGGCCCCAGCGAAAAAATTTTAGGCTTTCGCAAGCCGGAGTCCGCCGCGTCCAAAGCGTCATAAGCGCTCTGAACCGCGCGGCTCACTCCGCCGCAAAAGCCTAAAACTCTAGACCTAATTGTCTTCATCTAGCCTTACAAGGCCGGAGCGCCAACAGCCTTCTTGGGCATGGCGTGGTGGATTCCAAACTCCGGCTTCCAGCCGCGGCGGGTCAAGTTGATGAAGCCCGACGAAATGAAGATTGAAGAATAACAGCCGCTGAGCAAGCCCACGGACATCGCCAAGGCGAAGTCCTTGATGCTGCCGGTGGTGAAAACATACAAAGAAATCACCGCGAACAAGGTTGTCACAGTCGTGATGATCGAGCGCGCCAACGTGTCGCTCAAGGACTGGTCAAGCAAATCCTTGAAAGTCTTTACTTCCATAAGCGGAAGGTTGAAGCGAACGCGGTCAAGGATAACGACGGTGGCGTTGATTGAGTAACCGACGATTGTCAATACGGCGGCGAGCGTCGTCGTGCTGAATTCAATCTGGCTCCAAGTGATGAAAGTGAACATGATGCAAATGTCGTGAACCAAGGCCACGATGGCGCCCAAGGCGAAGTCCCAGTGGAAGCGGATCGTCGCGTAGAGCCAAATCAAGAGCATCGTTCCGATGAGCAAGAATATTGACTGGCGGGCCAAAGAGCTTGACATGCTTGAGCCGATGAAGTCAGTCTTAAGCACGTCGACGTTCGCCTCGCCATAGCGGTTTTTGAGGGCTTCGTCAATCTTTCCGCCCTCGCTTTCGGCGACGCCGGCGCGAATCTGGTACTCGTCGCTTGAGGCCGGTCCGATTTTCTTTACGCTAACGCCGCCGATTGCGGAAAGCGCCGCGCGGACGTCTTCGATTCCGGCGGCTCCCTTGATGGAAACTTCCTCAATGGCGCCGGGCTTAAAGTCAATGCCAAGATTGATTCCGCGGGTGGCAAGGCCAAAAATTCCCGAGGCGATTACAAGGCAAGAAAATATGGCGCAAGGCAAAAAGCCCTTGCTGAAATTGATTCTCTTTTTCATTATTTAACCCTCCAACTGATGCTGGTCGTCTTTTTCTTAAAGGCTTCCGTTCCAACATCGAACATCAAGCGGCTCACGAACAAGGCCGTGAAGACTGACGAGGCGACGCCGATTGCCAAGCTCACCGCGAAGCCCTGGATTGTTCCCGTTCCCAACTGGCTCAGGAACATGGCCGCGATGAAAGTCGTTATGTTGGAGTCCATGATCGCCCAGAAGGCGCCGTCAAAGCCCGCGTCAATCGCGGCTCCCCGG
>CADBBB010000055.1 GCA_902792795.1 uncultured Spirochaetaceae bacterium | reverse complement strand
TTTTGACCGCTTGTACGAAAAGTTTCGCGGCGAAGGTTATAAAAACATTTACCTTTACACCGACTGCGACTGCAATTGGCAATGGTACGTCAAGCGCGGCTTTACCCTCGTTCAAGAAGACGTTTACGAACCCTTTAGCGACGAGCATGAAAATTACAAAACTTATATTTTTAAGAAAGAAATTAAATGAAATATTTTAGAGTTCACACGGCGGACATCGCCTACATCACCCAGCAGCCGCGCGGAATTTTTACAGCGGTATGGAAGCTCGTTGAAGAAAAAATTTTGACAGAGGAAGAAACCGCGGAGTATTGGAAAAACCGCGAATATTTTGAAAAAGTTCTTCCCGTTCCGCCTTTTTATGAGAGCGGAAACAAAGAGCGCGCGACGACTTGGTTCAAGGACACGCCGCAAGGGCGGGACATTTGGAAGCAGATGGGCTTTTACCGCGCGATGTGCAAAAAGTACGGAACCAAGCTTTACCGCTCTGAAGCCGAAGAGCTTCCCGGCCAAGTGATTTACGAAGACGACTTTCAAATCGCGGTGGTTGACACGCGCGAAGATTTAAAAATCACTAAATTTGAAATTTAAATACGACTGGTCAAGGCGCGCTTTTTAAATATGACACGCTATTGTCATATTTTGCGCGCTATAATTAAGGCATGAACGCTAGGCCGCAATTTAAGGACATCGCCTCATTTGAAGAATTCTCAAAATACTATTGGTATCGCGAGGAACTGCAGAAAATCTGCAAGGGCCTTGAACTTGATTCTAACGGAATGAAGGCGGAACTGAACCGCGTCATCGAAGAATATTTTAAGGGGAATAAGATCGCGCCCAAACCGCGAAAAACGGCGGAAAGACCAAAAAGCGCGGTCGGCACACCCGGCGCGTCTTGCAAGCCCAAAAATCGGGCGGCGGCACCCCTTTCGCTGTCAACCGGCCTTATCGCCTGCGGCTTTACCTTTGGCCCTCGCTTCCGCGACTTTTTCCGCGCCCAAACCGGCGTCCAAAACTTTAAGTTCAACGTGGACATGGTGGCCACGGCAAAAAAAGTAAAGCAAGACGGCGACGCGTCTTTTACTCTTGGCGACCTCTTGGACGTTTACTACGGCAAAAAAACTTACGCTCGCTACGACAAAGTTTCGCTCCAGTGGAACAAATTCGTAAAAGACTTTTGCGCCGACCCCGCGACCGCGGCCTTTCAAAACAAACTCAAAACCGCCGCCGCCCTCTGGAAAATCGTCCGCGATTCCGCCCGCCCAAAAGTCTACGCGCATTCATTATTGGAAGAATTTAAGGAGGAACTATAATGCCATTCGACTACAAAAAGGAATTCAAGGAATTTTATCTTCCGCCGGCAAAGCCGCAAATTGTGACCGTTCCCAAAATGCAATTTGTCGCGGTCCGCGGAAAAGGAAATCCCAACGAGGAAGACGGCGAATACAAGGCCGCCCTTGCCGTTTTGTACGCGATTTCGTACACAATAAAAATGAGCAAAAAAGGCGACCACAGAATTGACGGCTACTTTGACTATGTCGTTCCGCCGCTCGAAGGCTTTTGGTGGCAGGAGAAAAACGGAGTAATTGTTCCGGGCTTTGACTATAAAGACAAATCATCCTTCAACTGGATTTCAGTAATCCGCCTGCCGGACTTTGTAAAGCAAAAGGATTTTGACTGGGCAAAAGAAAGAGCGGCTGAAAAAAAAGGCCTGGACTGCTCGCGCGCGGAATTGCTTTCGATAAAAGAAGGCCTATGCGTTCAAGTCATGCACACAGGTTCATACGACGCGGAGCCTGCGACCGTAAAATTGATGGACGACTTTGCCGCCGCCAACGGTTATGAACTCAACTTTTCAGCTACTCGGCTCCACCATGAAATATACTTGAGCGACCCGCGCAAGACCGCGCCGGAAAAGTTGAAGACCGTGATAAGGCACCCGGTAAGGAAAATATGATGAAAAACGAACTCTTGCAAAACATCGAAAAACTTCACACAACGCCGATGGGCGTGGACCGCATCCGCCGAAACCTTGCGCTCGGCGACGACGTTACGGACGTTGTCGCTTGGTGCCGCGCCAAAATCGAATCCTCCGCCGCCTCCATAGAGCGCAGGGGGAAAAACTGGTACGCCGCTATTGACGGCTGCGTCATTACCGTGAACGCCTACAGCTGGACGATAATCACGGCCCACAAAAAAGCATAAAGCGCGCTATAATAAAAGCGCAAGGAGAAAGATATGCCAAGACCTAAAACAAAAGAAGAGCTGTTGAAAGCCGCCGACCAAAACTACAAGACGCTTATGCAAATGGTTGACGGCCTTAGCCCGAATGAGCTAAAGACGCCCTTTGACTTTTCCGGCGAGCCGAGCAAAAAAGAGGCGCACTGGAGCCGCGACAAAAACGTCCGCGACGTTTTGATTCACCTTTACGAATGGCACCAGCTTATGCTGGCCTATCCAAAAAACAATGCCAAGGTGACTGACAAAAAATCCGCCGTCGCCTTTTTGCCTGCGGACTATTCCTGGAAAACTTACGGCCAAATGAACATGATGTTTTGGAAGCGGCATCAAAAGACCAGCCTTGAAACGGCAAAAGAATTGCTCGCTCAAAGTCACGCGGCGGTAATGAAGCTGATAAAAAAATACAGCGACCAAGAATTGTTCACCCAAAAATATTTTCCGTGGACAGGAACAGCCGCGCTCGGAAGCTTTTTTGTAAGCAACACTTCAAGCCACTACGACTGGGCTATAAAAAAGCTAAAGGCCCACAAAAAGAACTGCGCCAAATAAGCGGCAATCGGAGCGGCTAATGCATTTTGTCAGCGCGAAATCGATTCTAACAACTCGTCCCTGCGGAATGAACATTTACCGCGGCTGTTCACACGGCTGCGTTTACTGCGACTCGAGGAGCAAATGCTACCAATTTACGCACGACTTTGAAGACATCGAAGTTAAGCAAAACGCGCCGGAACTTTTGGAAGAGGCCCTGCGCAAAAAACGAAAACGCTGCGTTATTGGAACAGGCTCTATGTGCGACCCTTACATTCCCGCCGAAAAGGAATTGCGCCTAACCCGCCGCTGCTTGGAAATCATCGACTGCTACAATTTTGGAGCGGCGCTTTTGACTAAATCCGACTTAATTTTGCGCGACCTTGACCTCTTGGCTCGAATCAATCAAAAGACAAGGGCGGTCGTGCAAATGACATTGACAACAGCCGACGACGAGCTTTGCAAAGTATTGGAGCCTGGCGTTTGCCCGACAAGCCGCCGCGTCCAAGTTTTGCGCGAGTGCAAAGAGCGCGGCATTCCGACCGTCGTATGGCTTTCGCCGCTCCTTCCGTTTATCAACGACACGCAAGAAAACATTGACGCGATTTTTGGCTATTGCGCCGAGGCGGGCGTCAAGGCGATTTTGTGTTTTGGAATAGGACTTACCCTGCGCGATGGAAACCGCGAATATTTTTACGCCGCTCTTGAGCGCGCCGCCTTGCGCGACAGGCGATTCGCCGGCCTAAAGGAGCGCTACCAAAAAACTTACGGAAACAGTTATGTTGTTTCAAGCCCGCGCGAGCGCGAGCTTATGGCGCGCTTGGCCTGGCGCTGCGAAGAAAACAACATAATGCTTGGAACGGATTCCGTCTTTAAGTGGATGGAAGAATTTCCGGCCGCGGCGCAAGACCCGATGCAGCCGGAATTGTTTTAGAGTATTGCGGCGGCGCTAGTTGCGCGCGTTTATTCCTGCCTCCACCAAATCTGGCTTGGTGAAATACCAAGATTGCTCTTTGCGGTTGTAGTAGCCGAACAATTCATCGTAACTTCCGCTGGAAGGAACTTGCCATTGTCCGTTGTCCCAAAGGAACGCGGCCATTCCGCAGGCCTTGGTTTTTCCGCAAAAGAATTTAAACCAAGCGGCGCGCTGCTTGTCATTGTTTTTGTTTGTGGCTCCCATTTCGCCGATTACGACAGGAATTCCTTTTTTGACAAATTTTGAGTTGAGCTGGTCGAACCAATAGTTAAGGTCGTTCTTGTGCGCGTCCGTGAAATTTTTGCTGCCCGGAGATTCCATCGCAAAATTGTAGGGCGAGTACATGTGGACCGAAAGCGCGAGCCTTCCGTCCGGCGAAGGATCCTTGGGCATGACGAACGCTCCGCTGACAGCGGATGTTGGAGCGGCGACATATGGCGGAACCATCACAAGACGCTTGGCGTTGTTTCCGCCCGACTCGCGAATTGTGTCCAAGCAAAGCTGGTTCAATTCGTTGACGCATTTCGCCGCGTCTTTGCAAGCCGCGCATCCTGCTTCCCAATTCCATTCGTGCTTGTCGCCAGGAAGGCGAGGCTCGTTCATCGTTTCAAAAACCAAGCGCTCGTCGTAGCCGTTGTTGAAGGCCGTCGTGATTTGGCTCCACACGTTGTAAAGGTAGCGCTTTGATTCGTCAATGCACGAAGACGCGGGGCTGAATCCCTTGTGGCCGTTTGGCGTACAAGTTGCCGGAGTTATGTTGTCGTGGTGAACGTTTATAATTACATACAAGCCTTCGCCGATCGCCCAGTCCACGATTTCTTTAGCGCGCTTCATCCATGCCGAATCAATTGTATAGCTTGAATAGATGTGGTCATGCCATGATATTGGAATTCGAATCGCGGAAAAACCTTTTGCCTTTATTCCGGCTATCATAGCTTGCGTGGTTTTGGGCTGGCCCCAATTTGTTTCCGTCTTGACTCCAAGGCTTGCGTTCCTTCCAGACCAGCCGTTTTTTTCGCTTCCGCCTGCAAAAGCGTCAAGGGTGTTGCCGAGGTTCCAGCCAAATTTCATCGCGTCCACTATTTGAGCCGCGGAAAGGGAGCCAAATTCTTTTGAGCCCTTGTCGACCACAAGATTTTGGGTTGAATAAAGCGCCTCTTTTTGATATTCATTGGCGGCGTCCTTTGCGGCAGCTTTTTTTGCGTGGCAGGGAAAAATCAAAGCCAAGGCCGCTGCGAAAAGCGCTGTCTTGGCGGCTTTTCCAAAGCAAAATTTTTTCTGGGCGTTCTTCATAATGAGCGTTTCCTCCTTAAAAATTGCATCTTTATTATATATCATAAATTTCATTTTCTCAACAAAAAAAACGCTGTCGAAATTTCCACTAGCAAAAGCGCGAAAAATGCGCTATCTTTTATTTTATGAAACAAATTCGCGTAATCGCAGAAAGCAAGAATAAGTTGGTGCTGGACGAGGCCGCCGAAAAAGGCGACTGGATTGACTTGGCGCAAATCAATTCCGTGGACACGGGCTTGGTTGAAAAGGCGCTGGCGGCCGGAGCCGACAAGGTTTACCAAGAAAAGCTTAAGGCGGCCAAAAGCGAATTTGAGTTGCAAAGCCAAAAGGAAAAGTCGGCGCTCCTTTCAAAGGCCGAAAAGGATAGGGGCGAGGATTTAAAAAAAATCGCGGAACTCAACGCCAAAATTTCTTCATTTGAAAACGAAAAAAAACTTGCGGTGGCCGAAGCGCTTTCCAAAAAAGATTCGGAGATTTCTGAACTAAAGCAAAAACTCGCCGCTGGTGAATCCCAAACTCAGTTGCAGCTGCAAAAAATTCAAAGCGAAAAAAATCTTGAGATTCAGAAAATTCAAAACCAGCTGGAAAACGCCGCAAGCAAGGCCAAGATTAGCGAAGACAACCTAAAGCAAAATTTTGAAAGCCAGCTAAAATTGAAGGACGAGCAAATCGCCTACTACAAGGACCTCAAGGCCAAGATGTCAACCAAGATGATTGGCGAGTCTCTTGAAGTCCATTGCAAGACGCAGTTCGAGCAGTATCTTAGGCCGGTCATGCCCAACGCGTATTTTGAAAAGGACAACGAAGTTTCTCGCACGTCGGGCAGCAAGGGCGACTTTATTTTTCGCGACAAGGCGGACGGCGTTGAGTACATTTCGATTATGTTCGAGATGAAAAACGAGGCCGACGAAACCGCCACCAAGCATACTAACGAATCTTTCTTTAAGGAACTGGACAAGGACAGGCGCGAAAAAAAATGCGAGTACGCCGTTCTTGTTTCTTTGCTTGAAAAAGAGAGCGAGCTTTACAACGGCGGAATCGTTGACGTTTCGCACAGGTTCCAAAAGATGTACGTCATTCGCCCGCAATTTTTCATTCCGCTCATCACGCTTTTATGCAACGCGGCAAAAAATTCTTTGGAATGGCAAAGGCAGCTTGAGGTTGCCAAGAACCAGTCGATTGACATAACCAACTTTGAGTCGCGGCTTTCGGAATTTAAAAGCGGCTTTGACAAAAACTACAGGCTGGCCAGCGAGAAGTTCGCCACGGCGATTGACGAGATTGACAAGACGATTGACCATTTGAACAAAATTAAGGCCGCCTTAATCGGAAGCGAAAACAATTTGCGCCTTGCCAACAACAAGGCCGAAGACCTTACGATAAAAAGCCTTACGCGCGGAAATCCCACAATGACGGAAAAATTTGCCGCGCTAAAGTCGCAGGGAGCCAAGACAATTCCAAGCGCGAAGGGCAGCGCCAGCGCGGACGAGTCCGCCTCTGACGGGCAAGGCGGCTTGTTTTAGTCTATGAAAGCTCAGCGGGCCCTTGCCAAATAATTAAAAATTATTATACTTTTACACAAAAATTGAGGAATTAATGAGAAAGTATGCAATTGTAAATTCCATTTTATTTTTTTTGATTGTTTTTAGCCCTGGATTTATGAAGGGGGCTCGATTGCTTCATCTTATAACAAAAGATTTTCATGGTTCGTCTTTGTCGGGGTATTTTGAATCGCACGAGAGGCCTTCGTTTTCAAAGCATTCTTACGCAACCAGAGATTATCAAAAATATTTTGAAGCTTGGTTTAATTCGCATGTCAGCTTGCGCGCTTTTTATATTCGTATATATAACCAAATTCAATTTACACTTTTTAAATTGTCAAATCGAATTATAGGAAAAAATGACGATATTTTTGAAATGATCTACATAAATGCAGAGTGCGGCCTCGTGTCTGGCTGTAATTTTGACAATCCTAAAAATTATAAAAAATTAAAAGAATATGTCAGGCATCTTGAGAATGTTCAGAATAAATTGCAAAAAATTGGAAAGCAATTCCTTTTTTATACAACTCCTTCAAAGGCAACCCAACATTTCAACAACATTCCTCTGAAATACAGGCTAAAAAAACAATCGGATTATATCACCCCATATTATTATCTTAAAGAGCTTCTGTCAAACACAAGCATAAACTACATTGATTCAAGGGACTTTTTATCAACTGACGGAACTCCGGATTTTTATAATACGGGAATTCATTGGGCTCGTCCAATTGAACAGCGCGTCTCTCAGGCAATTGTTGAAAACTTGTCAGAGCGTTCAAATAAAAAATTGCCAAGAATAGTTTTGGGAGAATTGAAATCGTCGGATTTGCCTATAAAACGGGATGCCGACGTTTATAATCTTGTGAATATGATTCAAAATCCGCATGGCGCATATTATGAGTATGAGGCGCAAGTAAAAGCGGAGAGTGAATCGCTGCCAAATTTTTTGATACAGGGCGGCTCTTTTGCTGAGGGTTTTTATGTTTTTGATTATGCGGGTTATACAAAACAATCATATAAGTTTTTCTACGGCAGGGAGTTACGCAATAATGACGGTACTAAAACGGAGATAAAAAAATGGAAGGAAATGCCATTCGAGGAAATTCTCGACAATGTCGATTATGTTATTGTTGAGCTTAATGAATCGGTGATTCACAAATTTTCAAACGGATTTGTTAAATATCTGGACTCTTTTTTGAATTCCTACAGGCCAAAAAATATAAAATCAAAGGAGATTAAATAAATGGTCTTTAGTTCCGCAATATTTCTTTTTGTCTTTCTCCCGGCTACGCTTTTTGCATATTATGTGATTCATCCTCGTTATAAAAACTGCCTTCTTTTGCTCGCCTCGATATTCTTTTATTCATGGGGCGAGCCAAAAAATGTTTTTGTAATGCTCGCTTCCATTTTAATAAATTATGCGCTCGCTCTTTTTATTTGTAAATTACGAACAAGACGAATTGCGCAAAATTTGGTGTTTGCCATAGCCATTCTTTTTAACGTTGGACTTCTTTTTTATTTCAAATACATTGATTTTGCAATCAAAAATTTTAATTTTGTTTTTCATTCAAATTTGAATCAAAAAAACATAGCGCTTCCTATAGGAATATCTTTTTTCACGTTTCAAATTCTATCGTATGTAATCGATGTGAAACGAGAGAAAGTTCCTGTTCAAAAAAATCCGCTTGATCTGGGATTGTATATTTCATTTTTTCCACAGCTCATCGCGGGACCTATTGTCCGCTATATCGATGTAAACGAACAAATTCAGAACCGTTCGATCAATATTGAAAAATTCAGCAACGGCTGCATTCGTTTTATGATCGGCTTTTCAAAGAAAATTCTTATAGCGGATCAACTTGCTTCATACATTGACAGCATTTTCTCCAAACATGGAATTTCGGCCCCGTGCGCATGGTTCGGCATTATAGCTTATACGCTTCAAATTTATTTTGATTTTTCAGGCTATTCCGATATGGCGATAGGGCTTGGAAAAATGTTTGGCTTTGATTTTCTCGAAAATTTCAATTATCCATATATATCGAAGTCTGTTAAGGAATTTTGGAGGCGATGGCATATTTCGCTATCGCAATGGTTCCGAGATTATGTTTACATTCCGCTTGGCGGAAGTAGAGTGGGCAAAATACGAACTCTGGCAAATCTTTTTGTTGTATGGGCATTGACGGGATTTTGGCATGGCGCTAGCTGGAATTTTGTATTTTGGGGTTTGTACTATTTTGTTTTTCTTGTGTTGGAACGCTCTAAATGGGGAAAAGTTGTTGACAAAATGCCTTCATGGTTGCAACATTTCTATACGATTATTGTATTTGTTTTCGGTTGGATATTTTTTAGAGAAATCGATTTGAAAAGTTCCTTAGAATATATTCGCAATTTATTCAAAGTTGATGCCAATATGTGGATAGATTTTATTTGGAATATAGACAGGAAATTTATTTTTTGCATTGTCGCAGGCATTCTTTTTTCAACGCCGATAATTCCTGCTTTAAGAAAAAGATTTGGAAATAAGTCTGACATTGCGTATGACATTTCGGTTTTTGCGCTTTTTATAATTGCCATAGCCTTTTTGTTAGGAAAAGGATTTTCGCCGTTTCTCTATTTTAGATTTTAGTTGATCGCAAGCGCTAGAAAAATCTTCCTCTTTTTTTTATACTCTAAAATGCAGTATGAAAGCTCAGCGGGCCAAAAACAATCGCACTCTCACTTTAAATGAGGAAGAAATCCCCGCCTTGCGCGCGCGTCTTTTGACGGAGGCGGATTTGCGCGCGGCGGCCAACGCAAGCCCAAAAAACGGCGCAAAAAAAAGCGCGAACGATAGCGCCAAAAGCGGCGGCGTCCTCGCGACTGCAATCGAAAACAAAGTCATAAACGCGGATTTGTTCGCCGCGCTGCCGCTGCTTCCTGACGCATTTGCCGACCTTATAATCATCGACCCGCCTTACAATCTTAGCAAAAATTTTGGCGGCCTAAAATTCAACGAGCGCTCGGACGCCGCCTACGACGAATACCTTGCCTCGTGGTTCCCCGCTGTTTGCAAAAAGCTAAAGGCCAGCGGAAGCCTTTACATTTGCGGCGACTGGAAGTGCTCGTCGGCCTTGCAGCGCGCGGTTGCCAAAGAACTTTCGGTTATGAACAGAATCACTTGGCAGCGCGAAAAAGGCCGCGGCGCAAAAAGCAATTGGAAAAACGCGATGGAAGACATTTGGTTTGCGGTAAAGAATCCCGACGACTATTATTTTGACGTTGAGGCCGTGATGCAAAAGCGAAAAGTTTTGGCCCCCTACACGCAGGACGGAAAGCCAAAAGATTGGGAGCGCGCCGCGGCCGGCAATTTTAGGCTTACGCATCCGTCAAATTTTTGGGACGACATTTCCGTTCCCTTTTGGTCGATGCCGGAAAATACCGACCACCCGACGCAAAAGCCGGAAAAGCTTTGCGCAAAGTTGATATTGGCTTCGTGTCCAAAAGGCGGCATGGTCTTTGATCCTTTTTTAGGAAGCGGAACAAGCGCCGTCGTCGCGAAAAAATTGGGCCGCGCTTTTTGCGGAATTGAAATTAACGAAGAGTATTGCTTGTGGGCGCAAAAACGTCTTGAGCGCGCGGAAAGCGACGCAAGCATTCAAGGCTACGCCGACGGCGTTTTTTGGGAGCGAAACACTTTAGCGGAACAGACTAGGAGGTTTTTATGAAAAAGATTTTTAATTTTGCGCGAGTTGTGACATTCGCGTTTTTGGCCGTATGCTTTGCGGCGGCGCTTGTCTCTTGCGATAAAGGAAGACTTGATCGCGCAAGGAAAGGCTGTCGCGCTTGTTGACGCAGGCGACTTTGCGCAAGGCACTGCCTACGCTTCTATGGATCAAGGCGCGAACGTAATGAAGTTTATGAACGCCGCCGGCTACGACCTTGCCGCTTTGGGAAACCACGAATTTGACTACGGCTTTGAACGCCTTTTTGGAATCGTAAAAGAGGCGGCGTTTCCCATCGTTTCGTGCAACTTGATTGACGTAAAAGGAAAGCCTCTTGATGTCGCGCCCTACAAAGTTTTAAAGCTTGGAAAAACGCGCGTCGCCTTTGTCGGCGGCTTGACTCCCGAAACTTATTCAAAAGACGGTTGACCGCGCCGCGCGACATTCGGACTATGTCGTTGTTCTTGGACACTTGGGCGTTGACGCCGGCTCCGTTCCTTGGCGCAGCGAGGACGTGATCGCTAAAACGCACGGCATCGACGTTTTTATCGACGGACATTCGCACACTGTAATGGAATAGCACTTTGTAAAAAACGACAAGGGCCAGGACGTTCTCTTGACGCAAACCGGCTGCTATTTTGGCGCGATAGGCTTGTTGGAACTTTCCGACAAAAAAACTTCCTCCCGTTTGATAAAGGAGTGGAATCGTTCCGACAAAAAAGTTGACGACATGGTCGCCGCGTGGATCGCGCAAGTGGACCAGCAGATGGGAACAAAAATCGCGTCTTGCGCCTTTCCCTTTTGCTCCAACCGCCCCGACCAAAACCACGAGCGTCTTGTCAGAAAGCAAGAGACAAACTTGGGCGACTTTGCGACGGACGCTTTTTACTATTACTTGAACAACGAGAGCGGCGTTAATTGCGACGCGGCGCTTTGCAACGGCGGCGGCCTTAGAACGGACATTCCTGCGGGCGAAATCACTTTCACTTCGCTAAAAAACGTGATGCCCTTTGGAAACGACATTTGCCTTGTCGAGTTGACGGGCCGGCAAATTTTTGACGCTCTGGAATTTGGCGCGCGCTACGTTGGTTCCGCGGAGAACGGCGGCTTTATGCACGTGGCCGGCTTGCGCTTTAAGATTGATTCCACAATTCCGTCAGCGGTAAAAACAAGCCCGGAAAAATTCTGGCTTTCAAGCCCCGGCCCTTACCGCGTGTCGGACGTTCAGGTTTACGACAAAGAGGGCGCGGAATGGAAGCCGCTTGAATTTGAAAAAATGTACGCTGTCGCAGGAGCGACGTTCTTCCTGCAAGAGAAGGGCGACGGCTTTGACATGTTTGACGGCGCCAAAAAAGTCATGGATTCTTCTATCGAAGACTTTATGGTTTGCGCCGAGTACGCCAAGAAATTCAAGGCGGGAGCGAACGGCCTTCCTGAGATTTCTTCAAAGAACAGCCCGTTGGCCTCCTATAAAAATTATTTGCTGGACTACGAAAATTACAACGGCTCGGGACGCATTGTGATAAAGTAGCGATGGTGGCAAGACTAAATTGCGGCGCGCGTTATGGTATTGCAAACGCTTTTGCTTTGCGGTATCATAGCGCATTATGTTAAAACCAGAGCTATTTTCTTGCCTTAAAAATTATTCAGCAAAAACATTCGCCTCCGACGCGCTTGCCGGAGTCATCGTCGGAATCGTCGCGCTTCCTTTGGCCATCGCCTTTGCGATCGCAAGCGGCGTTCCGCCAGAGGCCGGACTTTTTACCGCGATTGTCGCGGGCTTTTTTATCAGCGCTTTTGGCGGAAGCAAGGTGCAAATCGGCGGGCCCACCGGCGCCTTTGCCGTAATCGTCTACGGAGTCGTGGCGCAGTTTGGAATCGAAGGCCTTGCGACGGCCACGATTATGGCCGGCGTTCTTTTGATATTGCTCGGCGCTTTTAAGATGGGCGGCCTTGTAAAGTTCATTCCATACACAATCGTGACAGGTTTTACCGCCGGCATCGCGGTGACGATTTTCGCCGGACAAATCGGAGACTTTTTGGGCTTGAACATCACGGCCTTCCCCGAAGGCTTTGACAAAATGCCCGGCGACTTTGTCGGAAAGATTGAGACATACTGCCTTAACATCGGCCAAGTCAATTGGTTTTCGTTCGCGCTCGCGGCGGTGAGCCTTGCGCTGATTTTCTTGTGGCCGCGCGTCACAAAAAGAATTCCAGGCTCCCTTATCGTAATCATTTTGGCTACGCTCGCTTCCGTCATCGCGCGCGAAAAGTTTGGCCTTGTCACCGACACGATCGGAAGCCGCTACGGCTCGATTCCGTCTTCGCTCCCGCTTCCAAAATTGCCTGACTTGCGCTTGTCTTCAATCCGCGCGCTTTTTCCGACTGCCGTTTCAATCGCGGTTTTGGCCGCTATTGAATCTTTGCTTAGCGCGGTCGTCGCCGACGGCATGATCGGAAGCAAGCACGACTCCAACATGGAGCTTATCGGACAGG
>CADBBB010000054.1 GCA_902792795.1 uncultured Spirochaetaceae bacterium | reverse complement strand
ATGCCTTTGAGTTTGATGTGACCAACGCACAGACTCAGAATGCCCGCCTGGCCACCTTGCACTTCCCGGAATCAAAGATTGCGGAATATGTGAACCTGAACCACACGCTTGACATCGAGACTTCGAAAAACCCGGGCAAGCTTCAGGCATGGCTGAATGCTCACCGTAACGAAGCCGGCAATAACGGTTGGTTTGAGTTTGTGAACAGTGGTCCATCCAACCCAAAAGAGAAAAAGACTGGTGAGAAGTTCCTGAAGACGTTCAGTGATTATAAGTATGCACGTCTGGTGCCGGATGGTGTGCGTGCTTACATCGTGAATAATGTGGAGAAACAAGGCGATCACTATGTATTAAGCCTGAAGCGCCTGCTCGTGATTCCTGCCTGTACGGGTGTGATTCTCTATGGCAACATCACGGGAACTTCCTTGGCCATGACTCCAGTGAAAGTGTCCGGCAAGATTACGATCAATGGTGAGGAAAGAGACCTGTCTATTGATCAGATGGCACTGGTTCGTGAAAACTGGGCTAACCTTCACGGAGAAGACATTGCTTACAAGAACTACCTGGTGCCGACTTCCACAGAAGAGGGTGCGGGTGTGTATGTAGAGCCGTATGAGACGGATGAGACGGGAAATGTTACCTTCCGCAATTTCGGCATGGGCCGTTTCTCTAAAACTGAATCAGGAAAGAAATACGCTGCAAACGAAGAAGGTGGTATCAAAAGTGACTATGAAGGTTTCTTCCGTTTGAAGAAAGGTACAATGGGCGAAGGTAAGGCTTATCTCCGTTTGGCGGCTGATGAATACGACGACCCAGAAGGTGGTGAGGCTTTGGTTCTCAAGGATGATTACTTCAACCAAGAATATGATGGCGATAATTTGAAATACAGTGCACTCTGGTGGGAAGGCCGCGATTGGAATGATTCTACCACATTCGACTGGGGAAGCCGCGCTGATAATACTAATATCGATGATGAGCAATATTTTGTGAAGTTCAAAGGTGAACCGGTGATTGTGGAAAACGGTGATGACGCCACACTTATTCTCTCTCCTGAAACACAGAATATGGATGGTTGCTACTTCACCTTGCAGGGTGTGAGGATTCAAAACCCGACACAGAGTGGTATCTATATAAAAGATGGTAAAAAGATTTATGTAAAGTAATCAGAATAAAATTGACAATAAATATTATGAGAAAAATATATATGACTCCCAAAATGAAGGAGGAAAAGGTAGAGATGCCTATAATATGTGAGTTAGGAGATGGTACTACACCTTCAGAGCTTGGTCCTGATGATACAGATACCAAATCCCGCCACACTTTTGATGACGAGGCAGCGATTGCCAGCATGAAGGGCTCTACAGAAATGAGCCTTTGGTAAGTAGTAAAGTTTTTTCTCTATACAGTGAGAGGGTGTGCCTTCAATGAAGGGCACACCCTCTTTCCGTTTGGTCTGAACAGAAGAAATCATCCATCAGCTGACCAAGTCGGCTGATGGATGATGATATTCAAATACATTTGGGGGAATTACAAGTCAATCGTGGCTTGGTGGCTCTCGTCGGCTGAGGAAGATGCGAGATAGAGGCGGTAGGTGCCCGGCTCGAATTTCCATGCGCCCTCCTTGGTGGAGAAGAACTTGAGGTTCTCGCGGTTGATGGTGAATCCCACGGTTTTGGTCTCACCAGGTTTGAGCGACACCTTCTTGAAGTCTTTCAACTCTTTTTTCGGACGGTCCTCGCTGCATTTCTCCATGCCTACATAGAGTTGGACAATCTCCTTGCCCTCCACACTGCCGGTGTTGGTCACCTCCACAGCCACGGTGTTTCCGCTGACCACAGGCTTGCTGTATTTGAAAGTGGTGTAGGAAAGACCGAATCCAAACGGGAACTGCGGCTGAACCTTGTCGGCCTCAAATCCGCGGTAGCCCACATAGATATCCTCTTTGTAGTAAACTTTCTTATCCACGCCCGGATAGGCTTCCTTTCCGTATTTCATATATGGATAGTCCTCGTATTTCTTGGCGAAGGTGACTGGCAACTTTCCGCTTGGGCACACTTTTCCGCTCACCACGTTAAAGCGGCGGATGCGGACGACTTCCTCCCAGTCAAGCTCGATTCGGTAGGCCTCGTCAAATTCCATGTAGGGCGGATAGATTTCCAACACGTCGCCTTTTATGCGGAAAGTTCCCCGTTCCAAAACCATGTCGTTGCGGTGGTACTGAACCTGAGCCAATTCCAACGCGAGCGCGCGGAGGTCGAGCGTCTGCCCCTTTTCGATGTGGACGCGCATCGACTTGTAAAGTTCCGGCATTCCCAAGCCGTAGATGCAGGAAACCGTCGCGATTACGATTACGTCGCGCCGCTCCATCAGGCTGTAGGTGGCGGCCATTTTCATTTGGTCGATTTCTTTGTTTATCGACGCGTCCTTTTCTATGTACAAGTCGCGGGCGGGAACGTAGGCTTCCGGCTGGTAGTAGTCGTAGTAGGAAACAAAATATTCGACGGCGTTGTTGGGGAAGAATGTCTTGAACTCGCGGAATAATTGCGCGCTCAAAGTTTTGTTGTGGCTTATCACGAGCGTGGGGCGCTGCACGGCTTCGATGATTTTTGCCATCGTGAAAGTTTTTCCGCTTCCGGTAACGCCCTTTAGCGTTTGGAAGCGGTCGCCGCGCAAAAAGCCTTCGGCAAGTTTTTGGACCGCCGGCCCTTGGTCGCCCGAAAGTTCGTAGGGAGATTCAACGACAAATTTTCTCATTCCGCCGCCGACTCCTCGGCAAGAACGACCTTGCAGTCGTAGTTCTTTTTGTTGCGGTGAATCGTCACCGTCACCGTGTCGCCCGGCCGTTTGTTTTCCAACATAGAATAGTAGTCCGAATATGTGGCGACTTGAACGCCGTCAATGCCCACGATGATGTCGCCGCCGATGTAAAATGTGCGGGCGTTGCGCGAGTTTCCGTAGCGGACGGCTTGCGTTCCGCCCTTGATTCCGGCCTTGTCCGCGTTTCCGCCGCGGGTCGTCTCGCTGACCAAAATTCCCTGGCTTATGTCAAGGCGCGCGTAGTCGGCGATGGCGCGGCTCATCTGCACAAGGCTTGCCTGGATAGCGCCGCGCCTTACTTTTCCGTACTGCAAAAGGTCGGAGACCACGCGGCGGGCGGTGGAGGCGGGAACGGCGAAACCGATTCCGGCGTTGGAACCGCTTGACGAATAAATCATCGTGTTGATGCCAATCATATTGCCCGCCGTGTCAAGGAGCGGGCCGCCCGAATTTCCGGGATTGATTGAAGCGTCGGTCTGAATCATTCCGCGAATGATGATGTTGTTTGAGTTTTTGATAGGGCGGCCCAGCGCGCTTACGATTCCGGTGGTGAGGGTGCGCTCAAAGCCAAAGGGGTTTCCGATGGCGATGACCTTTTGGCCAACCTTTAGTTTTTCGCTGTCGCCAAACTGAATCGTCTTTAAAACCAAATCTTTTGGCGGGTCGAACTTCAAAACGGCGATGTCGCTCTCCACGTCGGAACCAACAACGCGTCCTTCGTACTGGCTTCCGTCGTAAAGGGAAATGTAAATCTTTGTGGCCTTTTCTATTACGTGAACGTTGGTGATTACGTAGCCGCGACTGTCGATGATGGAGCCGGAGCCGGAGCCGCCGTCTTCCGCGATAGGCTCAAAGAACCAGTTCATTCCCATAACTTGCGTCGTGATGTTGACGACCGCTTCGTTGAACTGCTGGTAAACCGAAATGTTTTGCTGCTCGTCCGCGGTGTATGTGACGGCTGGAGACGCCACCAATGTTTGGCCTTGCAAAGATGTCGCGGCGGCTTGCGCGGAAGCGGCGTTATTGGAAGCGCCGGCCTCGTCTTGCGCGGCGGCTTCTTGCGGTTGGGAACTGTTCCCCAAAGAAAATATTTTTTGCGCGCCCAAAACTGCGGCGGCGGTGATTATCACTGTTGTTATTGTAGAAAAAAACAAGTGGCGGCGTGTGTAAAGTTTCATAGGATTGTATTGTAATGAATTGGCGCCGTTCGCGCAACTATGTCCGCGCGACTATGTTTTAGCGCTATTTTTTCATGAAGACACAGGAAAATTCCAACTTGTTGACATGGAAAAGATTAGGGCCGCCCATTTTGAGCGGCCCCTGTCAAGCAGCGTTCCGTCAGTCGCCGGCGCCTTCCTGCAACTTGCCGTTTTCGTCGATGTGCCAATCAACGTAAGAGCCTGAGACATACTGCGGCTCTACCGCGAATTTTGCGTAGTTGGCGGCAAGGAGGCCGGAACTAGCTTCGGAAACTAACTGCAAACCAGTTTGATAAGTAGCCAAGTAAAAAGTTCCGCCGCCGCCCGGAGAAATCGTCGCCGCCGAGCTTTGGGTCAAATCGCCCGCTATGACCACAGGATAAGGAACGGTGTATGTTCCGGGCCCTGATTCGTATACAGGAACGGAAACAACGCTTCCGTTGCTAGACGTAACTGTGGCGTTTCCGCTCATTTCAAACCTGCCGCCTACATAAACCGCTATTTTGCCATTTTTTCCTGAGTTGTTTGATATCGTTCCGCCCTGCATAAAGAAGGAACCTTGGTTAATGGAAACGCCGCCGCAAGAGCCCATTCCTGTCATATTACCATCAATCAAGCAGCCGTCTTTCATCGTGACGCTTGAGTCCTTGCAAATACAGACGCCCGCGCCGTCTCCACCGCTTAAACAACTTTCGATATAAACGCCCCCGTCCAAAACAACGTTTGACGATATCGTTTCATCTCCCACCACAAGGCCGCCATTTCTGCCGTTTGTAATTTTTAGATTCTTTACGGTCACAGTCAAGCCTTGCGACGCGATGGCAAGGACAGACGGCGCGCTGGAATCTGAACCGCCGTCAAGAACGTCTTGCGGCTCTCCGCTTACCAAGGCGGTCTCTCCTTGCAAGGTTATGGACTTGGCCTTTATGGGTTTTGCGTCTTCGTCAGCGATAACAGTAGAGCCAGTTATTGTTCCGGTTATGTGGATGATATAGTCGGCCTTTGGATGCGGGTTGTCCGCTATATAATCCACAGCCCTTTGCGCGGTGGCATAGGGGTTGGCCGCGCTTCCATTGCCATTAGTGTCGTCTCCATCAGAGCCGGAAACGTAAATGTCAATATTTCCCTCATAACTTGGAGCGAACTTTGTGATGAGGCCGCCGTCAGTCAAATACCACGGAATTGAGCCGGATTCGGCAAGAACGGAGAATTTCGCGCGCTGGGCGGGCAATGTCGTTCCGCTAGCGGCGTCGCATTCAAGGACACGAGCGCCTTCATTGTATTCCGCAGGCTCGATTGTGGCAACAGGAGCGGCGCCCTTCAAAGCGCCCGCAATGTTGATTGTCGCGCCGCCGCCAAGGCATACATAATCCGAGCTTCCAAAACGGGCGCTTCCCTTCATCGTGACTTTGGCGGTATATCCGCTTTCGGGAACGGCGTAAACTCCGGCGCCCTTTCCGCTAGCCGTATTGCCTTCTATCACAGAGCCGCTTTCCATAATAAGCTCGCCAAACTCTATCTTAACGGCGCCGCCGTTTGACGTACAATCGTTGCCCGTCACAAGGGCGCCCGCTTTTAGCGTTACCTTTGAAGGGTTTCCGTAATTGTCGCCGGAAAGTTTTATTCCGCCGCAGTCATCCGTTCCGCCTCCGGCAAAAATCTTCAACCCCTCAATGCAAATCGGGGTGGCGGTCATCACATTAATGACAGTTCCCTTTCCATCGCTAGTAAGGCTGTCAAAAGCGTTTCCTCTGGCCCCCTTTAGAGTGACGGAACCCGCGCGGCTGTCCAACAAGCCGCCAAGGATGGTGGTTGCGTTTGGATTCAACGCTCCGTCTATCACAATCGTCCAATCCATATAGGCGTAGGGCGTGTCTCCCTCTACTTGCGTAATTCCGATGCTAGAAATAAGACCTACGGCTTTTTCAACGCTCGCAAACGCCTGGCTTGACGAATAGCCGCTATGGAGCTCGTCGTCTCCGCCTGAAGCCGCAACATAAAAGGTGTCCGCAAGACAGGCGTACAACTCCACGTCGCGCGCGCCTCTCGCGGAAATCATGCTTACGCTGTTGTCAGGGGCAGCTGGTATACCAGCCGGCAAAATATTTGCCGGAGGCGGCCACGCTCGGAATCATAATCTCGCCGCCCATGCTGGCGTTGCTCTTCCGCGAATAATTCAGAGGGAGCGTTCCGCCGCCTTCTATCGTGTAGTCGTCGGGCAAGTTTTTGTACGTGATTTTATAAAGCGCGTTTAGGTCAATGTCGCGCTCGGCTTGGCTTTTATAGCCCGGCAGAACGCGGACAAGCTCGCTGTAAGTGTTCAGCGGAATGGTCTTTGCCTGGTCGCCGTAGAAAGATATTTCCAGCGTGTAAGTGCCCTGGGTGGCCGGGTCCTTATTAACGACGGCGCTTCCACCCGCGCCGGTCTTTGAAAATTCCGCCACGCCGCTATCAAACAATTCAGAATTTTTGTAAAGCGTCCAGTCGGCCGCGACCGCGCCGCCAGTAAAGTTCACCTTGACATAAAAGCTTCCGTTGCCGGTTCCTGTCTTAAGCAAAAAAGTTAATGACGCGGCCACGCCGGGAGTCAGCGTCGCGGTAACGGGGTCGCTTTTGAATTGGACATCTCCCCTTTTTGCCCTAAGAACAAATTTGTCTCCATCCGGGCTGGGGTTTGTAATTTCTATCACGCCGTCAGTAAGTTCCGCGAAAGTGTCGGCGCTGGCAATAGGTTCGAGAACGCCGCCTGTTCTTTCGAAATTTAAATCCCAATCAGTAAAGTCGTCAACAGTAAGGGAACCGGGCAAAACGGTCTTGCTTATTCCGGCGGCGCCTTCCATTTGGACGCCCGCGATTTTTACGTAAGCCTTGCTCGCGTCGGGAACAATGACGCCCGCTCCGCTGCCGGAAGACATGTCGGAACAAGAAAAAAGCGCCAAAGAGACAAAAGCGAACGCCGCAAAAAGAAGCGTCGCGACACGCGCGGGGGTCTTTTCAAACAAATCAAAAAACTTTTTCATATTCCCTCCTACTCAACCTTGGCCTGCGCGAACGCCGACCACTTTGTGGAACCGCTCTTTTTCACCTCAACCTTGATGTCGTAAACGCCCTTGACCACA
Organism: uncultured Spirochaetaceae bacterium; assembly: GCA_902792795.1. Lineage (GTDB taxonomy): Bacteria > Spirochaetota > Spirochaetia > Treponematales > Treponemataceae > Treponema_D. The sequence continues at coordinate 12,053 of CADBBB010000054.1, read as the reverse complement.
AGCGATCCGTCTCCATTCACTTTTCTGAACGTAAATTCGTTCTCCGTGGAGCCGGCATCTGACTCGCTAACTCCGTCAACATACCACGCGTAAGTATATTCCCCTTCTTCTGGCGGCGTCGCGGTGAACTTGTAGCCTCCGCCGCTTTCGGTGAACGGCTCAACCGTAAGATCCAAGTCGTTTGTCTCGCTGTAAATGGTCACGGTGATTCCGCCGATTCCGTTCTCAACCCACTTTGCGTAAAGGGCATAGTCGCCCTTTGTCTCTTCCGTGAATTTGAATTTTTGGTCCAGCGTGGTTCCGCCGTCAGAGCTTGTCCACCAGCCCGCGAAGATCTGGCCGCTTTTTTGCGCGTCGCTTGACGTTGGAAGCTCTATGGGGCTTCCCTTTTGGTAGCGGGAATTTTCCTCGGACGGCTCCGCGCTTGTCCATGTTCCGCCGTTAAGGTTGAACGTGATGTAGTAATATCTTTTTAACGCAAGGGTCGCGCTGGTAAACCGCACGACCGTAAACGGCTGGCCGCTTCCGCCATACAAAAGTTTGTTGTCGGACTCGCGGAAGGCCTTTCCAGACGCGGAGCAAGTTATTCCCAATGGAAGGTCGTCAAAACTTACAAGCGCGCCTTCTTGCGACGAAACGCTCACAGTCTTTTTTTGCGTCACTCCGCCGCTCAGTTCAATTTCCAGAGAGAGCGCGCCGTCCAAATCGTCCGCCGCGTCGGCTTGAATGATTTTTGCCGCGACAGGGCCGACGGAAAAAACAACCTGGCCGCTTTGCGAAGAGTCAGAGCCTTGGGCGCAGGAAACAAAAAGGAACGGCAAAAGAAGGATTGCCGCTGCCAGTCCAATTGATTTTTGCATTTTTTTCTCCGATTTGAAAACTACTTTTTGCGCAAACTAATATGTGGGAATATTCTATTGAAAATTTTGGATTTTTTCAAGGGAGCGAACAGCGGCCGACAAGCAGCGTACGCAAGGGCGCGGTTAACGGCCCGCCACTTCAAACTCAACGTAAACAAGCTTTATGTCCGGCGCAAATTCAAAGCCCACGACGGCGCCTTCGTCCTCAAGGTTTTCGCGCGTCCGCTCGCGCCATTCCTCCAAGCTTGAATCCTCGCCTTCGCGCGCGGCCATTTCCCAAGCCACTTGATTATATGGAATGATTTGAACGCGCGTCGTCCTTATCACGCAGACGGCCTCGCGGTTCGCGCCAAGGACTATGTAGTATTCGTCGCTGACGGGAAGCTCCTCGTTGTCAATCGCAAACGTGGCGAAAGAAAAAAAGGCCGCGGTCTTTTTTCCGGCCAAGAGCGCGGCGAGGCGCTCCGTTCCGGCAAAACCGCGAGCCTCAAAGCCAAAGCTTCCGGCATATTTTGCCTCGCCGTCAAGCCCGCTCTTTTTTATGAAATTATCCCAACATTCTTTTTCTGTCATGGCCGAATCCTTCGCGCCGCGCTAGCGCTTTTTTACGATGAAAAAAATTATCGCCAAAAGCAAAAAGACAAGGGGAAGCGCTTCAAAGGCCAAGTCAAGCGCGGGAACTCCAAAAAGCGCGGCTTGGTTTTCCAAGACGATTCCAAGGGAGCGCAAGATTTTGTAAACGGCGCTCGCGTAAAAGGTCAACACAAAGGCCACAAGGCAAACGACGGCCGCGCTCCGTTTTTTGGCGCAAAGCAAAATCGCGGCAAAGGCGCAAAGGCCGCCCAAAACAAGGCGGACGCAATGCAAAAAAATTTCCGGCTCAAACATTGATTTCCCCCATTTTTTTAAGAACGCCATTGTCCGCTCCGTAGGGAACAAGCGAGTCCGAGTTATAGTCGGGGTTCACGACAACGCCCGCGTCAAGGCAAGCCAACAAAAAGTCGTCGTATTTTTCCTGCGGAATTTTGGGACGCAGCCAACAGGCGCGGCGCTCAAAAAATTTTGTCAAAACTTTGTCGTAGATGAAAAATTCTTTTTCTTGCCGGGCCTTGAGCGCCGCGATCAAGTCGTAAGTGGCGCGGGCGGCCGCCGCCAAAAGCGCGGGAGGAAAGGATTCGCCGGAAATGGGAACGCTTTCCTGGCCAGAAAGCGCCGCGCCTTTTTGGGCTGTTTCCTGGCCAAAATCGCGGGCCGCCAAAATCCAAAAGTTATTGGTCCACGGAAGCGGGGGCGCGTAAACGACGTTCTTGACCGCGCTGTAGTCCACGCCGTTAAAGGGCTTGTAAACGCTCGCGCTATTAGCGTCCAACAAAAGCGCGGCCTCCATAGCGGCCTTTTTTGAGCTGAACAAAAATATTTTTCGCGGGCTTTGAAAAAGGTCGGACGCGGCTTTTTGCAGGCGGCCAAAATGGGCGGTCTCAAAGGAACCGGCCAAGCCCTTGCTCAAAATGTTTTTAAAGACAGTGTAGGCCGCCGCGTCCCAGCCCAAAATCGCGCGTCCGCCTTCCTGGCACAAATCGGTCAGGCGGACGTTTTTTTGCGTGTACAAAAAGGGGCCGCGCGCGCGGGTGACGATTCCGTAGCGTTTTTTTATTTCCGAATAATAGCGGTCAAGTCTCATCGGTTCAACTTTCTCTTTCTTCTATTATAACGAAGGCGGCTTGGGTTGTAGACAAGCGCGACTTGTCTTGGCCGGGAATGTCGGGCAAGCCGGCGGCCTCGCGCCTAAAGGAGCCGAAGCGAACGTCGCAAGCCGTGCAGTTTTTCGCCGCCACGATGTTTTCCTCCAAAACGCCCGCTACAAGCAAGACGTTAATGTTGGCGCGCAAAAGGGAAAGCGCGTATTTTTTTTCTTGCGAAAAGTTTTGTTTCTGACCAAAAAAGCCCGGGCCGCCCCAGTCTTGGCCTTGCGAGACCTCCCGGACGCAGTCGCTTCCAAAGTTGTCGCAAAAATATTTGGCGCGCCCGGCGTCAACGGCGTAGCAGCAGTCATGGATGTGGGGGCCCACGGCGGCCAAAATGTCGCGCGGATTTGAGCCGTATTTTTCCTTCATCATTTTGACAACCTCGCCCGCGATGCCGGTTCCCTTCCAGCCGGAATGAGCCGCGCCAAAAGCGCCGGTCGCCGAATCGTAAAAGTAAATTGGAACGCAGTCTGCCACGGTGACTACGGGAACGAGCGCGGCGTTTTGGGTGATTATCGCGTCGCCCTGCTTTTGGAAGGTGTCGCCCGCCTCGCGCGCGTCATACACTATTTTAGAATGAATCAATTCCAGCGGAACAATTTGCTTGGCCCCGCAAAGCGCCGACAAAAATTTGTCGCGGTTGGGATTAGTTTCGTTCCACCTAAAGCGCATGGAGCCGGCGGCAAGGAGCGTCATGCCCCACAAGGGCCGCGCGCTTTTTGGGCTTGCGGCGCCTTGCCAAGCCCTATTGTCCTTATAAAACGGAAGCAGCGCCCACTTGAATTGGTTTTGGCGCGCGGCCTCCGCGACATCCACAAAATTCATTTTGTTCCCGCCGGAGGAATGTCGATTTGCTCAAGCTCCTTGAGCACGTCAAGAGCGGCGGCAAAAACTTCTTGGCATTTCATCAGGCGCGAGCGGAAGGCCGCGTTGTTCCCGCCCTGTATGGAAGCGAGGTTCTGGATGCCGTCGTAGCGGGTGTCTTTTTTTTCGGCGAAGATTCCGTTCAAAATGTTCAAGACGGAACGCGCGCAGTTGCAAAAAGAATTTTTGCGCGCCTTTACGAGCGCCTCTTTTTCAACGATGATTGTCTCTATCTTTGACTGCGCGGCCAAAGTGCGCAAACGCTCGCTGGCCAGCTTTTCAAAAATCAAGCCTGTCTGTCCCTTTGGCGAAAGGTCTTCCGAAAGGCTGTACATTTCCGAAGAAATTTGCGAAAGGTCGTTCAAGGTGTTGGCGAATTCCGCGCGGTTTTCTTTGTTGACAAACTGGCCTTCGAGCAAAAGAATTTTCAGCGGGTCAATCACTTCGTGCTGCTTCTTGGCGATGAACCAATTCAAGAAGCCCGCCGTGCTTTCGTAATGAAAAGGAACGCCTCCCCATAGATTGGCCCACGGCCTGTCGGGCAAGAGCGGAACTTTGTCAATTCCAAAATTATCCTTGAGCCGCTTGTTGAGGCCGGCCTTGCGCTTTTCCTTGAGCCAGCGGTTCCACTGCTCGTCAAAAAGTTTTTTCCATTGGTCCTTGTAGCGCGCGAACCAATCCTCCGCGCCTGTGAATTGGTCGGGCTGCCACTGGATGTTGTTGTAAACAACCTTGTTCACATAACGCAAGGGAACGCTGTTTATGAACATGTGGATTATCGTCATGAAGCCAGTGGCCTTGTCCATAAATTCCTTGGCGCGCGAATCGTCGTCCTTGGCCTCGCTGGAATTTGGAATCATTTTTTTTGCCGAGAACAAGTAGATTGACTCAAAGGCTTCCGTAGGCATGCTCTTTCCGTTGCATAAAATTTTTGCGAACGCGTTGAGCTCGCTTGTCACGGACTCAAAGCGCGCCACTTGGGAATCGCTCAGTCCGTTTGAAAAAGCGCCGACAAAGCGCTCAAAGGGAAGCTTGGTGAATTGATAGAGCCAGTCCACAGAAATGGCGCACTGGTAAAGGTAGCCGCGCCTGTGCGGCGGAATTTCTTTTATGATTTCTTCCATCTTTCTTAAAAAAGAGGAACGAAGCTCTGCGGTCACTTCGCGGTCAAGCGGAAGGCCAGTCGGGTCAACCTCGGAATTCATGCTCTGCGTCACTTCGGGAACGACAAGCGAGCCCAAGAAAACGTAGAAGCCTCCGATGTTTTCGTAAATCACGTCAAGGTAGGGCTTGAAAAATTCCGCGGCCTTTTTTAGCTCCAAAAGTTTTTCGTGAAAAATTCCCAAAAGCAGGGCGCCCCTGTAATCGAGCAAGCCGGGATACTCGCGGTTGAGCTTTTTGTAAAGCGCGGAAATTTTGTCGTCGTTGTAAAGCTGTTCCGATGTGGTTGACGCCAAGATTGAACGGAGCCACAAAATGAAGCGGTACAAAAGAGGCTCGCGCTTGAGCGACTCGCCGATTTCGATTTCGTCGGCGTTCATCGACGGATCTTTGTCCGACTCCAAAACGCGGGCGTCAGGGTCGCCTTCCAAGGGCCGCATTTTTTCAAGCAGCGCCTTGCGTTCGTCCTCGCTCAAAAGTGAAACCAAACTTTCAAATGTCGTGGGCTTTTTTTCCGCCATATTGAAGAAAAATTATAACAAAGTTTTAAGAAAATAGCAACAGAGCGAGCGGCGGGAAAGAAGCTGGCGCTGAAACTGGAATAGGCCTCCCCCGTCTTGGAGGAAGCCTATTACGCGGCGCAGCGGTTAGTTGCTCACGCACAAAGCGGGAAGAATGCTGCCATAAGAGTGGTAGGCGTAGTCGCTGTAGACAGCGCCACCTTGGCAAGTGATGTAGTTTACCAAGAAGTAGTTCTCATCACTAGGAGAGCGCAGCCACCACCAAGAGCCTAAGCCCTCCACTTTACAATAAGGCGTTGCGCTGGCCATGGCGTAGTCTGTAATAAAACGAATGCGCGTACTTTCATTATGCGTTCCGTCGCCTTTGTAACCGTCCCACGCATCAAAACCATAAGCGCTTGTCGTAGCTTCCTGCTTGCTCAGAAGGAACACCTTGTCAGTCGTAGGCGTGTCGCTGGCGTATTTATTTCCCGCGTTATTAAATTGTACATCGTCAGCGGCGGGATAGGTCGAGCGCGCGCTGTTATCAACTATCGTCTTGGCGATTTTTACAATCTCGTCGGCGGTAAAGGCGGTCTTTAAGAAGCCTCCCGAATCACTGTAGTCGCTCGCAGCGGCGGAATTGGCGTTGCTGTTGAGCCACTTTCTTATTGTTGAATTTTGGTAGTTGTTCTTGTTTTTTTGGTCAAATGCCTTTCCAATTAGAATGCTTTCCGCGAGCAAAAGCTTTTTACCCGTCCCGTTGTAGTCTGTCGTGAGAACGCGCCACTTTATCGGCTCCACCTTGAACCACTTGTAACTGTCAGCGGAACTTTGCGCGACAGGAGTACCATCGCTGTACTTGTAGTCGCTTTCACGAGCTGTTTCCTTTATCTTAACGTACCACTGGCCGTCGCTTCCCTTGTAGTAGGTGAATTCGCCGGCATCTTTGGACTCGCATTGTTCGCTTACTTCAACATTGGCTGCCTTTACTGTTTGCGGCCAAGAGCCAAAGGTTACTATATCATATTGCGTTCCGTTTATTGTAGTCGTATCGATTTTTGTGTAGGCGGCGGTTGGTAAAGTAGCAAATGTCGCGGTCACTATTACGTTTCTAGCAGGCATACTGAATGTCCTAGTGTTGCCAGTTCCTCTCAACGCCACGGAAGCGCCGCCATCGGTGTTCACAGTCAATGTATTAAGTTTATAGCCGCTTGCAGGGCTTAATGTAAGGGTCACGCATGTTCCGACAGTCGCGGTCGCAGGAGTAGCCACAATGCTTCCGCGGCCAGAAGTTCTCACTATAACGGTATGGTTTATCGCGTTAAATTTGGCGCTCACAGTGACATTCATCGCGGGCATCGTGAATGTACGGATGCTGCCAGTTCCGCTAACGGAGACAGAAGTTCCGTCCTCAGCTATCGTAGTCAAAGTCGCAAGTTGGTAACCAGACGCGGATCTTGCTATAAGCGTCACGCTTGTTCCAACAGTTGCAGTCGTAGGACTGGCCGTCACTCTTCCGTTGGAAAAAGTTCCGCATGTCACGGTGTAGCTTATCGCGTTGAAATTAGCGGTCACGGTGACATCCTGCGCGGGCATCGCGAACTTTCCGTTTGTTACGGTGACAGGAGTTCCGTCGGCGGTTGTAACAGTGTAGGAGGCCAGTTCGTAGCCCGCGTTGGAAACGGCGGAAAGAGTTATCTCGGTTCCGGCTTTTCCTGTGGCGGGGATAGCAGCCACAGTTCCGTGCTCGTTCAACGCAGTATTCACGCTGTAAACAGGAATGGCCGACCACAAAGCGTAAAGAGTGACGTCCGTGGTTCCCGTGTAGCTTGAACCGTCCGCGTATGACGCCTCCGAAGCGTCAGCCGAAGCCAACCATCCCGCGAAGTTGAAGCCGCTTTTAGAAAATCCAAGCTCCGCGATTGTCTTTAGATTTTGCGGCGTTCCCGCCGTAAAGGTTTGCGTTGCCGTGGCGGGACTTTGGCTTCCGTCGTTGGCGTTGAATGTCACCGTGAAGTTCAACGCGTTGAAAACCGCGGACACAGTCACGTCCTGCGCGGGCATCGTGAACTTTCCGTTTGCCACGGCGACAGGCGTTCCGTCTGCGGCTGTCACAGTGTATGAGGCCAGTTCGTAGCCCTCGTTTGGAGTCGCGGAAAGCGTTATCTCAGTTCCAGCTGGCGCCGCGGCGGGTGTCGCAGCAAAAGTTCCATGCTCGCTTGACGCAATGTTAGCGCTATAAACGGGAACGACCGACCACAAGGCGTAAAGCGTAGCGTTTGACGTTGCGGTATAGCTAGCTCCGTCTGCATATAACGATTGCGTTGACTTGGACGCCCGGCCCCAGCCTGCAAATGAAAAGCCTGATTTAGAAAAACCGAGTTCTTCGACAGGTATTAAACCTTGCGGAACGCCAGCGGTAAACTTTTGCGTAACCGTGGCGGGATTTGGACTTCCGTCGTTTGCGTTTAAGATTATCGTGTAAACAACAGGATTAACGGCAGGCGTAGTTGTTCCGCCGCCTGTTTCAGTTGGTGTCGTTGTGGTTGTTGTCGTACCTGTTCCGCCATTTTGCGTTCCGTTATTTGGCACAACAACAGACGTTCCGTCGCTTCCGTTGGCGCACGCCGCAAATCCAAACACTAGCGCCGAGCACACAGCCAGCGCCGCCAAACATTTTGCAAGACTTTTCATAAAATTCCCCCGCATATAAAAAAGCCTAGCGCGCGGAACAAAATCGTCCCGCGCGCTAGGCTATGGTTCAAGTTTTTAAAGACTATTCTTCTATTGATTGATTGATTGATTGATTGATTGATTGATTGATTGATTGATTGATTGATTGATTGATTGATTGATTGATTGATTGATTGTGCGGCGCGCGCGATTACATGTCAAGAGGTTTTTGCAATTTTTTGAGAAAATTTTTCGGATTTCTGCCATGCGCGCCACTTTCATAACTATTCATATTATAGCGCGCAGACGGGGATTGTGACAAGGTTAGCGCGACAAGACAACAAACTCACTTTTTATAATCAGAGCAAGCCTGTTCAACTTTCTTAAAGTCAACGACTATTTTTCCGACAGGAAATTCCGCTTCGTTTGCGGCAAGTTTCTTTTCATATAAATTTTTGGCTGTTTTTTCAATCTTGCTTCTGTTGTCTTTGCAAAAGTTGTATTCGGCAAGCATAAGCATTTTATAACTAAAATCGCCTTCGTCATTGATTTTGTATTCTGACAGTTCGGAGTTTGGCACAGGAATCATGCAGTTGAACCTAAGCGTTCCGTATAATTTATCCTTGTTGCGCATATAAATTGTAGTAAGATTGTTCTTGCGTATTTTTCCAGCCGCGTAATCTTTTTCTTTTGGAGAGGACATTGGAACAAAATATTTATAGCCGTTTAGTTCCGTAATAATGCCGACATATTTTCTGTGATAAGTGCGTTCCTCCGGCTTGTTCCTCATTATGTGGCTTTCCGTTCTGGAAAGATAGGCGATGTATTCATCGCTCACTATATAAAAAATCTTGTCTTCTGCCATTCGCCGCCTCAAAAAAATAGGCGGCCAAAAGGCCGCCCGTTAAGTTCTCCAGTTGGGGTCGGAGCGTACCCAGTTTAAGTTTTCCGCTCAGAGTCGGAACGTACTCAGTTTAAGTTTTCCACTTAGGGCAGGAACGCTCCCAATGCTTATAATATACTGCCAGTTCTTTAAAAAGTCAAGAAAAAACTCAACAGAGCGAGCTGCTCCCCCTTGATTTTCTTCTTAAATTCCACTAAACTTCTTTAAAATTATTCAAAACAAACGCCCGCGACTTTCAACGCGATTTTCGCCGGGATTTTGTTCCACCAAAACAAAAGGAGCCAAAAATGTCCACGCCTTTGGAAAACTACCTTGCCAAATCAAACGGAAAGCCCAACGCCGCCATGTGCGCGTATGTGGCCAACTTGCAGCAAGTCGCCGCCGTCGGCCCGGAAATCGCCGCGTCAATCGTAAGCGAATTGGAAAACCAGCGCAGCCACCTTAAATTGGTCGCCAGCGAAAACTACTGCTCGCTCAACGTTCAGGCCGCGATGGGAAACTTGCTCACAGACAAATACGCGGAAGGCTACCCAGAGCACCGCTACTACGGCGGCTGCGTGAACATCGACGCGGTTGAGAACACCGCCGCTCGCGAGGCTGAAAAACTTTTTGGCGCGGACTACGCCTACGTTCAGCCCCACTCAGGCGCGGACGCGAACCTCGTTGCCTACTGGGCGATTCTTTCAAAGAAAATCGAGACTCCCACTTTGGAAGAGCTTGGCGTAAAATCTTTGGCCGACCTTACCGACGCCCAGTTTGACGACTTGCGCAAAAAGTTCGGAAACCAAAAATTGATGGGCTTGGACTACTCTTGCGGCGGCCACTTGACTCACGGCTACCGAATGAACGTCAGCGCCCGCATGTTCGAAAGCCATCCTTACGGCGTTGACAAAGAGACAGGCCTTTTGGACTACGACGCGATTGAAAAGCAGGCGATGGAAGTTAAGCCCTTGATTTTGCTCACAGGCTTTTCCGCCTACCCAAGAAAAATAGACTTCAAAAGATTCCGCGCAATCGCCGACAAGTGCGGCGCGACATTGATGGTTGACATGGCTCACTTTGCCGGACTCGTCGCCGGAAAAGTTTGGACAGGCGACAACGACCCCGTAAAATGGGCGGACGTTGTGACGACGACAACCCACAAAACTTTGCGCGGACCTCGCGGCTCAATCATTCTTTGCAAAAAGGAATACGCCGACTACGTCAACAAGGGATGCCCGATGGTTTTGGGCGGCCCGCTGGGCCACGTTATGGCGGCCAAGGCAATCGCTCTCAAGGAAGCCAACACTCAGGCCTACCGCGACTGGGCCTCACAGGTCGTAAAGAACGCGCAGGCCCTTGCCAAGTCTTGCATGGATTTGGGAATGGTATTGCAGACAGGCGGAACGGAAGACCACCTTATGCTGGTTGACGTTACCACTTACGGCCTTACAGGAAAGCAGGCGGAAGCGGCGCTCTTCCAGTGCGGAGTGACAGCCAACGCCAACGCCCTTCCCTACGACAAAAACGGCGCCTGGTGGACCAGCGGCATCCGCATCGGAACTCCCGGCCTCACGACGCTTGGCATGAACGAAAAGGACATGGCCGAAGTAGCTTCGATCATCGACTTTGTTCTTAAGGGAACCAAGCCCGGCCTCACAAAAGAAGGAAAGCCCGCCAAGGGAAAAATCGACCTTGACGCCTCTGTCCAGGCCAAGGCCAAAGAGCGCGTCAACGCCTTGCTAAGCGCGCACGTTCTTTACCCCGAATTGGACTTGGACTTCTTGAAGAAGGAATTCTGCTAGGAACGGTCACTGACCATAATGCGGCCCGCCGAAAAAAAATCGGCGGGCCATTTTTTTATTCAAAATAAAACACGTCCTCAAACTTTTTGTCGAGGGCGACGCAGAGAATCAACGCGAGTTTGGCTGTCGGACAAAACTGCAGGGTTTCTATGGAGCTGATTGTGTTCCTTGAAACTCCGACCATTTGCGCAAGGTCTGACTGCGAAAGTTTTTTTTCCCCGCGGATTTCTTTTAGGCGATTTTGCAGGACTAGATTTTCATTCATGCCGCCGCTCCCGCGCAAGCGATTTTTCCAGACAGTTGCAGAATAAAAAAAACAAGAAGGCCTGCAAAAATCAAAAGATAGCCAAGAGCGACAAAGAGTTCGTGGAGCTTTTTAAGCTTGGAAAACTTTACGAAGAACGTCACGCAAGCCATTCCAAAGAAAACAATCCAGCATTCAACTTTTATATGTCGCGCAAAAATCCAGTTCAAGACAGAGACTAAAAGACACAATCCAAAAGACGAAAAATACGCAAGCGTCGCGGCGGTCTTTTGGACTTCCAAATCCTCAATGTCCTTTCCCGCATTGTCGCTGCGGCTTTTTTCAAGAATCTCTTCCTTTGTCATACACTACCTCTTATTTGTAAAATTATAATTCAAAACATTTTGAGCGCAAGCCCTTGCGCACTCGCCGCACAAAATGCATTCCGCCGATTTAATTTCGCCCTTCTGCAAGAGTTGCGCCACGTTCAGGCTCATAGGACAAGCTTTTTCGCATTTTTTGCAGCCGACGCAGTTTTCTTTTTTGGCTTTGATTTTTAGCTGTGGCAAATGCAAAAGACGCCCGACCTTGTAGCCAAAAATCATAAAAGGCGCCATCCAACAAATGTAGTGGCAGTTGGCCCTCTTTCCGTGAACCAAGGCCGGAACAAAAAACAAAATCACAATTCCGTAATAAATCACATAGCCGTAAATGTCAGAAATTGAAATGCCATGCTCGGTCATAAAAAAAGGTTGAACGGTATAATCGCCTTTTCCAAAAACATGGCAAACAACCACTCCGCTTATCCACACAAGCCAGATTCCATATTTAATGTAGTTCCGCCAGCCCTGCTTTGGAGCTTTGTCGAAAACCTGCGCAAAGCATTCGCACATTCCGCCTGTCGGACAAAAAAAGCCGCACCAGAGACGGCCAAAGAACAAGCCAAGAATGAGCATCAGAGAAAAGACAATAAAGCTTCCATTGATAACATGCCGCATTGCCGCCATGACAATCAAGTACGGCGAAAAATAATAAATCGTAATCGGAAAAAGCAGCATGCTGATGATAAGCGCAAGCCTGCGGAATTTTTGCAAAGTCATAATCGCCCTCTCGTGCCAAGTACACTTGGTATGAGTTAGATTATAAGCGCGCAAAGTAAACTTGTCAAGAGTTTTTTTATTTTAAAATTTTTTCCATATAGACCATGTCATACCATCTGTCGAATTTTGTTCCGCATGAATGGAAGCGACCGACAGTTTTAAAGCCCATCTTTTTGTGGAACTTAACGCTGTCAAAGGTAAGATATTCATCCGAT
>CADBBB010000053.1:25702-33009 GCA_902792795.1 uncultured Spirochaetaceae bacterium | reverse complement strand
CGCTTATCACAAGGTCGGTGCGGTTGTGTCCAAAAATTTGCTTGGCCGAAATGCGCAGGGGGTCGGCCCCGACGCGCTTGTTGTAGCGGCTTTCGTCGTCGCTCCAATCGTAGCCGCCTACGCCGCTTTGTTTTACTTCCGAGCTTTCAATCATGTTGCGCTCGTAGACGATTTCCATGTTCTCGTTCCACACTCGCGGAAAGAGGCACGGCTCCGCTTGGGCTTCTACAAATTCTCCGTGGACAGGAAGCTTTCCGCGCGCGTCGATGATGATTCCGGTGTAGGGGCGCGAAGAAATTGTTTCTATTGATTTGCGCCGTTCGTAAGGCGTTTGGTGGCGGACAAAAAGGCTTCCGATTTGGTTGAGCAAAAGCTTGTGGTCCATCGTAAAAAGCGAGGTCTTGTTGTCAAAGTAGCCGAGCGTCTTGTTTCCCGATTCCACTATGTCCGTTATGCGCGAAAGCGAAAGCTTGCGTTCCAAAATGTAGTCGCCCAATGTCCTGCTTGAATCGACGTAAATGGTCAAAAGCGGATCTTTTATCAAATTGGGAAGGCGCGACGACACGGTGTTCACCGCGGAATTTTTTCCGCTCGGCATGGGAATGCCGGCCTTGTCGACGTCAAGGGTGATGTTGGATGTGAACGTTTTGTCTATCCAGTTGACCTTGCTTGTGGAAGCCAAGGGCGCCTTTGGATCGTTCTTTTTTTGCTGGGCAAAAAGGCCGCCGGACAAAACTGCCGACGCGCACAAAAGGGCCGCCGCTTTTTTGTAAAAAAATAAATTCCTTTTCATCTTATTTACTATCGGCATATTCTTCCTTCTTGTTAAGGCTAAAAATGGCGTCTTGGACGGCGGCCTTCATTCCGCGCGGAAGCCGCAATTCGTAGGTTTCGTCGGGCGGCGTGGTTTCGTAGAGCAGGGCGGGGTTGAGCTCCAAAAGAATTTTGGGGTCCATGCGCGTTTCGTTGGCCAGCGCCCGCAAGGAAACGGCTTTGTTCACTTGCAAATAGTCAAAGTCGTCGTAAGGGGAATAGGACTCCGCGTCAAAAAAAGCTTCCGGCAAGTCCACGCCGTACCAAAAGGAATTTTGCGCTATGTCGCTTACGGCCAAAAGGTTTGGAACGTAGGCGATCGCGTGGCCGGGAATAAGCTCGCGCTCGCTTAGCGACCAAAAAGTTTTTTGCCCCGTTTTTTTGAGCGCCCTTTTTACCGCGCCCGCTCCGCAGTTGTAGGCCGCTATGGCCAAGAGCCAGTCGCCAAATTGATTGTAATTTGCCTTGAGCTTTTTTATGGCCGCGTCTGTGGACTTCCAAGGGTCGCGCCTTTCGTCAAGCCACTTTGTTTTTCGCAAGTAATTTTCGATGCTGTTTTCCATAAATTGCCAGAGGCCGATGGACTTTCCGCTGACGGGGCTGGCGAGCGGCTTGTAGCTGGATTCTATGACAGGAATGTATTCGATGCAGGCGGGAAGGCCTTCTTCCTGCAAGCGGCGGCGGACGTAATGCCTGTAACGCGCGCCGTTTTCCAAAATCGTCTTTAGCTCGGCGCGACCCCATGCGGAAAGCCATCTCTTTCTGTACGGCTCCACCTCCGCGCGCCAAGCGCCGGGCAAGTCCAGCTCCGTGTAAAAGCCGCTTCCGCCCCATTCGGAAACAAAGTCCTCCGCCGCGAACTCTTGCGGCGCCTCTTGGTCTTGAAAAAAGTTTTCGGGGGTCGGGAACGCTGGCGCCGCGAGAACTAGCGCAAGGGCAAGCGCCAACAAGCGGCATTTCTTGTTTTGCGTTCCAAAACACGAGCGTTTTACATCATTTCGCCGATATAGATTCCCGCCCATTCCCAATTTCCGTGAATATCCGGGTCCGCCGGAAAGTTTACTTTTCTAAAATAGAAGTACCAAGTGGGAACGGCCAGCGTCCAGCCCTTGGTCTTTAAATACGCTTCGTTTATCGAAGGGCCGGGGATAAGGTCTTCCGTCACGGTGATTCTGTTTCCGTGCATGAAGTTTCTCATGGAAAAGTCCACTGAGCCTGTGGGAATGCTGTCGTCCTGCCGCCAAGAGACCGCAAAGAAATTCACCTTTGAGCGGCACTCGTCCAGCTTGCGCGGCTGGTAGCGGGTTATGGCGCCCTTGACGTTTTCCGCCAAGGCGTCCAATGACTTGAATGTCCAGTTTTTGGGCGAGTTGTTGAAGTCTATCAAGTTGCGCGCGTAGTTGTAAATGTCGTGCATGTCGGTGATTTGAATCGAGCTCGCGTCCGGCTGCTCCAAAAACATCGTGTAAGTCTTTAGCGCCCTCGTCCATTCTCCGATTTGCTCGTATTCGCGCGCCAGACGCACATACATTTCTGTTATGCTCACATTGGACGGAAAGCGGTTTATCAGCGTGTTGAAGTACTTTATGCGGTTTTCGTGGTTGGTGGAAATTTGAATCAGGCGCTCCAAGCAAATGAAGTGGATTGAGCGGTCCTTGACCTTTAAGTCGGGGTAGTCGCGGATGATGCGCTCAAAGTAATATTCGGCCACACGCTCCTGTCGCAATTGGATGTAAGTGTAGGCGGTCATCAGAAGCCAGTAGGCGTTGTACTTGTCGTCGGGGTTGCGTTCCACGTAGTCGGTCAAGTACAAAATAAGGTCGTCGTATTTTTGCTCCTTGAGCCATTTGCCGGTAATTCTGTTTATTATCGCGTAGCGGCTTTCGTTGGAAATTCCGGGCTCCCTCAAGAGGCCTTCCAGCTCCTTTTCCGTGGAATTTTCCTTTTTGCAGGAAAGAAGGGCCGCCCCCAAAACAAGGGCCAGGCCAAGAACCGCCGCGCCTTTTAGCCAAAAATCTTTTTTCATCGGCCAAAAATTCTAGCGCATTTCCGCCCTTTTTGCAATATTGCCCCGGCCATCAATAACAAAAACGCTCCCAGTCGCAGATGCGTCCGACGTAGAGTTTTCGCCGGACGCCCGCCTCCTTGCGTCACTACGTTCCGCTTTGTTTAAGAAGCTATCCACTTGCGCTCTTCCGAGCGCTGTCAATCGCGCGTTTTTTATTGGTTGGCAAGCAATTGGCCGGACAAACGCTTTGAAAAAACTAAAAGCGGCGCGAGGGAACGGGCGGCATTGCGGAAATGCTCTGGCCGCGCCTGCCGCGATAGCGGCAGCGTAAATAGTTTCAAGGCGCGGCCAGCGCGTAGCGACGATATCGAGCGGTTCCGTGATGCCGCCCGTGACTGGGAGCCGCTTTTTTTTTGTTTATTATCTGTTTGTCCGGCCGTTGCGGCGGCAGGTTGTCAAAAGGGGCGGTTTTCGCGCTGGGGCTTTTGCTGTTTTTGGTCGGAGTTACGTGGGCCTTTATGCCGCCCGCCGGACAAATCGCGCCCTACCATTTTGCCTTGAACTGCGTTTTGGTTTTGATTACTGCGGCCATCGTCTATTTTTCGGTCTTGCTCAAAAAGCCCGCGCTTTTCTATATATTCGCCAATTTCTGCATCCTTTCGCTTTTGTCGCTCATACTAAACGCCAATTCCGTGACCTTCCAATTTGAGCAGTTTTGGCCAATGGTCATAGTCATTTTTGGAGTCACGCTGCTTCCGATGGGGCGCTTCCACTACAAAAAATTCAAGACGATTTACGTCATTCCTTCCATCGCGCTCACGGCCTTGGGAGTTTTCTTTTTGCTGTTCGCTCTAAAAATCATAAAAGTTCACTTGCGGGAATTTTTTTCGCGCTTCATGCCCTTGATTTTAATCGCCGGCGGAATCACCCTAATAGCGCTTTACTACGCGCGGCAAAAAGCCAAGGACAAGTTCCCCATGATTCAAGAGGACGAAGACGACGAGCCGCTTCTCTTTTCGGAGGAAGACTGATAAATGCAAAAAAAGGTTCTTTGCCTTTTTTTTCTTTTTCTCTTTTTAGCTGAATCTTGGTCGGCCGACTATTACCTCGGCGATTCGGCGGACCAAACTTTTGTCTTGGCAAAAGCGTCAAAGTCCTCTTCCAAAAAAAAGTCCAAGAAGGAAGAACCTGTCGAGGAAGCGATTGAAGGCGAAGTGACCGCCATAAGCGTTGACAAAAATCGCGGAGGCGCCGGATACTTTTCCGGAATAAACAAGGGCGTTTTGGAAATGGTGGAGAAAGGCTCCGCCGAATCCCTCTTGCAAGCGTACGGCGCCCTAAAAAAAGCCACCGTCGACTACGCGGAGAACGAGCGCGTCCTTGTGTTCATCATAGCGGAAATTCTAAAAATCGTTTGGCCCAGCCAAATTCAAAACGTTCAGATTGACGAGCCGGAAGTGACGATGCGGAACGCCTACACCGGCGCGATAGATTCCGCAAAAAACGGCATTTACGACACCAGCACCGGCAACAAGGATTTTTTGGGAACCGTCCTTCCTTCGCTCGTGCTGTGCGGCGCGATAAGCAACAGCGAATACTACGCCGAGGCGGAGACCAGGCTCAACGAGGCTTTGGCCATGCGCCCCAAGAGCGTGTTGGCCAACTACCTTTTGGCGCTCCTTTATTCCAAGACAGACCGGGACGCGGCCGCCGTGGAGCGCCTTAAGGCCGCATCGCAAGAAAGCAAGGCCTTTGAAATTCTTTTTTGCCTGGCCAACAGTCTCAACGCGCTCGGCCGCTACGAAGAAAGCAAGAGCGTCACAGACAGCCTTATTGTCCTCTATCCGTCGCGCATAGACTTGCTGAAGCTTTTGGCGCGCAACTCCTACGACGTGATGGACTACGCGGCCGCCGAGCGCTACGCCGTCTTGGTCTTGCAGCAAAATCCAGCCGACTTGGAAATGGTTTTGTTCCGCGCCAAAATTTTTGTCACCACCGGCGAATACCTAAAAGCCACGTCCTTGCTTGACGTTTACTCGCGCACAAATTCCACAGCGCGCGACTACTTGCTTTTGCGCGCCCGCGTCCAAAAGGAATGGAACAAAAATTCACCGCTGGCAATTTCCACGATAGAAAAAGCGCTTGAGCTTTATCCAAACGACAAGGAAGTCATTTTGGCGGCCGCGGAACTGGCCGGAGAAAGCGGCTCATTGATTGGCGGAAAAACCGGCGCGCAGCTTGCGGGCCAAGTTCTGGCCGAGGAGCCGGAAAATTCCAAGGCGCTTTCTTTTTTGATTCAGACTCTCGTTTCTGAAGGCAAGTGGGCCGAAAGCTACACGGCCAGCAAAAAAATCATGGCCCGGCCCAATCCCGGCGTTGACGCGATTTGCGCGCACACAAGGATATGCCTTTCGCTGGGCTACAACGCCGAGGCCTGGGACACGGCCAGCGCGCTCTACAACCGCCTTCCCAACGACGAAAAGGCCGTTCAAAATTATGTCGAAAGCATGGTCCGTACCGGCAGGAGCGCGCAGGCCTTGCGCTTCATTAACACTTCAATAAACTCCGCCTCGTCGTCGATGAAAAGCTTTTTGTATTACCAGCGCTCCTTTTTGGCCGGCGGAGAGGCGGCGCAGCTTTCCGACTTGCGCTCGGCGGTAATCGCCAACCCAAGAAACTCCGACGCCCTGTTCCGCATGTACGGAATATACTTTGACAAGCAGGACTACCGCAAGGCCCAATACTACTTGCGCCAAGTCATCGCCCTAAATCCCAACAAGCAAAGCTATCTAAAGCTCAACGCCGACCTGGACAAGCTCATTCGCTAAAAGTTCCGCAAATTCAGTTGAAAAAATCCGCAAGGCGCGCTATAATTTTGTCCATAAATTTTCATATTTTTTAAGGAGAAATTATATGATTAAGACAGTCAAAGACGTTGACCTTAAAGGCAAGCGCGTCATCATGCGCGTTGATTTTAACGTTCCGATGAAGGACGGAGTCGTGCAGGACGACACCCGCATTATGGCCGCCCTTCCTACAATCAAATACATTCTTGAGCAAGGCCCCCGCTCGCTCGTATTGATGAGCCACTTGGGCGACCCCAAAAAGGATGTGAAGAAGGCCCAGGAAAAGGCCGAAAAAGCCGGAAAGACTTGGACAGACGCCGACAAGGAAAAGTTCATCAACGGAAAGAACCGCATGAAGCCGGTTGTCGAGTACTTTGCCTCAAAGCTTGGAAAGCCGGTGACATTCTTGCCCGACGCTCTCGGTCAAAAGGCCGCCATCGACGCTTTGCCGCAGGGCGCCGTCGCCATGCTTGAGAACGTCCGCTTCCACCCGGAAGAGACCAGCAAGGTTGACGCCGAGCGCGAGACAATGGCCAAAGAGCTTTCTACATACGGCGACATTTTCGTAAACGACGCCTTTGGAACAGCCCACCGCGACCAGGCTTCAACGGCCACAATCGCCAAGTTCATGTCAGAAAAGCCGGTCGGAGGCTTCTTGATGGAAAAAGAAGTCGCCAACATCGAGCCTATGGTTACTAACCCGCCCAAGCCGCAGGTCGCCATCATCGGCGGCGCCAAGGTTTCTTCAAAGATCGCGGTTTTGGAATCATTGATGAAAAACGCCAGCGCCCTCGTAATCGGAGGCGGCATGGCTTACACATTCCTCAAGGCCCAGGGCCACAATGTAGGAAAGTCTTTGGTTGAGGACGACTTCATCGACACAGCCAAAAAGCTTCTTTCTGACGCGGCCGCCAAGAACGTAAAGATCATCCTTCCGGTTGACCATGTCGGCGCCGAGGAATTCTCTCCCGACGCAAAGGCCGTCGCCGTTGACAACATCGACATTCCCGAAAACCTTATGGCCATGGACGTTGGCCCCAAGACAGTAGAGGCTTACAAAGAAGTTCTTTCTACAGCCAAGTCCATCGTTTGGAACGGACCGGTCGGCGTGTTTGAGTTTGACGCCTTCGCCAAGGGAACGGAGCAGGTTGCCCGCTTGGTTGCCGAAGCCACAGGCCGCGGAGCCATGACAGTAGTCGGAGGCGGAGACAGCGTTGCCGCCGTCAACAAGTTCAAGTTGGCCGACAAGATGACCCACGTCTCTACAGGCGGCGGCGCCAGCTTGGAATTCCTTGAGGGCAAAACATTGCCCGGCATCGCTATCTTGGCTACAAAGTAACTATAGGAGACACATAAAATGGCAAGAACACATTATATCGCAGGAAACTGGAAGATGAACACGAGCAAGGCCGAGGCCGTAAAGTTGGCCCAGGACTTGGTCGCCGCTCTTAAGGGCAAGACCAACAAATTT
This sequence comes from uncultured Spirochaetaceae bacterium, assembly GCA_902792795.1. GTDB lineage: Bacteria > Spirochaetota > Spirochaetia > Treponematales > Treponemataceae > Treponema_D. The sequence continues at coordinate 25,871 of CADBBB010000053.1, read as the reverse complement.
ATGGTTGGCGTTCCTTTTGTTTACCTTGACGCCGTAGGACAGGTCCTTAAGGGATCAAACATCCTTTTGGGAGCCCAGGACGTGGCCGCAACGGCCAACGGAGCCCACACAGGTGAAGTTTCTACAGAAATGCTCAAGGATTTGGGCGTACAGTCGGTAATTTTGGGCC